>JBDTRN010000001.1:0-73211 GCA_039931715.1 Betaproteobacteria bacterium
AACCCAGCCCGGACAGGATCTGCGCGACTTCCTCGAATTCGTGCTGTGCGGGTGGGGCGGAGGCGATCGCGAAAGCGCGGATCCGATCCTTGCAGAGGAGCATCGCGCCGCCGGCTTCCTCTTCGCCGAGCATGGCTAGCGCACCCGCAACCTGGTGAATGGCGGGATCGATCTCGGCGAGTTGGGCGGCGCGCGCCGGATCGCGAAAGTAGGCATCGAGCGCATCCTCGATACGGTGCAGGTTCGCCTGCATTTCGGCGACCGCGCCCTCCAGCGCGAGCTTCTCCTGCGCCCGGCGCATCATGTCGTCGATGAGCGGCAGACTCATGGTGACGTCGGGCTCGAGCTTGCCGAACGCGGTTGCGCGCAGGCGCGCAAGCATCACCCTCGACTGGCGGCTGAACTCGGGCGTGAGACGCGTGTAGTTCTCGACCGCGTTCTCGATCAGCAGCAGCGCAGTCGCCACCTCCATGCCCAGCGGCTCGTTCATCCTGTCCGGATGGGTGACTAGATAAGCTGCGATGATCGCAAGCTCGCGCGCAAGGCCACCGAGCTCGGCGTTGCCGAGCAGCCCCGCCGAGTCACGCATCGCATCGGCATGGCGCGCGAATACCGCAAGCGCGGCGCCGGCACCCGAGGCGAACCGGTTCCACGCGTCCTTGGCGGCGTTGATCTGCTCACGCAGCGCAAGGGCGGTGGGCACGCGCTCCGACTGGTCGGTGTCGCGCTCGGTCTCGGGCAGGGTGCCCTGCAGGCCGAGAGACTGCCGCGCCGCGCGCACTCGCTCCGATCCCAGTTCGGCGACGTCAGCCCTGGCCAGCCAGTACAGGACTTCGCGTGCGAGGTGTTCGGGGGCGGCCGTATTCGCGTCGGCCATTTTGCGCATCAGCTGCTCAATCCGCGAGCAGACCTGGCGCACGCCGGCCTCGGGCTGCAGGCTGCCGTCGGCAAGCGCCTGGTAGAACGCGCCGGCCGCCCACCAGAACGATCGTTGCGCAGGCACCAGCTGGATCGACTCAATGCCGTCAACGGCGGCCATCATGTCCTCAACGCTGGCAACGTCGGCGGGCTCCTTCAGCCATTTGAGGAATCCGCGCTGGAACCGGGTGCGCTGGCCGCGCAGGTACGCTTGACGGTCCTCAGCCGAAAGCCGGAATGGCGAATCTTCCCGCGGCGGCGGCTGCAGGGAGAGGTCGGGAAAATAGAGCTCGGCCTCGGAAACATCCCTGGCGCCGCGCAACAGCGCGATTTCGCGGAACAGCGGGTACAGGCGCAGCGGCTGGTCGGGCAGGCCGTCGAGGAGTTCCGACAAGTATTTTCCAATCGCCTGGGTAGCGCGGTCGAGCACGTCGAAAGCGGCCGGAGCCGCATCCACCTTGCCGCTTTCGACCTCCGCGACAAGGCGCTCGGTTTCCTCGAAAAAGCGCGAAACGCCGTGCAGGCCGACGATCTGCACCGCGCCATAGGCTTGGTGCAGGTGCGCCTTTGCCGCCTTCAGCGCCGCGCGGTTGGCCGGATCCGTCGCGAACGCCTTAAGGCTGCCGCGCGAGCGCTCGAGTGAGGAGTCGATCTCGCTTTTGACCCAGCTGAGCGGCCCAATGTCGATCATGCCAGCGAATGCCTCGGGGATTGAGCGGTCACTTTCGACGAGTCAGAGCTTGAAGTTGGCCACCGAACTCTTCAGGTCGCGCGCGAGCGTAGCCAGCTGGCCGATCGACTGCGCGGTGCGCTTGGTGCCTTCGGTCGCCTGCTCGGTAATGCCGAGGATGTTGCGCATGCTGACAGCCACCGCGCCCGCGGACTTGGCCTGGGTCTGGGTAGTCTGTGAAATGGTTTCGATCAGCTCGGCGAGCTTGCGCGACACGTCGCCGATCTCGGCCAGTGCCTGGCCAGCGTTGTCCGACAGCTTGGCGCCCGCGACCACGCCCTGGGTGCTCCTTTCCATTGCCGTCACCGCATCCTGGGTGTCGGTCTGGATGGTCTTCACGATCGCGCCGATCTGCTTGGTCGCCTCGCCCGAACGCTCGGCCAGGCGTTGCACTTCCTCGGCCACCACGGTGAACCCGCGGCCCGCCTCCCCCGCCGAAGCAGCCTGGATTGCCGCGTTCAGCGCGAGGACGTTGGTCTGCTCGGTGATGTCGGAAATAAGCTCAACGATCTCGCCGATCTCCTGCGAGGACTCGCCCAGCCGCTTGATCCGCTTGGCCGTCTCCTGGATCTGGTCGCGAATGCCATTCATGCCCGAGATTGCGTTCTGCACCGCTTCCTGCCCCTTCTCTGCCGCCGCCAGCGAGGCACGCGCCACGTCCGCAGACTGGGTGGCGCTGCTCGACACGTCATTGATGGTGCGCGCCATGCCCAGCACTTGTGCGCTCGTGTTCTTGATCTCCTGCGACTGCTTATCGTTGGCGGCGAGCAGCTGGGAGGAGGTCTGTTGGGCCGAATCGGACGCCACGGTCACTTGGTCCGCAGCGGTGGTGATACGCCCGACGAGGGTGCGCAACTCCTCGATGGCGAAGTTCACCGAGTCGGCCACCGCGCCCGTGATGTCCTCGCTGACCGTGGCGCGCACGGTGAGATCGCCTTCGGCGAAATCCTGCATCTCGTTCATGAGCCGCAGGATGGCGGCCTGGTTCTGCTCGTTCTGGCGCCGCACCGTCGCCTGCTGGCGCTCGGCCTCTTCGCGCCGGCGCTGCTCGTCGCGTACGAAGTCCACCGCGATGAGCGCCGAGACGACGACCGTAGCCAGCCCCAGCAGCAGGACGAGGTAGATCACGCCGCTTCCGGCGAGCGCGGCATCGTATTCGCCCGCGACGCGCTCGGTGGCCTGCAGAAGCTTTTCGGAGTCGGCGAAAATCGCCGCGGCAGCATTCTTGGCGGCGATCAGGCGCTGCATGTTGCCGAGGATCGCCGAAGCGGAGTCCTGGTAGGTCTTGAAAGCGGTGGCCAGATCTTCGAGCCGGGCGACGATCTCGGGATCCTTGGCCGGGGGGATGCGCAACTGAGCGTTGCCTTCGCGCAGCGCGGCCAGCAAGGTTCGGAATTCATTCGTGTCCTTGCCCAGCAGGAACGCCACTTCCGAATCGACGGTCTCTCCGGCCAGGAGCGCATTGGCGTTCTTCGCCAGCCGCTGGGTCAGCATAACGAGCTGCCCGGAAGTTGAAATTTCGCGGGTCGACGCCGCGTTCTGTAGTTTGAGGGCCTGTACACGCTCGGCCAAGTCGAGCAACTGCGGGTTGGAACCGTTCACCTGCGCCACTGCGGCGCCCAGCCCCACCAGGTTTTTCTGCTCCTTGAGCAGCGTGGAGGCATTCTGCTCGGTCTTGCGCCATTCCTGCTGCAGGGTTTCCAGCGCCGGCTGGATGCGATCAGGCGACGCGGGCACCCGCTCGCCGGCAACCTCACCGCCGCGGATGAGCCGGTCGAGAATGGTCGAAAACGCGTCGCGGCTGGCGGCCACCTGCTTGAACGCCTCGGCGTTGCCGAGGAGGCTCTGCTGCGCCGCCTTGGCCAGGCGTTGCGAAAGCATGCGCAGCTGGCCGGCGTCGGCGATGTAGAGGGCGGCGTGCTTGGAGTCGCGCGCATTGACGAACACGAGAACGCCCGCGATGAGAAGAAGCACCACCAGCACCGGGACCAGCACAAGCCGCAGGTTTCTGCCGCCGAGCAGCGACCCGGCGGGGGCCTCGGCGGGGCGAGGGGACGCGGGTGCGGGCGGCACGCCGGCGGCGGGCCGGGAACCGAGCTTGAAAGGCAGTTTGAACGCCATGAATCCTCCCAGAATCTTGTGTGCGGCTAATGGACGGCGATATCGAGAAATTCGGGCTGGCCGAGCAGGGGAGCAGGTTCCAGTTCGCGCCATACGACGCCTTCTTTGTCGCGCCACGCGGCGCTCGACCAGGCCGCCGTCGGTTCCGGCACGCGCTCCTCAGCGTACGCGGCGACGCTGCGCAGCCCGGTGAGGCGGGCCACGAGCAGCGCGCAGTTCATGCCTTGCGGCTGGCCGATCAGCAGCAGGCGGCTCTCGGGACCGCGCGCGGTGGCGGCCTGGCCGAGGAACGCGCCGAAATCGGTGACGCCGAACAGTGTGCCGCGAATATTCGCGACCCCGAGGAACCAGTCGCGGGTGAGCGGCACGCGCTGCATTTCCGGCACCTGCATCACTTCACCCGAAGCGTCGAGCCGCATGAGCCAATGACTGCCGCCGGCCACGAACCCCAGCCGCGCGGAGGGCGCAGATTCGGTGGCGGCCGCCTTGAGGCGATTGGCAAGCCCCTCCTGGAATTCCCTGAGGCTGACGCGTTTGGGCATGGGTCAAGCCAGCGCTGCGATCTTCGCGGCGAGTTCGTTCACGTCCACGGGTTTCACGATGTAGTCGCGCGCGCCCTGGCGCAACCCCCAGATCCGGTCAGTTTCCTGCGACTTGGTGGTGCAGATGATGACCGGGATATGCTTGGTCGTCTCGTCCTTGGCAATCTGGCGCGTGGCCTGGAAGCCGTTCGAGCCGGGCATCACCACGTCCATGAGGACGAGGTCCGGCAACTCGGCGCGCGCCTTGGCAACGCCTTCCTCGCCGCTTTCGGCCAGCACCACCTGGTAGCCGAGCTTGGAGAGCGACTCGAGCATGAACTGGCGCTCGGTGGGCGAATCGTCGACGACGAGTATCTTGTTGATCGGCATTGGGGTCTCTCGCTGCAGCTCAGCCGGTCGAACCGCCGCGCACGTGCGCACCGACGGTTTTCAGCAGGCTGTCCTTCGTGAATGGTTTGGTGAGGTACTCGTTCGACCCGACCATACGCCCGCGAGCGCGGTCGAAAAGGCCATCTTTAGACGACAGCATCACCACCGGCGTGGCGGCGAACTTGGGGTTCTTCTTGATGAGGGCGCAGGTCTGGTAACCATCCAGGCGCGGCATCATGATGTCGACGAACACCACTTCGGGCTGGTAATCGGCGATCTTCGCCAGCGCGTCAAAGCCGTCCTCGGCGAGGATCACCGTCGCGCCGGCCTGCAGCAGGAAAATTTCGGCGCTGCGGCGGATGGTGTTCGAGTCGTCGATGACCATCACCTTCACGCCGGCGAGGCTTTCGTTCGCTGCGGAAGCCGTGTCTGTCATGCCTGCCCCCGTTGTTTTCGCGCCCCCCGTCCGCCCCGAAAGCCGGCGCGGAACCGTTTGAATACTAGGTGCTAATGTGAATTCAAGGCAAGGTCGCGGACGCTCCGGGCCGGGAAGGGTCCGGGCCGCGTGCAAACGAAGTGTATGGCGTGCGTCACAAAGCGCAAGGAAATACGCAACGCGGGCGGCTAGATCTCCACCATTTCGAAATCGTCCTTGCGTGCGCCGCATTCCGGGCAGGTCCAGTTGATCGGCACGTCCTCCCAGCGCGTTCCCGCTGCGATGCCTTCCTCGGGAAGCCCGGCGGCCTCGTCGTAAATCCAGCCGCAGATGAGGCACATCCAGCTGCGGTATTCGGTGTTTTCGGCCATGAGTGCGGAACGGGGTGAGTTAAAATGGCCCGGCATATTAACTTATCCGCGAGTCCCTCGCGCCGCCGCGCACGCGCGGCGCGCCACGCGGCAAGCGTCGATCCTCCCCTATGCCTTCCCTTCCGCCGATCGTCCTGAGTTTCGCGGCCTCCGATCCCACCGGCGGCGCCGGCGTCCAGGCCGACTTGCTCACGCTTGCAAGCATGGGATGTCACCCCCTGTCGGTGATCACAGCGATCACCGTGCAGGACACGCGCGGCGTCGACGACATGCTCGCGATCGACAGCGACTGGGTGGTCGACCAGGCGAGGAAGCTCCTTGAGGACATGCCGGTGGCTGCGTTCAAGCTCGGCGTGTTCGGTTCAGTCGAGAACGTCACAGCCATCGCCGAGATCATCTCGGATTACCCCTCGGTGCCGGTCATCATGGACCCTGTGCTCGCTTCCGGGCGGGGCGACTCACTCGCCAGCGAGGACATGATCATCGCCATGCGCGAACTGATCGTGCCGCAGACGACGGTGCTCACGCCCAACAGCATGGAGGCGCGCCGCCTCGCCGAAGAGGACGAGGACGCCGACGACCCGGCGCTCGAGGAATGCGCCTCGCGCCTGGTCGGGCTCGGATGCGAGTTCGTCCTGATCACCGGCACGCACGAGAACACGCCCGAAGTAATCAACGTCCTCTACGGCGAATCCGGCATCGTGCGCAGCGACCGCTGGAAACGCCTGCCTGGAAGCTTCCATGGCTCGGGCTGCACGCTGGCCTCGGCGATCGCGGCCACCATGGCCAATGGGCTGGACGTGCCCGAAGCGGTGAAGGAGGCGCAGGAATACACTTGGCAGGCGCTTGCGCACGGGTTTCGCCCCGGCATGGGCCAGCACCTGCCCGATCGCTTTTTCTGGGCGCGCGAAGCCGACGAGCAAGAAGCCGAGCCCGACAGCGGCAACGAGAACGCGTGAAGGGGCTGTACGCGATCACGCCCGATGAGCCATCCACGGAGGCCCTGCTACGCATGGTGTCCGCTGCGCTCAAGGGTGGAATTACCGTGCTCCAGTACCGCAACAAGCTCGCCGACACCGGTCTGCGGCGCCAGCAGGCGGAGGCGCTCCTCGGCCTGACCCGGTCGCGCGGCGTGCCGCTCATCGTCAACGACGATGCCGCCCTCGCCGCCCAGATCGACGCCGATGGCGCGCATGTGGGGCGGGACGACGGGGCGGTCGCAGCGGCGCGCCGCCTGCTGCCAGGCAAGCTGCTGGGCGCCTCCTGCTACGGCAGTCTCGACGCCGCCCGCGCAGCCCTCGCCGAGGGCGCCGATTACGTGGCGTTCGGCAGTGTGTTCGCCTCGGTCACCAAGCCGGCGGCAACCCGTGCGCCACTGGAGCTGTTCGGTGCGGCCCGCAATCTCGGCGTGCCGCTGGTGGCCATCGGCGGGATCACCATGGACAACGCCGCTGCCGTCATTACCGCCGGGGCCGACTGCGTGGCGGTGATTTCCGACCTGTTCGGCGCCGCCGACGTGGCAGCGCGGGCGCAGGCATACCGCCGCCTGTTTGAAAAGGAAAATGCATGAGCGATCGCAACGAGGAGCTTTTCCAGCGCGCCCAGGTACGCATCCCGGCCGGCGTCAATTCGCCGGTGCGCGCGTTTCGCGCCGTCGGTGGCACACCGCTGTTCTTCGAACGCGCCTCGGGCGCGTACTTGTGGGACGCCAATGGCAAGCGCTACATCGATTACGTGGGCTCGTGGGGCCCCATGGTGGCAGGCCACACACATCCTGAAGTGGTGGAAGCGGTGCAGGCGGCGGCCGGGCGTGCGCTGTCCTTCGGCGCGCCGACCGAGGCCGAGATCGAACTTGCCGAGCTGATCTGCGAGCTCGTTCCGTCGATCGAAATGGTGCGCCTGGTGTCCTCCGGCACCGAGGCCACCATGAGCGCCATCCGCCTCGCGCGCGGCTACACCGGTCGCGCGGCAATCGTTAAATTCGAGGGCTGCTATCACGGCCATGCCGACGGCCTGCTGGTGAAGGCTGGCTCGGGCGCGCTCACTTTCGGCCAGCCGAGCTCGGCGGGGGTGCCTGAGGACATCGCCAGACACACCGTGGTGCTCGACTACAACGATACCGCACAGCTGGAGGCATTGTTCGCCGCTCGCGGCGCAGAGATCGCCTGCGTCATCGTCGAGCCGGTCGCCGGCAACATGAACCTCATCCTGCCGGCGCCAGGCTTTCTGGAGGCATTGCGCGAGCAGTGCACGCGCCACGGCGCGGTCCTTATTTTCGACGAGGTCATGACCGGGTTTCGCGTCGCCCTCGGTGGCGCGCAGGCGCGCTACGGCGTGCGGCCCGACCTCACCACGCTCGGCAAGGTGATCGGTGGCGGCCTGCCAGTGGGGGCATTCGGCGGGCGCCGCGACATCATGCAGAAAATCGCGCCACTCGGGCCCGTCTACCAGGCCGGCACGCTGTCGGGCAACCCGGTGGCGGTGGCCGCCGGGATCGCGACGCTCAGGCTTGTGACCCGGCCGGGCTTCGTGAAAGGCATCGAGGACGCCACCCGGGCTCTCACCGAGGGACTGGTCGCGCTGGGCAAGAGCGCGCGCGTGCCGCTGTCGGCCCAATGCGTGGGCAGCATGTTCGGCATTTATTTCAGCGCCAGCCCGCCGAGCGGATTCGCCGAAGTCATGCGCTCGGACCGCGAGCGGTTCAACACCTTCTTTCACTCGATGCTGGCGCGCGGCGTTTACCTTGCCCCCTCTGCGTTCGAAGCTGGCTTCGTTTCCTCCGCGCATGGCCCGGCCGAAATCGAGGCGACCCTGGCAGCCGCGAAAGAGGCGCTGCAATCGCTCGCCTAGCTGGAACAAAGAATGCCTGGCATGGTCCATAGTCCATGCAAACCGGCCGCGTAATAAATATTGTCACCAAGGAACTGTCCCGCCTGCAGCGCGGCATCCTGGTGGAGCACTTCCTCGCACTCGGGGCCGAGGACCGGCGATTGCGCTTCGGCATCACCTTGTCGGACCACGCGATCGGCGACTATGCGACGCGCATCGATTTCGAGCGCGACGCGGTTTTCGCGGTCTACGGCGACGACATGCGCCTTGCGGCCGTGGCGCACCTTGCCCGCGCCGGTGCCTATGCCGAACTCGGCGTGTCGGTCCTGCCTGCCTGCCGCGGGCTCGGCATGGGGGGTGCGCTCCTCGCGAGGGCGCATACCCACGCGCGCAACTGGGGCGTGCCGACGTTGTTCATGCATTGCCTGTCCGAGAATGGCGCCATGATGCATCTCGCGCGCAAGCAGGGCATGCGCATCGCCGCCGAGCGCGGCGAGGCCGATGCCTACCTCGAACTTGAACCCGCCGACGCGGCTTCGCTGGCCGAGGCGCTCATGGCCGATCGGGTGGCGTTGTTCGACTTCGGGCTGAAATCGCAGGTACACGCCGCCAGGCGACTCGCCGCTGCGTGGACGGGACTAAAGCAGGAATAGGGTCGCCAAGCCGAGGAAAATGAAGAACCCGCCCGAGTCGGTGCAGGCGGTGATCAGGACACTCGACCCTACCGCGGGGTCCTTGCCGAACTTCTGCCGAGCATACGGGATCGCGACCCCCATGAAGGCCGCCAGCACGAGGTTCAGGGTCATGGCGAGCGTCATTACAGCGCCCAGCGCCTTGCTGTCGTAGAGGTACCAGGCCAGGGCGCCCAGCAGTCCGCCCCAGACCAGTCCGTTGAGCAGCGCGACACCGAGCTCCTTGTTGAGCAGCTTGCGCCAGTAATGTGACTGCAGCTGGCCCAGCGCAAGCGCCCGCACGATCATAGTGGTCGTCTGGTTGCCGGAGTTGCCGCCGATGCCCGCGACGATAGGCATGAGCGCGGCCAGCGCGACGAGTTTCTCGATCGAACCCTCGAACGCGCCGATCACGCGCGAGGCGATAAACGCGGTGACCAAGTTCACCGCAAGCCACGCCCAGCGGTTGCGGAAACTGTCCCACACCGGCGCAAAGATGTCCTCCTCCTCCGAGAGGCCGGCTTCGGCGAGGACCTGCTCGGCGCTCGAATCGCGGATGTAATCCACCACCACGTCGACGGTGAGCCGCGCCACCAGCCGGCCGGAATCGTCGACGACGGGCGCCGAGACCAGGTCGTAGCGCTCGAACGCCTGCGCCGCGTCGTCGGCGTCGTCCTGCGGGCTGAAGGTGATCAGCTCAGGCACCATCACCCTGCCGACTTCCGATTCAAGGTCGGATACGATCAGCCGCGCGAGTGGCAGGGCGCCCTTGAGTTTCTGGTCGCGATCGATGACGAAAAGCTGGTCGGTGTGGCCGGGGAGCTCGTCCATGCGGCGCAGGTAGCGCGTCACGGCTTCCAGCGTGACGTCCTCGCGCACCGTCACCATGTCGAAATCCATCAGCGCACCGACCGAACCGTCGGAATACGACATCGCGGCGCGCAGCTGCTCCCTCTCTTCCAACGGCAGGGACAGGATCACATCCTGGATGACCTCTTCGGGCAGGTCCGGCGCGAGGTCGGCGAGCTCGTCGGCTTCGAGCGTCTCGGCCGCTGCCACCAGCTCATCGGAATCCATGCTGGCGATGAGCGTTTCGCGCACCGCGTCTGAGGCTTCAAGGAGGATCTCTCCGTCGCGGCCGGCCTTGACGAGGTCCCAGACGAACAGCCGCTCGCGCAACGGCAGCGATTCCAGGATGAAGGCGATATCGGCCGGATGGAGGTGCTCCAGCTTGCTTCGCAGCGCATCCATGTTCGGGTCGGTTACTGCACCACCGGCCCGCGAGGCGGAGAAATCGGCAGCGTCCCGGTCGGAGTCGTGCTCGAAATCGTAGTGCTGGAGGAGCTCCTGCACCGCGTGCAAGTTGTCCTGCAGGTCTTCGATTTCGAGCCGGTTGGCAAGGTCGGCCATGGCATTCGTGCCCGGGCCGTTGCGGGCCGTTAGGAAGGGGGGGTCATTGTAGAGAAAGCTCGCAGGGCGCGAAACCGGAAACCCCCGCGACAACGCGCGCTATCTCAGGGGATCTGCGCGCCCGGCATTCGCACCAGGATGATTTCGGTTTTCCTGGCCACCCACGAGGAGCCGCGATTGCGGTCGTAACGCTGTGGCGACGGCAGGATCGCGGCCAGCCACGCGGCCTGTTGCGCGGAAAGCTGCGCTGCCGGCACGCCGAAGTAGTGGCGCGCGGCGGCTTCGGCGCCGAAGACTCCGTCGCCCCATTCGGCCACGTTCAGGTACACCTCGAGGATGCGCCGCTTGCTCATCGCCGACTCGAGCATCCATGTGATGACTGCTTCCTGGCCCTTGCGCAACCACGACCGGCTGCCCGACAGGAACAGGTTCTTCGCGAGTTGCTGGCTGATGGTCGAGCCGCCGGCCACGACCTTGCCCTTGCGTTCGTTTTTTTCGAGCGCCTTCTGGATGCTTTCCCAGTCGAAACCCTCGTGGTCGACGAACTTGGCGTCTTCGGCGGCGATGACCGAGCGCTTGAGGTTGGCGGAAATCCTTTCGTAGGCGACCCACTGGTGCCTGAGGCTCGCCCTGGGGGCCTTTTGCTGGACTGCGGCCAGGCGGGCCTGCATGAAAGCCGTGGACGACGGGTTATGCGCCGACCACCACCAAACGTGGGCAAAGAACCACGCCTGCACCAGCATCACCGCAAGCACGGACGCCCCGAGGAGGTAGCAGAAAGTTTTCCAGGCAGCAGCCGAAAACCGCATTTCGCTTCAGCCGGCGCGCAGTTCGGCCAGCACTGGGGCCGTCGATGGCCGAACGCCGCGCCACAGGAAATACGACTCGGCCGCCTGCTCGACCAGCATCCCGAGGCCGTCCGCCACGTGGTACGCGCCCTCGGCGCGCGCCACGCGCATGAACGCGGTTTCGCGCCCATACACCATTTCATATGCCAGCGACTCGCGCGTGAACAGCCGCGCCGGCAGCGGCAGTGGCGCGTCGCTGAGCCCGCTCGAAGTGGCGTTGATGACGAGGTCGAAGCGCTCACCGGCGAGGTCGGCGAACCCGCAGGAACGCGGCAGGCCACGTTGCGTCTCCGGCAGATCGGCGACCATCCGGCTCGCCTTCTCGGGCGTGCGATTGGCGACCGTGAGCGCGGCCGGGCCGGCCTCGAGCAGCGGCAGCAACACTCCTCGTGCGGCACCGCCCGCTCCCAGGAGCAGGACCCGCCGGCCGGCGACCGGAAAGCGCAGGTTGATGTCGAGGTCGCGCGTCAGGCCGCACCCATCGGTGTTGTCGCCGTGGACCCCGTCCGCGAAGAGCAACGTATTGACTGCCCGAGCAGATCGGGCACGTGCGGACAGGGTTTCGGCAAACGCGTAGGCCGCTTCCTTGAAGGGCACCGTCACGTTAAGTCCCTTGCCGCCGTGCGCCCGGAACTCGTCCGCCGTGGCCGCGAAACCGTCGGGAGGAGCGAGCAGGGTGCTGTACTCGAGGGTCTGGCTTGTCTGGGCGGCGAATCGCGCGTGGATCCACGGCGAGCGCGAGTGCGCGACCGGGTTGCCGATCACCGCATAGCGGTCAGGCACCCTAGTCCCGCTTGGTCCAGATTGCGTCGCCCTGCCCGAAGAACCAGGTGCGCGTGATGACGAGCAGGTCGGTGTCCTTGCGGATGTCGGGGGGGAACGCGCCGTACGGCGCCGCCATGCGCACGATGCGGAAGGCAGCGTCATCGAGCACCTTGAGGCCGGAAGAGCGGTCGAGCCGCACCGATTCGACGCTTCCGTCCGGCCGCAGCGTGACTTCGAGGCGCAGGTTGCCGTAGACCTTGCCGCGCGCTTCGGCCGGGTAGTTGAGCGTGCCGACCCGCTCGACCTTGTTGCGCCATTCCTCTTCGTACTGGGCAAAACGGTATTCGGAAGCATTGGCGCCAATAAACTGCTTGCGCGGCCGCTTCTGGTACTCCTCGTGGCGTTTGTCGATTTGCGCCTGCAGCTTCATGGCCGCCAGGGCGAGGTCGCGCAGATCGCGGCCAGACACCGCCGGCGCCGGTTCCGGGGTCGGCAGGGGGCTCGGTGCCTCGCGCGCCGACACCGGGGGGGAGGCCTTGGCCATCGCCAGCAATTGCTGCTGCTGCGCCTCGAGTTCCTTGACGCGGCTCTGCGCCTGGGCGAGGTCCTTGCCGGGCTCGACCGCCTTGGTGACCGGGGCGAACGTTTTGGCGCGGCGGTCCTGGTCGGTATTGCCGCCGCCATCGAGGTTCGCCTGCGCCAGCGCTCGTGCCTTGACCGGCTTTTCCTTGGTCTTGGCGTTGACCAGGATTACCTCGAGGGGCTGGGCGGACTTGAATTTGATCGCTTCGGGGAAGCGGAAGTGGACGGACAGCAGGATGGCGTGCAGCACGAGGGAAACGCCTACGCATCCCGTCAGCAAACGGGACTGGCGGTCCATCCCCGCCCACGTCTGAGCAACCTGAGCGTGGAGGGGCGCGGAATTGCGCGCCGGTTGGCGCGTCAAGGGATTCGCCCTAGCGGCCGGCAAAGCTGCCTCGTGCATTGAAGAGCGGATATTGTAGTCGCATTAAAGGGTTTCCCGCGCGACCTCCAGCGTTTCCACGGGAGCCTCGATGGTACGGCGCCAGGTGCACAACACGGATTTGTCGAGCAGGTCGATGTCGCCCACCTCGAGTTCGACCCGCGCACCGGGCTCAAGTTGCGGCAGCGAGGGGACGCGCACCACCAGAGGCAGCCCCTCGATCCTCGCGGTGGCCTCGCGCAGCACGACCGCCTCGACGAGGGATGCCTTCTCCTGCTGCAGCCAGCGCAGGCACCAATAGCGCTCCATGTCGCGCTGGTGCTCATCGTAGCGGGCATACACGACTTCGAACGCGCGCAGGGTCGAAAGCAGGCTGTCGGAATTGCGTGCGAAGGGAGCGCGCCTGCCGGCAATGCTGGCCGAGAGCTGCCATTGGTTGACGAGGTCCACATAGCGACGCAGCGGCGAGCTCATCCACGCATAGCAGGACACGCCGAGCCCCTCGTGCGCTTCGCCGTGCACGCTCATGCGCACCTTGCCCGAGGACTGGACCCGGTACAGGGCCGCGACATCGCGCTCGGCGAGCAGCCCGCCCCAGGTCGAATTGGCCAGGATCATGAGTTCGGAAACCAACTTGTCGAGCGGCGCGCCGCGCTTGCGCGGCGTGATCTCGACGCGGTCGCCTTCCACGCTGAAATTGTAATCGACCATTCCGGCGTTGACGCTGGGCTTGCCGCGCCCGGCTTCAAGGGCGTTGGCGAATTGCCACAGCGTCGCAAGCTCTTCCTCATACCCCAGGCCCGCCCGCATGCCGGCCGGCAGCGTGCTGTTGAGCGCGGTGTAGTGGGCGTGCCGCAGGTTGGCCGCCACCTTGACGCGCTCAAGGCGCGAGTGGTGGCCGCGGATGGAAAAATCGCTGGCGGCGACGTTGAAGTAGATCGACACCGCCGGCCGCTCAGTGCCGGCATCGAGCGAAAACTGCGCGATGACGTCCTCGGGCAGCATGGTGATCTTCTGGCCGGGCATGTACACGGTGGACAGCCGCTCGCGCGCAATGGCGTCCAGCGGCGAACCCGGCGCGAACCCCAGCGTCGGGGCGGCGATATGAACGCCGATGCGCCACTCCGCGTCGGAAACGCGGCGCACCGAAAAGGCGTCGTCGATCTCGGACGTCCCGAGGTCGTCGAGTGAAAACACGGGCGCCTCGGCCAGCGGCAGGTCCTCGGGCAGGAGCGCCGGGACATGGGTGGGAAAACGCGTGCCGCCCGGGAAGTATTCGAACAGGAACCGGCTGAGGTGGTAGTCGTGGCTCGAGGGCAGGGCACCGGCGCGCTCGAACAGCCTCGCCACGGACAGGCCGGATTCCTTGCAGGCCGCATCGACCGCCTTGGCCTCCACCTTGTTACGGTCCGGCCGATAGAGCAGCTCGTCGCGCATCGCCAGCAATTCCTGCGGGAACTCGCCTTTGACGAGCATCGCGGTGTAAGCCGACGCCCTTTCGGCCTGCAGGCGCTTTTTCTCCATCCCCGCCAGCGCGGCTTTGAGGGTGGCCTCGGGCGCGGCCTGGAACCGGCCCTTGCCGCGACGATAGAAATACATCGGCACGGCATGCAATTTGAGCAGGATGCCGGCAGCTTCCACGGCATCGGGCTCATGGCCCACATACTCCCGAGCAAGGTCCCGAAATCCGAACTCCGCCGGACCGGCGCACTGCCACAGGAAATCGGCGTCGAGCTTTTCGGCGTAAGCGGTGGCGCCCGCCAGCAGTTCCGCAGCGCCCGGTGCATCGAACGAGAGCAGCACGTTGGAAGCCTTTACCTTCGTGCGCCTCCCATGCGGGGCCTCGACCTGGTAGGAGGCCGTGCCGGGTGAAAGGACCGTTCCGACCTTGAGGTCGCCGTCTTCCTCGTAAAGGAGATGCATCGCTGCCACATTTGAAAAGGGCGCCAATTTTACGCGGGTGCCCGTCCCGCTGCGTTATCCTTTTCGGCTCTCGCGCCATTCCAGTAAGGGAAGCCCCATGCCCAGGATCGCCTCGATTTCCGTCTGCACTGTCCGGATACCGCTCGACCACGTGACCGCCTTTGCCACACGCAGCGTCAGTGCGCGCGACTACGGGCTGGTCAAGGTTCGCTCGGCCGAGGGCGTCGAGGGCCTGGGCTTCTGCTACGCCGGTTCGTCGGCCGGCGACCTGGTTGAAAAAGCGGTCACCGACCTCTTTGCGCCCGGGCTACTTGGGCAGGAGTCGACCCGAACCGAAGGGTTGTGGCAGGAAATGTTCCAGGAGGCGTTGCTGCAGGGGCGCTCCGGCGCAGTCATGCGCGCCCTCAGCATCGTCGACAACGCGCTGTGGGACCTCAACGCGCGCAGCGTGAAGCTGCCGCTGCATCGCTACCTCGGGGGCTTCGCCGCAAACGCGGTTCCCGCTTACGCCTCCGGCGGGTACTACCTGGAGGGGAAAACGCCCGCCAGGCTTGGCGCCGAAATGGCCGGGTATGTGAAGCTGGGGTTCAAGGCCGTGAAGATGAAGGTCGGCCGCCTGTCGCCGGTAGAGGAAGAGGCCCGCGTGCGCGCGGCGCGCGAGGCAATCGGCCCGGACGTGCTGCTCACGCTCGATGCCAACAACGCCTGGCAGGACCTGCCCACGGCGCTCGAGCACCTGAAACGCTACGAGAAATACGATCCGTACTGGATAGAAGAGCCTTTCGGGCCGGATGACATCGACAGCCACGCCCGCCTGGCAAAGGCGACTAAGGTCACCGTCGCCACCGGCGAGATCGGCGTGGGGCGCTGGTATTTCAAGGAACTCATGGAAAAAGGTGGCGCCGCCATCCTGCAGCACGACGCCGCCGTTTGCGGCGGCATCACGGAGTGGCGCCGCATTGCCGCCACCGCCGCGAGCTATGGGGTCACGGTCTGCCCACACTGGTTCCACGACCTGCACGTGCACCTCGTGGCCGCCACCCCGAATGCGCGCATGGTGGAATTCTTCACCGACGACCAGGTGCTCAATTTCCGCCGCCTCGTCGACACCCAGCTCGAGTTCAAGGACGGAATGCTCACGCTGCCAACACGCCCCGGGCTGGGATTCGACTTCGAGGCAAAGGCGATCGCGCGCTATTCGCTGGGCGGCACCGCCACGCCGTGGAAGGAAATCAGGGGATGAGCCCGGCGAAGGCAAGCATGCGCGGCAAGTGCTCGGGAAAGCTCGCAAGCGTGTGGTCCCCGCCCTCGCGAAGAACCATCCGCGCGCCCTCGTACCGGCGCACAGCGTCGCGGTAGTCGAGGACTTCGTCGCCCGCTTCGAGCAGCAACAGGTAGCGCTCCGGGTTCACCTCGTCCACCCACAGGTCGCGCCATCCCTGCAGGTGGGCTCGAGTCAGCTCGTATTCTTCGCCGGTGTAGAGATTCTGCTGGCGACCCAGCGATTGCTCGAGGCCCACGTGCGGGAAAACCGCCGGCTGGATCAGGATCGCGCGGCAGGCGTATTTTTCCGCCGCCCAGGTCGCGTAATACCCGCCAAGCGAACTACCTACCATCGTCACCGCGTGCGCGCCTTGGGCGCGGAGGTGCGATTCGATCAGCGCGACTGCCTGTTCGGGGCAGTGGGGAAGCGCCGGGCAAACGAAGCTGCCGGCAAGCCCGAGGTTTTCCATGTAGGCCGCCATCGTTCGAGCCTTGTGGGATGTAGGCGAACTGTTGAATCCATGCAGGTACAGGATCACTGCGCGAGCCGCGCGAGAAGCTTGCCGTGAACCCCTCCAAACCCGCCGTTCGACATCACCACCACCTGGTCGCCGGGCTGCGCCTGCGCGATCACCGCTTCGACCAGCGAATCGAGATCCTCGAAGCAGGCTGCCTTCGCGCCCGCGGGCGCGAAAACCTCGCGTGCGTCCCATCCCAGGTCCGCGGCAAACACGAACACGCGATCGGCCTGGGCGACGCTGCCCGGCAGGGCCGCCTTCATGACGCCCTGCTTCATGGTGTTGGAGCGCGGCTCGAGCACTGCGAGGATCCGGGCGCTGCCCACTTTGCGGCGCAACCCTTCCAAAGTCATCCGGATGGCAGTGGGGTGATGGGCGAAGTCGTCGTACACGGCCACTTCGCCCACCACGCCGCGCAGTTCCATGCGCCGCTTCACGCCGCGGAATTCCGCCAGGGAAGCGATCGCGCGCGCCGGCTCGACGCCGGCGTGGGCGGCCGCGGCGATCGCCGCAAGGCCATTCATCCGGCTGTGTTCACCCTGCATGGTCCACTGCACCGTACCCAGCGCGACTGTTGCACGCGTGACCTTGAAGCGCCCGTCTTGGTCAGCGGGCTCTGCATTCCAGTCTTCGTCCGCACCGAAATACTCGATCGGCGTCCAGACCCCTTTCTTGAGGACGCGCCGCAGGGCGTCGTCCCGCGCATTGACAATGAGGCGTCCCGAACTGCGTATTGTCCGCACGAAATGATGAAATTGCCGCTCGATCGCTGCGAGATCGTTGAAAATGTCGGCATGATCGAACTCAAGGTTGTTCAGGACTGCGGTCGTGGCACGGTAATGAAGGAACTTCGATCGCTTGTCGAAAAACGCCGTGTCGTACTCGTCGGCCTCTATGACGAAAAGGGGCGCCGCGGTAAGCCGCGCCGAAACGTCAAAATCCAGAGGCACGCCGCCGATGAGGAAGCCGGGATTCAGACCCGCGTGTTCGAGGATCCACGCCAGCATGGACGAGGTGGTGGTCTTGCCATGCGTGCCGGCGACCGCGAGCACGTGCTTGCCCGGCAAAAGATGCTCGCCCAGCCATTGCGGGCCGGACGTGTAGGCGTCGCCCCGGTCGAGTATGGCTTCCATGAGCGGGTTGCCCCGCGACACCACATTGCCCACCACCCACACGTCGGGTCGCAGCGCGATCTGGTCGGCCGAGTAGCCTTCCACGATGTCTATTCCCAGCCGCCGGAGCTGGTCGCTCATCGGGGGATACACCCCGGTATCGCACCCGGTGACGCGAAACCCGGCGGCACGGGCGAGGGCGGCGAGGCCACCCATGAAGGTGCCGCAAATGCCGAGGATATGGAGGTGTTGGGCGGGCATCCGCTGGAGGGGCGGCGTAAAAGCGGCGATTGTATTCGATTTGGCTTGGCCGCCCGGCGCAGGGCGTATGATTTGCCGCTGTTTTCGCCACTGTTTACCGACACTGCCGGACCCACCTTCGGACTTCCCCGATGAGCCGCAACCGCACCAGACAGAATGGCATGCGCGACGCCATTGCCGCCGCGGCCGCACGCATCATGGCCGAAGGCGGAGTCGACAATTTCGCCCTCGCCAAGCGCAAGGCGGCGCGCCAGCTGGGTGCCACCGACAAGCAGGCGCTGCCCGGCAACGAAGAGGTCGAAGCCGCGCTGCGCGCGTATTTTGAGCTGTACCAGGCCGACGAGCACCCGGATCGGATACAGCACCTGCGCCGGGTTGCGTTATCGATGATGCGCGAGCTGGAGGAGTTTTCCCCCTACCTCACCGGCCCGGTGCTCAAAGGGATCGCCGGGCCGTATGCGGACATCGAGCTGCAGCTCTTCCCGGACAGCTGCAAGGATGTCGAGATCTTCCTTCTCAATCGCAGCATTCCTTTTTCCTCGTCCGAGGCACGCCGTTATTCCGGCGACCGGGCGCGCGAAGTGACGGTGCTCGAGCTTGAGTGGGAAGGCGCCACTGTAAAGCTGTCCATCTACGATGCGCGCGATGAGCGCATCGCCCTGAAAACGACCCAGGTGGGGCGGGTGATGGACCGCGCCGGCATCCCCGAGGTCAGCGCCATGTTGGAGGTCAAGCGTGCCGAGCCGGCGTGATGCGCTCGCCGTGCTGGGCGTCGGGGGGCTCGCTGCGCTCGCCGGGTGGGGGGTTTCGGCGTGGCACGCCCCTGCCGACGCCGAACCGTTGCGCAGTGCGCGCTTCGCCGATCTCGGCGGCGTGTCACGCAGCCTCCACGACTGGAGTGATCGCGTGCTGGTCGTCAATTTCTGGGGCACCTGGTGCCCGCCTTGCCGTGAGGAAATTCCAGCGCTGGTAGCGGCGCGCGCAAAACTGCTTCCGTCGGGGGTGGAATTTGTCGGGATTGCCATCGATCAGGCGGTGAAAGTGGCGCAATTTGTGCGTAACGTGCCGATCAGCTACCCTATCCTCATCGCCGACCCCAACGCGCTCAGCCTGGTGCGCGAGCTGGGGAATCCGAGTGGAGCCCTTCCGTTTACGGTGGTGCTCGATCGGAAGGGACGCGTGACCCATCGCAACCTTGGGGCCGTCACCCAGCAGAAAATCGAACGCCAGGCGCTCGAAGCGCTTCAGGCCTGACGACCTCGACGGCAAACAACGACACCAAAATCCGGTAAAATGGTACGAACTGCGGGTAAAAGCATGAAAAAGCCGGATTCCAGACCAGATGCCCCGATTTGGGTTATTCACGGCCCGAACCTCAACTTACTCGGCCGGCGTGAGCCCGAAATCTACGGCGGCGAATCGCTCGAGGATATCGATCGCCGCCTAACGGACGCCGCACGCCAGGCGCAGGTGGAAGTTGCTTGCTTCCAGAGCAACCACGAAGGCGAGATTGTCGATCGCATCCAGGCGGCAGGCCGGGAGGGCGTGGGCTTTATAGTCATCAATCCGGCCGCGTACACCCATACAAGCGTGGCCATCCGCGACGCTTTGTCCGCAGTCAGGATTCCGTTCATCGAAGTGCACCTTTCGAATATCCATGCCCGCGAAGAGTTCCGGCACCGCTCGTACCTGTCGGACATCGCAGTGGGCACCATCTGCGGGCTCGGCAGTCGCGGTTACGACCTCGCACTCGCCTACGCGTTGCTGCGCGGCCAGGAGTAACGACATGGACCTCAGGAAACTCAAGAAGCTCATTGACCTCGTCGAAGAGTCCGGCATCGCCGAACTGGAGATCACGGAAGGCGAGGAGAAGGTCAGGATCGTGAAGAGCGCGGGCGTCGCTGCGGCGGCGGCCCCCGCTCCTGCCGCTCCGCAGCCCATGGCACCCCCACCACCGGCACCAGCGGCGCTCGCCGTGGACCAGCCCGACGCCCCGCCCGCCGGCCACCCGGTCAAGTCACCGATGGTGGGCACCTTCTATCGGACCCCTTCGCCCGACGCGAAGCCGTTCGTCGAAGTCGGCCAGAGCGTCAAGGAAGGCCAGATCATCTGCATCATCGAGGCGATGAAGCTCATGAACGAGATCGAGTGCGACAAGTCCGGCACCGTGAAGGCGATCATGGTCGAGAACGGCCAGCCGGTGGAGTACGGCCAGCCGCTGTTCATCATCGCCTGATGCCCACGTTCGGGAAGATCCTCATCGCCAACCGGGGCGAAATCGCCCTTCGGATACAGCGCGCATGCCGCGAGCTCGGGATCCGCACGGTGGTCGTGCACTCGGAAGCCGATACCGAAGCCAAGTACGTCAAGCTCGCGGACGAATCAGTCTGCATTGGCCCGGCGCCCGCGGCACAGAGCTACCTGAACATCCCGGCGATCATTAGCGCTGCGGAGGTCACGGATGCCGAGGCCATCCACCCCGGTTACGGTTTCCTGTCGGAAAACGCCGATTTCGCCGACAAAGTGGAGAAATCCGGCTTCGTGTTCATCGGCCCGTATCCCGACAACATCCGCCTGATGGGCGACAAGGTGAGTGCCAAGGCCGCCATGCTCAAGGCGGGGGTACCGTGTGTGCCGGGCTCGGAAGGGGCATTGCCCGATACGCCCGCCGAAATCGTCAAGATCGCCCGCAAGGTCGGCTACCCGGTGATCATCAAGGCCTCGGGAGGCGGCGGCGGGCGCGGCATGCGCGTCGTGCACACCGAGGCGGCCCTGCTGAACGCGGTCGGCCTGACCAAGCAGGAGGCCCAGGCGGCATTCTCCAATCCCACGGTGTACATGGAGAAATTCCTCGAGAACCCGCGCCATATCGAGATCCAGGTGCTCGCCGACGAGCACAAGAACGCAGTGTTCCTCGGCGAGCGCGACTGCTCGATGCAGCGCCGCCACCAGAAAGTCATCGAGGAAGCGCCGGCCCCGGATCTGTCCACGCGGGTGCGCGACCGAATGGGCGAGCGTTGCGTGGAGGCCTGCAAGAAGATCGGCTACCGCGGCGCGGGCACGTTCGAGTTCCTTTACGAGAATGGCGAGTTCTTCTTCATCGAGATGAACACCCGCGTGCAGGTCGAGCACCCGGTCACCGAAATGATCACGGGCATCGACATCGTGCAGGCGCAGATCCGCATCGCAGCAGGAGAAAAGCTTCCCTTCCGCCAGCGCGACATCCAGTTTCGCGGCCACGCGCTGGAATGCCGCATCAACGCCGAGGACCCGTACAAGTTCACGCCGTCGCCCGGCAAGATCACCTCTTACCATCCGCCCGGCGGGCCCGGTATCCGCGTCGACTCACATGTGTACCAGGGCTATACGGTCCCGCCCAACTACGATTCGATGGTGGGCAAGGTGATCTCCTACGGGGCCACCCGGGACCAGGCGATCCGGCGCATGCGCATTGCACTGTCTGAAATGGTGGTGGAAGGCATCCAGACCAACATTCCCCTGCACCAGGACCTGCTGATCGACAAGGGCTTCATCAAGGGTGGCACGTCGATCCACTACCTCGAGCAAAAGCTCGCGCAGGAAAAAAAGAAGGTCCTGAAGTAAGCGTCGCCGCATGGCGTGGCTCTCGATCAGCCTGGATGCCGACGCCGACAGCGCAGACGCCATGGCGGACGCGCTGATCGAGGCGGGCGCTTTGTCGGTAAGTTGCGACGACGCCGAAGCGGGCACGTCCGGCGAGTCGGCGCAGTTCGCCGAACCGGGCATGGCCCCGCCGCAGGCTTGGCGGCGCAACCGGCTGACAGCGCTGCTGCCTGCCGGCGCTGATGCGGGCGACATCGTTGCGCAAGCGGCGCGCGAGTGCAGCCTCGCACCCCCCGCATTCCAGACTGCGGTGGTCGAGGACGAGGACTGGGTGAGGCGCACCCAGCGCCAGTTCGAGCCGATTCACATTACCGATGGCCTGTGGATCGTCCCGGGGTGGTGCGAGCCGCCCGAGCCCCAGGCGGTGAACATCGCCATCGACCCGGGTCTCGCCTTCGGCACCGGCAGCCATCCCACCACCCGCCTGGTGCTGCGCTGGCTCACCCGCACGTTGCGTGGCGGCGAATCGGTCCTCGACTACGGCTGCGGGTCGGGCATCCTCGCCATCGCCGCCGCCCGCCTCGGTGCAGGCCCGGTGGCCGGCGTGGACGTCGATGCCCAAGCCGTGCTCGCCGCGCAGGAAAATGCGGCCAAGAATCGGGTCGCGGCCCGCTTCTGCGGACCCGACGAATTCGCCGGCGGGCCGGCCCAAATCGTGGTGGCCAATATCCTCGCCAACCCGCTCATTGTCCTCGCCCCCCTCATCACCGCGCTGTGCTCGTCCCGGCTGGCGCTGTCAGGCATCCTCGAGGATCAGGCGCCCGACGTCGTCGCCGCCTATCGCGCCCATTTCCGGCTGGAAGTTGCCGACCGCGACGACGGCTGGGTGCTGCTTGCGGGGGAACGCCTGTGAGCCTGGTCACGCGTTGCCCGGCCTGCTCGACCACCTTTCGCGTCGTGCCCGCGCAGCTTTCGGCACGCGGCGGGCGCGTGCGCTGCGGGAAATGCTCGGCCGTGTTCGACGGGGTGAACAACCTGCTCACCGATGAGGTGGCCGCAGCGGTGCCGCTCGAACCTTCGCCGCAGCTCGGACTGTTCGAAGCGCGCGACACGCGCCCCACCTCGGCAATGGGCACGGCCCCTGCATCGCCCGCAGCGGATCCCGACGACAGAATCCGCCACGACGAGCAGGAGATCCCGCTCCCTCCGGTCGGGCCGGTTGCGCAGCCTGCACTGTCCGTTGTACGAACCGAGTCGGCCGAGGCCGGCATCCAGCGCGAGAAAATCGTCATTCCCGCGTTTCTCGAACCCGAACCCCCGCACGCCGGCTACGCCGTCGCCTGGGGGCTGCTCGCGCTGATCGGGCTCGCCGCGCTGCTGTTGCAGGCGGCGCTGCTGTTCCGCACTGAGATCGCCGTGCTGCTGCCGCAGGCGCGCGCGCACCTGGTCGCCGCGTGCGACATGCTCGGCTGTGACATGCGGCTGCCCAAGCGGGTGGAGTTGCTGAGCATCGAGTCGTCCGACCTGCAAGCCGACAGCCAGCGGCCGGGCGGCATCGTGCTGAATGCGCTGCTGCGCAACCGAGCGCCGTTCGCGCTCGAATACCCCGACCTCGAACTTACCCTGACCGACGCGAAGGAACAGGCCGTGATCCGGCGCGTGCTCAAGCCCGGCGACTACCTGCAGGACAAGCGCGACGCAATCGCGGCCGGGATGGGGGGCGGCACCGAGGAATCGGTCCGCATGTTCCTCGACACCGGCGGCCTTCTCGCCACCGGGTACCAGTTGTTCCTTTTCTACCCCTGCCCGCCGCTGCCTGCCTTGGCGTACTGGCAATTGAGCTATCCTTCGCGCTGCCAGAATCCCGGCCCAAAATAAGACACACGAAAGGCTTCTCTTGCGCACACTCATCACCGGATCGGTCGCCTACGACACGATTATGGTTTTCCCGGACCGGTTCAAGAACCACCTCCTGCCCGACCAGTTGCACATCCTCAACGTCTGCTTCCTTACGCCGGAAATGCGGCGCGAGTTCGGCGGGTGCGCGGCCAACATCGGCTACAACCTCAAGATGCTGGGCGGCGAACCGCTCGTCATGGCCACCGTGGGCGAAGACATCGCCCCCTATCTCGAACGGCTCGCCGACATGGGACTTTCGGCGGCGCACCTTCTCAAGGTTCCGGGACAGTTCACCGCGCAGGCATTCATTACGACCGACCTGGACAACAACCAGATCATCGCGTTTCACCCAGGGGCGATGAACCATTCGCACCAGAACCGCATCGACACCTCGCTCGGAGCGAAGCTCGCGATCATCGCGCCCGACGGCAAGGAGGGCATGCTGCAGCATGCTCGCGAATGCGCCGCAGCCGGCATCCCTTTCGTCTTCGACCCCGGTCAGGGCCTGCCCATGTTCGCCGCAGATGAGCTCGCCGAATTCGTGCGTCTGGCCGACTACGTCGCGGTGAACGATTACGAAGGCAAGATGCTCGAGGACAAGACCGGCACCTCCCTCGAATCCATCGCAGGTGGCGTCAAAGCAGTGGTCCTCACACTAGGCGCGCAGGGTTCGGTCATCTTTGCCGACGGCAAACGGCATGAAATCCCGGTGGTCAAGCCCGCCGCCATCCTCGACCCGACCGGTTGCGGCGATGCCTACCGCGCAGGCCTGCTCTACGGCATTGCGAAAGCCTGGGACTGGCCGAGCACCGGGCGCCTCGGGGCCCTCATGGGCTCGATCAAGATCGAGCATCGCGGGGCGCAGAACCACCGGTTCGCGCGCGAGGCGATCGTCGAGCGCTTCAAGAAGGAGTTCGGCTACTCGCCTTGGTAGGCTGCGGCACACCGGCGGTCGCGAGCGCGGTGCGCACCTTTTCCGCATAGCCCTGGAGGGCCTCGCGCGACGGATTTTTTGCCGGCCAGGCGAGGTTCATGCCGTCGCCGGACCAGCGTGGCAACACGTGCATATGGAAGTGAAACACCGATTGCAGGCCTTCCTTGCCGTTGGCCTGGAACAGGTTCATGCCGGGCGCACCGAAAGCGGCGCGTGAGGCGCGCGCGACGTTCGCCGTGGTGCGAAAAACCGCCGCCGCCTGGGCGTCGTCCAGGCCGAATACATTTTCCACATGCGCCCGGGTGGCGACCAGCACATGGCCCGGGTTGACCTGCCCAAGGTCCATGAAGGCCAGCGTGTGCTCGTCTTCGTGGACAATGCTGGCCGGTATCTCTCCCGCCACGATCCTGCAAAATACGCAATCGCTCATGCCGATCTCCTTTCCTTCACGTTGCGCCAGGTGCGCCAGGCTGCTCGCCCATTTCGCCCGGGGGCTGCTGACCCTGGCGTTTCGCTTCGCAAGCTATTGCCCCGCACGCCGGGAGGAAGCCATCAAGCAGTGGTCGGCGCGCCTGCTGGCGATATTGAACGTCCGGGTCGAGCACTCGGGTGCGCCGCCCGAGGCGGGAATGATAGTCATGAATCACATCTCGTGGCTGGACGTGATCGTCCTCAATTCGCTCGCGCCCAGCCGGTTCGTCGCCAAGGCCGAGGTCGCGCGCTGGCCGCTCGTGGGGTACCTGTGCACGATGGGGGGGACGCTGTACATCGAGCGCAATCGCAAGACTGCCGCGCGGCGCACGAATGAGCTGATTGCGGGTGCGCTCTTGCGCGGCGAACGCGTGGCGGTGTTCCCGGAAGGAACCACCAGTATCGGGGACCGGGTGCTGCGCTTTCATGCCGCCTTGCTGCAACCGGCGATTGCGGCCACCGGCATCGTCCATCCGGTCAGCGTGCAATATTTCGACTTGCTGCTGCGGCGCTCTGCCGACGTGAGCTATGTCGACGACGAGACGCTTTTCGATTCTGTGTGGAAGCTGCTCGGCGCGATCTACGTCGTCGCCCGCATCGACTTCGGGGCACCGCATGCGGCGCACGGCTTGCACCGCAGGGCGCTCGCCGACGGTTTGCATCAGTCGATCAGCCGGGCGCTTCAGGCCGCGACGCCGAACAAGGAACCTGAAACAAGCGACCGTCTTCAAGCCTGACGGCGCTCAGGGCTCCACCCCACACGCAACCGGTATCGAGCGCGATGAGCCCGGGCTGGATGCGCAGCCCCAGTGCCGACCAGTGCCCGCAGACGATGGTTACGCCCGCGCTGCGCCGGCCGGGGATGTCGAACCAAGCATCGAATCCCGGCGGCGCCGCCTCCAAGCCGCCCTTGGAGCGAAACTCCATGCGGCCCTCCGGCGTGCAGAAACGCATGCGCGTCAGCGCATTGACGATGACGCGCGCGCGGCCCTCGCCTTCGAGGCTGTCGTGCCAAGAACTCGGCTCCCCGCCGTAGAGGTTGGCGAGCAAGACACCATGATCCGGCCCGCGCAGGCGCGCCTCCACCTCGCTGGCCAGCGCCACGGCTCGGAGCACGCTCCATTGGGGAAGCAATCCCGCATGGACGAGGACGCGCCCCGCTTCGGCATGCAGCAGGGGTCGTGAGCGCAGCCAGCCGAGCAATTCCTCCCGGTCGGGTGCTTCGAGGACCTGCTCAAGCGTATCGTCATCGCGCGTGCGCGCCACGCCTTCGGCGACACACAGGAGGTGCAGGTCGTGGTTGCCGAGGACGACGGTGGCGCGGTCACCGAGCCCCTTGACGAAGCGGAGGATTTCCAACGACCCCGGACCGCGATTCACCAGGTCGCCGACAAACCAGATGCGATCGCCGGCCGGGTCGAAAGCGCACGCGGCAAGCAGCGCTTCGAGTTCGGCCATGCAGCCCTGCAGGTCGCCAATCGCATAAGTTGCCATGACCGGGCCGACTATAGCAAAGCACCCTCAAAAGACCGGGTCGAGCCGCCGGTACTGGATGGCCTCCGCGATGTGGGCCGCGCCGACCGACTCCCGCGCCGCAAGGTCCGCGATGCTGCGCGCCACACGCAGGATGCGGTGATAGGCGCGCGCCGACAATGTCAACTTGGCAAGGGCGTGGCGCAGCAGTTGCTCGCCCTCCGCGCAAGGCATGCAAAACGCTTCCGTTTCGCGCACACCGAGCAGCGCGTTCAAGCCCTTCTGGCGAGCGTACTGCCTGCCCTGTGCGCCCTCGATCCTCGCTCGCACCGCGCTGCTCGGCTCGCCCGCAGCAACGGTACCGAAATCCCCGGGCGAAAGGGCAGGGACTTCGATCTTCAGGTCGATGCGATCGGCAAGAGGCCCCGACAGGCGAGCGCGGTAGCGAGCGATTGCGTCAGGCGTGCAGCGGCATTTTCCCGCTGGGTGGCCTGAATATCCGCACGGGCAGGGATTCATCGCCGCAAGGAGTTGGAAGCGCGCCGGAAAGCGCGCGTGCCGCGCAGCCCTTGCGATCGACACGCTGCCCGTTTCGAGCGGCTCGCGCAACGTTTCGAGCACGTTGCGCGGGAATTCCGGCAGTTCGTCGAGAAACAGTACGCCGTGGTGCGCGAGCGAAATCTCGCCCGGTCGCGGATTGCCGCCCCCGCCTACCAGCGCCACGGCGGAGGCGGTGTGGTGAGGCGAGCGGTATGGGCGCTCACCCCACTGGTCGGGCGAGAACCGACCCGCGGCGGAATGGATCGCAGCGACTTCGAGTGCCTCCGCCTCGTTCAGGGTGGGTAGCAAACCTGGAAAGCGCGCCGCCAGCATCGACTTCCCTGCCCCCGGTGGACCGATCATGAGCAGGCAGTGCCCGCCGGCTGCGGCGACTTCCAGCGCACGCTTCGCCTGTGCCTGGCCTTTGACGTCCGCCATGTCGGGATAGGTCCGACTTGCGCGTGGCTCACCGCGCGCGACATAGCGGGCGAGCGCGCAGTGGCCCGACAGGTGTGCGCACACGTCAAGCAACGACCGTGCGGGCAGGATATCCGCATGGCCGGACAGCGCCGCCTCGGCCGCACTCTGTGCCGGCAGGACAAACGCGCGGCCGCGCGCCGCGAACGCCATGGCGAGCGCACCGCGCACCGGGCGCAGTTCGCCGGTCAGCGACAATTCACCCGCGAATTCGTGGGCGTCGAGAGCGGCCGCTGGAATCTGCGCACTGGCCGCCAGGATGCCGAGCGCAATCGGCAGGTCGAGCCGGCTCGAATCCTTCGGCAGGTCGGCGGGCGCAAGGTTGACCGTGATGCGCCGCGCGGGAAATTCGAACCGCGCATGGTTGAGCGCCGCACGCACGCGATCCTTGGATTCCCTGACTTCCGCATCTGGCAGGCCCACGATCGTGAATGTCGGCAGGCCCGGCCCCAGGTGGACTTCGACCGTGACCTCGGGTGCGCGGATACCGAGGAGCGCGCGGCTCCGCACGACGGCCAGCGACATGCTTTCCCCTCCCGGCACGGGAAGTGCCCAAGCATGTTCAACGACGCTCCGGGAGACCCGTTTACCTGCGGGCCAAAAGGACTGCCCGCCGGGGCGCTACCGAATACAGCAGGCGGGGCGGCAGGAACGCGCCGTTAGTAGTTAGCGGGAGCCGAGGTCGGCGCCGGTGGCGGTGTCACGCCCTTCCAACTCGGCCACGCGAGCGTCGAGCTCAGTGATGCGCGCGCTGGCGCGTTCGAGCACGCGCTTCTGGACTTCGAAGTCCTCGCGCGTCACGAGATCGAACCGCTCGAAAAAAGTGCCCAGCAGGGCGCGCGTGTTCTTCTCGAAATCGCGCGCCGGGGAGGTCGCGAGGACTTCCGAAATCCTGGCGCCAAGCTCGTCGATGAGGCGGGAATTTGGCATGGGAGAAGGTGCTGGAAGGAGGGGCGCCATGGTGCCGGCCGAGTCAGCCGGCGCGCGCGGCAGAGCCGAACCAAAAGCAGTCTAGCACGCGGTGCGAAGCTCCCCGGCGGACCGCAAAGCATGCGCCGCGCCCGCGCACCAGCAGCGGTCAGCCTCCCGTCTTCATGCACCGAATTTGTGCATCCAAGGGCGCAGTGAGCCATGTCCCTCATGTTAATCAAAGCGTTAAGGGGATGCCTCATCTGGCACGGGAGGTGCTAACCGTGACCAGCTTGCCTTTTCCAATCAGGGAGATTTGAACATGCGCAATACGCTCGTCGCACTATCGCTGGCTGCCGCCACCGGCCTTCCCGGCGTCGTTTCCGCCCAGACCGCGGCCCCGGCTGCAGCCCCTTCGGACCACACTTTCACCGGCAACGTGGGCCTCTTCAGCGAATACCGGTTCCGCGGGATCGCCCAGACCTTTGCCAAACCCGCCATCCAGGGCGGGTTCGACTATGCCCATTCGAGCGGCCTGTACCTGGGCAACTGGAACTCCAACGTCAGTTCGGGCGCCGGCTTCCCGGCCGGCAACATCGAGATGGATCTGTACGGTGGCTGGAAGAAGAGCTGGAACGACTGGGGGCTCGATGTCGGCTTCATCTACTACTACTACCCCGGTTCCGATGCGAACGCCGCTTCGGGCACCACGCTGGTAAACCCGCGCACGCCGACGCGCACCTACAACGGCACCATCGACAACAAGGAAATCTACATCGGCGGCTCGTGGAAGTGGCTTTCGGCCAAGTACTACTACTCGGTCGACGACTACTTCTCGCAGCCCGGCACCAAGGGTTCCAACTACCTCGACGTGTCGGCCACCTACGACCTCGGCGGCGGCTGGGGCCTCGTCGGCCATGTCGGCTCGTTCAGGCTCAAGGGCTGGAACACCGCGGCCGACGTGACCAAGGCCAACTACACCGACTACAAGCTCGGCGTGACCAAGGACATGAGCGGCTGGGTGTTCGGCGCGTCATACATCGACACCACCGCCAAGGGCAGCTGCAACGCGGCCAACCCGGGCTACTACTGCTTTGCCAACGCGCTCCCCGCTGGGGCAGGAGCCAAGTTCAAGGACGCCGGCAAAGGCGTGGTCGTTCTCTCGGTCAGCAAGTCATTCTGAGCCCGGTACCGCGCGACCGGGCGCATCGCCCGGTCGCCTCCAAGGGGAAAACATGAAACAGGTAACCGCAATCATCAAGCCGTTCAAGCTCGACGAGGTCCGCGAGGCCCTCTCGGCGATCGGCGTACAGGGCATCACCGTTACTGAAGTGAAGGGGTTCGGTCGCCAGAAAGGGCACACCGAGCTGTATCGCGGCGCCGAATACGTCGTCGACTTCCTGCCCAAGGTGAAGATCGAAGTGGCGATCAAGTCCGAAATGCTCGACCAGGTGATCGAAGCCATCGAGAAATCGGCCAATACCGGCAAGATCGGCGACGGCAAGATCTTCGTGTTCGACCTGGAAAAGGTCATCCGCATCCGCACCGGCGAAACCGACGCGGAAGCGCTTTAGGAGATGGGAATGAAAAAAATATTTGCATGCATAGCGCTCGCGGCCGGCCTCGCGCTCGGGGGCACCGCCCTCGCGCAGGACAAGGCGGCGGCACCTGCGGTCGACGCGAAACCGGCGGCAACCACGCCCGCGGACGCAGGCAAGCCGGCCGATGCGGCGAAGGCAGTGGACGCCGCCAAACCCGTTGCGGCAGCCGATGCCAAACCGGCGGAAGCGGCCAAGCCCAAGGTCGACAAAGGCGACACGGCGTGGATGCTCATCGCCACCGCGCTCGTGATCCTCATGACCATCCCGGGACTGGCCCTGTTTTACGCCGGCATGGTGCGCTCGAAGAACGTGCTCTCGGTGCTGATGCAGGTGTTCGTCTGCTTCTGCCTCATCGCCGTGCTGTGGGTGATCTATGGCTATTCGGTCGCTTTCACGGGCGGCAACGCGTTCTTCGGCGGCTTCTCCAAGATGTTCCTGTCGGGCGTCAACGCCGATGCGGTCGCGGCGACATTCTCCAAGGGCGTGGTCATTCCCGAGCTTGCATTCGTGGTGTTCCAGCTCACTTTCGCCGCGATTACGCCGGCCCTGATCGTCGGTGCGTTTGCCGAGCGGGTTAAGTTCTCGGCGGTACTGGTGTTCATAGTCCTTTGGTTCACGTTCGCCTACCTGCCCATTGCGCATATGGTCTGGTACTGGGATGGCCCGGATGCGATCACCGATGCCAAAACGCTGGAAACGGTGACGGCGGCCGCGGGCTGGCTGTGGGCCAGGGGCGCGCTGGACTTTGCCGGGGGCACGGTGGTGCACCTCAATGCCGGTATCGCCGGATTGGTCGGGGCGTACGTGATTGGAAAGCGGGTGGGCTACGGCAAGGAATCGATGGCGCCGCACAACCTGCCGTTGACCATGATCGGCGCATGCCTGTTGTGGGTGGGCTGGTTCGGTTTCAATGCCGGCTCCAACCTCGAGGCCAACGGCACCACCGCCATGGCGTTCCTGAACACGCTTGTGGCCACGGCAGCGGCCACGCTGGCCTGGTCGGTAATCGAGTCCTTCGGCAAGGGCAAGGCTTCGATGCTCGGTGCGGTATCGGGCGCAGTGGCCGGCCTGGTCGCGATCACGCCGGCCTGCGGCTTCGTGGGCACCATGGGCGCCCTGATCATCGGCGTCATTGCCGGGCTGGTGTGTTACTGGGGTGTCAACGGCCTCAAGCGCATGCTGGGCGCGGACGATTCGCTGGATGTGTTCGGCGTGCACGGCCTGGGCGGCGCCACCGGCGCGATCCTGACCGGCGTATTTGCCGCGCCGTCGCTTGGCGGTGCGGGGATCTTCGACTACGTCGCCAACAAGACCGCCGATGCCTATTCGATCTGGGACCAGGTGGTCATCCAGGCCACCGGCTGCCTCACCACGGTGGTGTGGTCAGGCGTTGTGGCCTTCATCGCGTTCAAGCTGGTCGACCTGACCATCGGCCTGCGCGTGACCGAAGAGGAAGAGCGCGAAGGCCTCGACGTCTCCTCCCACGGCGAGGGTGCGTATCGCATGTAAAAAAGGCTTTCCCGGAAAAGGGCGCCCTCGCGGGCGCCCTTTTTTTCAGCCCGCGACGATGAGGCCGGCAAGGCGCGCGGGATCGGCGAGCAGTTCGCTGCTCGCACCGCTGAACACCACGCGCCCGCGGTTGAGCACCAACGCGTGCGCCGTGACCTCGAGCGCCAGACGCGCCGACTGTTCCACCAGCACCACCGTCAACGATTCTTCGCGCGCAAGGCGCTCGATCGCCGCGAGCAGCGCGTCAACGATGATGGGTGCAAGCCCCTCGAGAGGTTCGTCAAGGAGCAGCAGCGCCGGATCTCCCATCAGCGCCCGCCCCATCGACAGCATCTGCTGCTCACCACCGGAGATCTGGTTTCCCATGTGCGAGCGGCGCTCGGCCAGGCGGGGAAACAGCTCGTATACACGCTCGCATGACCAGCGGCCCGGGCGTGCCGCCACGAGCAGGTTTTCCTCCACCGTGAGGGAGGCGAAGATGTCGCGCGTTTGCGGCACGTATCCGATGCCCAGCCTCGAGCGCTCGTGCACCGGCAGCGCGTCGATGCGCTTTCCCTGGAGCTCGATCCATCCTGAATGGAACGTGGTAAGACCCATGATCGTCGCCAGCAAAGTGGTTTTCCCGACCCCATTGCGGCCGAGCACGGCCAGCGATGCCTGCCCGGCAAGCGCGAAATCAATGTCCTCCAGCACCACCGTGGCGCCGTAGCCGGCGCGCACACCGGTGAGCTTCAGCGCCTCATGCATGCCGCTCACCGAGATACACGCGCTGCACGCGCTCGTCGCCGGCAATCTCTTCGGGTGAACCTTCGCACAGGATTTCCCCCTGCACGAGCACTGTGATCCGGCGCGCGAAACGGAACACGAGGTCCATGTCGTGCTCGATCACGAGAATCGCGATTTCCGCCGGCAGGCCGTCGAGCGCCCGCAGGATCCGCTCGGACTCAAGCGAAGGCACGCCCGCGGCCGGCTCGTCCAGCAGCAGCACCGTGGGCCTGAGTCCCAGCGCGATGGCGATCTCGACCAGCCTTTGCTTGCCATAAGGCAGGTCCACCACCCGGCGGGCGGCTTCGTCGGCGATCCCGAGCGAAGCCAAAAGGTCGGTGGCCTCCTCGCGCACCGCCGCATGAGCGCAGGCCGGGCGCCATAACCGGCCCGACAACCCGCGCCGCTCGGCGATGCCGAGCGCCACGTTGTCCAGCACGCACATCTCGCGAAACAGGGTGTTGATCTGGAACGTGCGACCCAGGCCGCGCTTGACCCGCGCCGACTGTGACAGCGCCGTGACGTCCTTGCCGCCGAGGAAGACTCGTCCGGACGAGGGCGCGAGCCGGCCAGTCAGGAGATTGACGAAAGTGGTCTTGCCCGCGCCGTTGGGCCCGATCAGCGCATGGCGATCGCCAGGAGCGAGACTGAAGTTGATTTTTTCCGCCACTGTGAGCGCGCCGAAGCGCATGCACAAATCGCGCGTTTCGATGACCGCGCTCACGTCCTCCCCCTCACCCGGCGCAGGAGCGCATCGGAGATTCCGAGGATCCCCCCGCGTGCGAACAGCACTACCAGCACGAGGATCAGGCCGATGCCGAAATACCAGTACTCGGGGAACTGGCGCGCCAGGTAGTCCTGCGCGATGAGGAACACCAGGGGGCCGACGAACGCCCCGTAAAGGCGCCCGACCCCGCCCAGGATGAGCATGACCAGCAACTCGCCCGAGGGCTCGAAGCCCAGCACGTTGAGTCCCACGAACTGGTTGGTCTGGGTGAGCAGCACACCGGCGACGCCGGCAATGGCTGCGGCAATCGTGTAGACGGTGAGCAGGCGCAGGTAGACTGGCGCGCCGATGGACTGCATGCGCAGGCGGTTCTCGCGGATCCCCGTGAGGCTGGCGCCGAACGGCGAATAGATCAGCCGCCGCACCAGCCACCATCCGGCGAAGACCAGCGCGAGGCACCACAGGTAAGCCGTGCGACCGTACATGTCGAACCTGAACTGGCCGAAGATCGCCGCCACCGTGACGCCCGAAAGCCCGTCCGCGCCGCCGGTCACGGGCGTGGCCTTGTTGGCGATCTCGAGGCACACCGCAGCCACCGCGAGCGTCAACATGAGCTGGGCCAGTCCATGCGTGCGCAAGATGACTGCTCCGGTGACAAGGCCGAGCAGCCCCGCCGCGGACGCGCCGGCCAGCAGCTGCAGGATCGGGTCGGCCAGGCCAAGCTTGGCCGAGAGGATTCCGGCCACGTAGGCGCCGGTGCCGAAAAACGCGGCGTGGCCGAGCGTGACAATGCCGGCATAGCCCACGATGAGGTCGAGCGACAGCGCGAACAGGATGAAGGTGAGGACGCGCGCGCCGAGCGAAAGATAATTGGGTAGCAGGAAAAACACCGCGATCGCCACGATCCACGGCAGGTACTCGGTCCAACGCAGGCGCGAATCGGCAGCGTACCCGACGGGATGGTTCATGCGCTTTTCCCGAACAGGCCGGCGGGGCGCCACAGCAGCAGGCCGATGGTCGCCACGTAGATGAAGAAAGCACCAAACTGCGGCAGCCAGTATTTGCAGGCCGTGTCGGTGACGCCGATGAGCAAGGCCGCCACGAACGGTCCCCGCAGGCTGCCCATGCCGCCCACCGACACGACGATCAGAAAGTAAACCAGCTGCTCGAAAGGGTAAGTAGGCTGGATGGCGATGATCTCCGCGCCGAGCGCGCCGCCCAGTCCGGCCAGGCCGCTGCCAACCGCGAATGTGATCGTGAACAAGCGCTTGGTGTTGATGCCGATCGCTTGCGCCATCGCGCGATTGTCGACCGCCGCGCGCACCATGGCGCCCCACAGCGTTCGCTCCACGCCGAACCACAATACCGCGATCATCGATGAGCTGAAGACGATCAGGAACACCCGGTAGATGGGGAACTCACGGCCAAACAGGGCAAGCGGCCCTTTCAGCGATTCGGGGAGCTCCACCGGTTGCTGCAGCGTGCCGAAGATCATCCGGGCCACCGCGACCGACATGAAGATCAGCCCGATTGTAAACAGCACCTGCTCGAGTTCTGATGCGCCGTAAAGGCGCGCGTACAGCAGGCGCTCGAGCACCACGCTCACTGCGGCGACCAACACGAACGAAAGCGCCAGCGCCAGCGGGAACGGGAGGTCAAAGCGGCTCAGCGCGGAGACCAGGATGTAGCCCCCGGCCATCGCAAACACGCCATGGGCGAGGTTGGTGAACCCCATCAGTCCCATGGTCACCGAAAGCCCCACCGAGATCACGTACAGGATCATCCCGTACGCAACCCCGTGGAATGCAACGCTCACCAGGGACGACAGCAGGGCATCCATGCGGGGATGGCTCTATGCCGGGCACGACGAGGGCCCCGCGCCGGACCGGGCGCGGGGGCGGGGCGTTTACTTCTTCTCGAATTCCTTCAGCGGATCCTTGATGGCATTCGTGATGGTTTCCAGCTCGACGTTGGCGAGCTTGCCGCCGACCTTGCGCACTTCGCGCAGGTACTCGGGGTTGATCACGTCGCGCGTGGCAGGATCGACCGACACCGGGCCGCGCGGGCTGGTGGTGCTCTTGTAATGGGTGAGGATTTCCATCGTCTTGTCAGGGTCGATCTTGCCGCCCTGCGCGCGGATGGCGGTGTAGATCGCATCCATCGCGTCCCAGGCACCCACGACCATGAAGCCCGGATTGAGGTCCGCACCGTATTCCTTCTTGTACGCGGCCACGAATGCCTTGTTCGCGGGACGGTCTGCCGCGGCCGAGTAATGGTGCACGGTGATCACCCCGAGGGCCGCGTCGCCCATGCCCTGCAGTTCCTCGTCGGTGGTGATGTCGCCGGTGCCGAGGTACTTGATGTTGGCCTTGTCCATGCCGAGGTCGCCGTAGGCCTTCATCATCGCGGTGGCCTGCTTACCGGCCGGGTTGAAGGCGAACAACGCGTCGGGCTTGGCGTCCTTGATGCGCTGCATGAACGGCACAAAATCCGGGTTCGCAAGCGGGATGCGCACCGTGCCGATCACCTCGCCGCCGCCCTCCTTGAAGCCGCGCACGAAGCAGCCTTCGGCCTCGTGGCCGGGTGCGAAATCGCTCACCGCCGAATAAGCACGCTTGTATTTCTTGGCCGCCCACTGGCCGAGCGGGTACGCGGACTGGCACAGCGTGAAGGACAGGCGCGTCATGTACGGCGACATGCCCACCACCTTGGCGCCCGACGCATTGGCGCTCACGAACGGGACTTTCGCCTCGGCTGTAAGCGGCGCAATCGCCGCCATGTTCGGCGTCCACACCACGCCGGTCAGGATCTGCACCTTGTCGCGCACGATCAGTTCCTGGGCCACGCGCTTGGCGACGTCCCCGTTGGGGCCGGTGTCGTCGCGCGTGATGAGCTCCACCTTGACCCCGGGCGGGAGCTTGTCAGCATGCAACTTCATGTACAGCTTGACGCCCTTGTCGACCTGGTCGCCCTGGGCCGCGCCAGGGCCGCTATAGGAGCTGATGAGACCGATCTTGACGGTCTGGGCTGCGGCTGGCGACGCCCACGCCATTGCGAGCACGGCGACGGTCATGCAGAACGATGCGGGGATTCTCATGATTCTCCTCCTTCGGTGGCCCTTCACGCCGGGTCGGCCCGGCCGTTGTGCAGTCAGTCTATCAAAGATCGATTAGCATGCCTGTCCATGAACGCGGCCGACCATTTGCTCGGCAAAACGGCACTGGCCCGCTACGGCAGCCGGGTGGCGTTGTGGTGTGGCGACGAGCAGATTTCCTTTGCGGAACTCGCCATGAGCGTGCGCCGCGCGGCCGCGGCCTGGGAAGCGCACGACGCGCGGCCGGGCGACCGGGTCATGATCCTGCTGCGCGACACACCCGAGTTTGTCGCCGCCTGGCTGGGCGCCCTCCATGTTGGCGTGGTCGCGGTTGCTGTGAACGACAAGCTGCCCGCGGCAGAGCGACAGTTCGTGTTCGAAGACTGCGCCGCGCGCGTGTTTCTTGCCGAAGACGACACAGCCGCCCTGACGCGCACCTACGCCGGCGACAAGTGCGTTAGCCTGTCGGCGTGGCGCCACGCCCTAGCTGCTGCCACCCCGCGCGGTCGCGCGGCCACAATGCGTCCAACCGACCCCGCTTTCTGGCTCTACTCGTCGGGCACCACCGGCCACCCTAAAGGCATTGTGCACACGCACAAGGACGTCCTGCCCGCCGGCGCGGCGATGCGCGAGATCCTCGGACTCGATGAGCACGATACGGTGGTGGCGACTTCGAGGCTGTACTTCGCCTATGGCTTGGAGCACGCCCTGCTCGGACCCCTGGCACTGGGGGCGTCGTCCGTGCTTTGCCCCGATCCCCCCGACGCGGTCGAAGCGACGCGCCTCGTCGCCCGGCACCGGCCCAGCGCGTTTTTCTCCGTGCCTTCGTTCTACCGGCGCCTCCTGGGCCTCGACACGGACGCCCTTAAACCTTTTCGCTCGGTGCGCTATTGCATCGCTGCCGGCGAGCGCCTGCCGGCGCAAGTGCTCGATCGCTGGCACGCCGCCACCGGCGGGGAGATCCTGTCGCTGTACGGGATGTCCGAGACGTTCTGCGTTTCGCTGATGACACCGCCCGGCACGTCGCGGGCCGCGCGCACCGGGTTGCCTGTGGCGGGTGTCGAAACACGGCTCCTCGACGATGCCGGAGGGCAGGTGATGACGGGCGAGGCGGGGGTGCTGTGGATCCGCCATCCGGCGCTGGCCACCGGCTACGCCAACCGTCCGGAAGCGACGCGCGAACAGTTCCGGGAAGGATGGTTCTGCACGCGGGACGTGTTCGTGCGCGACGCCGAAGGATTCTTCTCCCACCAGGGGCGCATCGACGAGTTCATCAAGATCGCCGGCCAATGGGTGCAGCCAGGCGAAGTCGAAGAGATCGCGGTCGCCGCGGGGGCCGTCGCCGAAGCCGCGTGCGTGAGGGTGAGCGATTCCGACGGCTTCGAACGGCTGGCGCTGTTTGTCACATCGGGCGCCGACCCCGCCATGGCACTGGAAGCAGTGCAGCGCGCCTGTGAAAACGCCCTGCCGCGCCACAAGCGCCCCAAATGGATACGCGCCGTGGCCGAGCTTCCGCGCACCGCAACGGGCAAGATCCAGCGATTCAAATTGCGCGAACTGATCGAGCGCGAACTGGCCGGATAATTGACTAAAATGCCTGCCTTTCCGCCCTTCTTTCCTGCGAGGCAGCCATGGCATACGCGATCCCCCTCTGGACCCCCCCGGCCCTGCCGATCGTCGGCTCGGCCGACACCTTCCCGGTACGGCGGGTCTTCTGCGTCGGACGCAACTACGTCGAGCACCAGAAGGAAATGGGTGGCGACGGGCGCGAACAGCCGTTTTTCTTCCTCAAGTCCGAATTCTCGCTGGTCGTAGGCGGGGGCGAAGTGCATTACCCGGCCAAGACCACCAACTACCACTACGAGACCGAAATGGTCGTGGCCATCGGCAAGGGCGGGCGGCGCATCGCGGCGCAGGACGCCACCAGCCACATCTTCGGGTATGCCGTGGGTCTGGACATGACGCGCCGCGACCTCCAGCAGCTGGGCAAGGACAAAGGGCGGCCGTGGGATTTCGGCAAGAATTTCGACGAGGCCGCGCCCTGCGCGGCCCTTTCCCCGGCAGCGAATGTCGGGCACCTGACCAAGGGCACGCTGTCGCTGGTGGTCAACGGCAAGGAAAGGCAGAGGGCCGACCTCGCCGACATGATCTGGTCGGTGCCCGAACAGGTCGAGTATCTGTCCCAGTACTACACGCTCGAGCCTGGCGACATCATCATGTCGGGCACGCCTGCCGGCGTGGGCCCGGTCAAGCCGGGCGACGAGTTGGTTGCGAGCATCGCCGGCCTGACCGACCTGCGCGTCAAGATCCTGCCGGCGCTCTGAGCGAGCCGGGGTCGCGCCACATGCAGCTGTACACCTTCTTTCGCAGTTCGGCGGCCTTCAGGGTGCGCATCGCGCTCAACCTTAAGGGCTTGGGATACGAGTCGCTGCCCGTGTCCCTGCCCAAGGGCGCCCATCGCGACAGCGTATATGGCGCGCTCAACCCGCAAAAGCTCGTGCCGGTGCTCGTCGACGACGGCCACGCGCTGACCCAATCGCTTGCGATCATGGAGTACCTCGAGGAAACCCATCCCCTGCCGGCGCTGCTGCCGAAGGGATCGCTCGAACGCGCCCGCGTTCGCTCGCTGTCGCTCCTCATCGCGTGCGAAATCCATCCGTTGAACAACCTGCGCGTGCTGCAGCACCTCAAGCGCGCCCTGGGCCAGGACGAGGACGGCATCAATACGTGGTACCGGCACTGGATCGCCGAAGGCCTGGCGAAGTTCGAGGCGGACCTCACCCAAGGCGCCGGAGTCGGGAAATACTGCCACGCCGACTCACCCGGCATGGCCGATTGCTGCCTCGTGCCGCAGATCTTCAATGCGCAGCGCTACGAATGCGACCTCACGGCGTACCCCGCGACGATGAGTGTGTTCGAGGCGTGCATGCAGTTGGACGCCTTCGACCGCGCACAGCCCATGCAGCAAGCCGACGCCCAATAGCGCTGGCGCATTCGCCCGGCCGGGTCAGAGGGCGCCGAGTTCCTCTTCGAGCGCGGGGGCCAGGTCGGTCACCACCGCCTCGATCGAAAAAACCGCATCCAGATCAACGCCGGGCGAAGCGGCCGCTGCCACCTGCCTGAGGTGCAGGCCCCCGGCCACAGCCTCAGTGCACCAGTCGTCCACCAGCGATTGGGCGCTGGCGCGATCCATGGTGTGCATGAGTTGGCGCGAAAGACGCTCGGAAAACACCAGTCCTTGCAGGGCTTCGAGGTTCGCCTGCATGCGCGCGGGAATCACCACCAGACCTTGCGCGAACCGCTCCAGCGCGTCGAGCGCACTACCGAGAACGCCGACAAGCTCGGGCCACGAAGCGAGCTCGCCCTGCCACGCCCCGATCGAGCGTTCGTGCTCCTGCCCCGCCGCGTGCAGCAGGGTCGCCATAAGGCCGGGGGCGCGGGTGGCGGCAGCGATGGCCTGCAGGCAGGCCACCGGGTTGCGCTTGTGCGGCATGGCACTGGACCCCCCCACGTCTTTCCTTGGCGCGGACTCGAGCATTTCACCCACCTCGGCCTGTGACAGAAGCGCGATATCGCGCGCGATCTTGCCGATGGCGCCGACCGCGATCGCGATGCCCGCAGCGAGCGCGAGGAAATCGTCGCGATGGCTGTGCCAGGCGCGCGCATCGGCGAGCCCAAGGTGCCCGGCGACGCGCCGGCGGACTTCCGCGCGCCTCGGGCCCAACGCGTCGAGCGCGCCGACGGGCCCACCCAGCTGCACGCACAACGCCGTCGATGCGGTTTGCGCAAGGCGCGCGCGGCAACGCGCCAAGGCGGTGGCCCATCGCGCAATCTTGAGGCCCGCGGTGATCGGGATGGCGGGCTGCAGCATGGTGCGGCCGAGTATTACGGTCGACGCGTGCGCGCGTGCATGCGCGGCCAGTGCCACGACCGATGCTCCCAGCACGCGATCGGCCTCCGCGAGGCACGGCCGCATGCACAGCACGAGCGCAGTGTCGAGGACGTCCTGGCTGGTCGATCCATAGTGAACAAACGACGCTGCCGCAGGATCGATGGCGCGTACCTCTGCGGTGAGCGCCTTGACGAAAGGGATGGCAAGCGAGCCCGCGAGCTTGCCTTCGGCGGCGAGCTGCCGCGCCGACAGGTTCGCACCCGCGCAGGCCCTTTCGATGGCCGCGCCCGCCGCGACCGGGATGACGCCAGTCGCGGCCTGGCTCTGCGCGAGGGCGCTTTCGAAAGCGAGCATGGCACGCACGAATGCCTTGTCGCCCAGCGCCTCGCCGAACGACGGGCGCGCCAGCGTCAGCGCGAGCAGGTTGCCGTCCATGCGGCCGGTCAGTGCTCGATGAACGCGGTTTCGTCCTTGCCCTGCAGGCGCACGTCCCAGTGCCACGTGGCCGGCTGCCCGGGATCGCGCGCGGCGATCAGCGTCGACACGCGGCTGCCGGCGGCGCGTGCAAGCGGGTCGCCGCTCACGTTCCCGGGCGCCGCGAGGAACACTCGCGTGCGCAGCGCCTTGAGCAGGCCGCGGGCAAAAATCAGCACGTGAATCTGCGGCGGGTACTTCTCGCCCCCTGGACCGGCACAAGGCCCGGGCATCAACGTGTCGACCGAGTAACGCCCATCGCTGTCGGTAAAGACGCGGCTGTAGCCGCAGGCTCTGGGCTCGGCGCCCACGCCGGGCACCTTGCCGTCGGGCCCGGCCTGCCAGGTTTCGACCAGCGCATCCGACACCACGGACCCGGCGCCGTCGAATATGCGTCCCGTCAGGATGACGCGATCGCCACCCGAAGCGAAGGTGACCTTGTCGCCTTCCTCCCACTTGAGCCCGACATGGAAAAAAGGCCCGATCGTTTGCGAAGGTGTGCGGATCGCCATGTCAGAGCCCCATCGGCGTGGATTTCGCGCCACGCAGCACAATGTCGAATCGATAGCCCAGCGCCACCTCTTCCACGCCGCTCTCGAGGTCGAGGGTGCACACCATGCGTTGGCGCGCCTGCGGGTCGGGCACGCTGTTGAACACCGGGTCGATGTCGAGCAGCGGGTCGCCGGGGAAGAACAGCTGCGTGACCAGGCGTTGGGCGTACGCATTGCCGAAAAGGGAAAGGTGGATGTGCGCCGGCCGCCAGGCCCAGGGGTGGTTACGCCAGGGATAGGCGCCAGGCTTGACGGTCACGAAACGATACTCACCCGCCTCGCCGGTGAGGACTTTGCCCTGGCCGAGGAAATTCGGGTCGAGCGGTGCATCGTGCTGGTCGACGGGATGCGCATACCGCCCGGAGGCGTTGCACTGCCAGAGTTCGACCAGCGAGTTGCGCACCGGCGTGCCGTCCTCGTCGGTGACGCGGCCGACCAGGATCATCTTCTCGCCCAGCGGCGCGCTCTTGCCCCAGGCCGTCAGGTCGGCCTCTGCGGATTTCACGAAACGGTCCGGGAACACCGGACCGAAAAATTCCACCGGGTGGGGCACAACGCGCAACATCACCTGCTTGGGCGCGCGCAGCGCCGTGCTCTTATAAGCCGGATAGTCGTACGGGGGATCGACATCGGCGAGGTCCGTCGCGGACATGGGAATTCTCCTTGGGTTTATTGCGTGGTCAGTTCAGGCGGAACAGGGCCTTCACGTCCTCGGCGATCACCTCGCCCTTCATCGGCGAGCCGGCGCCGGCGACATGCCGGCCCCATACGCGGGTCTCGGTGCCCTGGGCGAGGGTCATGCCGTCCGCGCGCATCACTTCATGCACCATGACGAACGACTTGCCCCCGAAGCGCAAGACCTTCGAGCGCACTTCGCACTGGTCGGCCTGCTCGGCAGGATGCATGAACTGGCACTCGGCCGTGACCAGCGGCATGGCGCGCCCTTCGGCTCGCATGCGCTTGGCGGTGTAGCCGGCGGCGGCGAAAAAGGCCCACGTCGCGGCGTCGAACCAGCGGAAGTAGGTGGGATAGAAGATGATGCCCGCCGGGTCACAGTCACCCCATTGGACGGCGCACGCGAAGCGCGACTGAACCGAGGCAAATTCGGGTGTGGAAGAGGGCATAGGCGATGATGATGCGCCGGTTCGGCGGGCGTCAAGCCGACTGTTTTGCATGTGTTTCGCGCGCAAATGCCAACGCTACCAGTCCTGCGATAAGCCACACGAGCATGAGCGTGAAGCCGCCGGCATAAGTCGCGAACCCATAGACGCGCACGTCGCCCACCATCGTCCCGTCCCAGCCCAGGTCGAGCAGCCAGCCGATCAGCGGCTGCATCGCCATGCCGCCGAGCATGTTGCCCATGTTGGCGATGCCGGACGCGGTCCCCGCGAGCGTCGACGGTGCGGACTCCTTGCAGAAGGCAAACCCGATCACCACCACGCCTGAGGCGATTCCCAATCCCACCATTAGCGCGAGCAGCCCCCAGTAGGGCAATCCAGGGACGTAGATGAGCACGGCCCAGAGACAGGCGGCGCATGCTCCGCCCACCAGCAAGGGGAGTTTGCGCCGGCGCACGCGGTCCGAAAAAGCACCCGCCAGCGGACTGCCGAAGGCCCACGCAACCAGCATGACCGAGGTCACGAATGCGGCCTGCGCGGTCGACAGGCCATATTGCGACACCAGGAAAGGCACGCCCCACAATCCGCCAAAAGCGAGCATCGGGCCGGTGATCGCGCCGCACCCGATGAACGTCAGCCATACGTTGCGGTAGCGGAACACTTCACGGATGCCGCCAAGCATCGAATGACGCGTGCTGCCGGCTACCGGAATGGTCGAGAAGCTGCGCATGCCGCGCTCGGCCGGGTCGTCACGCACGATCATCCAGGTCACGATCGCGAGCAGCGCAGTCAGCACGCCCGCGGCGATCATCACCCAGCGCCAGCCGAACGCGTCCACGGCAAGGCGCAGCGGCACCCCGGCCGAAATGCCGCCCAGGCTCCCGCAGGCAAGCGCGAGCCCCGAGATCAGCGCGAAGCGCGCCGGATGCACCCAGTGAGTGGCGAGCTTGAGCATCGACACGAAGGCGACGCCAACGCCCGCGCCTACCAGCAACCGCCCGGCACCCACCCAAGCGTAGGTCGAAGCGAGTGCGAACAGCAGCGTGCCCGAGGCGGCAAGCACTCCGCCGGCGGTGAGCACGCGTCGCGGGCCCCAATGGTCAACCATCACCCCGGTGGGGATCTGGATCGCCACATAGGTGTAGAAGTACAGGGCGGACAGGTTGCCCAGCGCAACCGCCGTGAGTGCGAACTCGGCCATCAGCTCATGCGTGATGACTGCGGGCGCCACGCGCTGGAAGAACCCGATGAGGTACAACGCCGCACCCAGACCCCAGACCGTCAGCGCCACTGTGATCGGCGGATAGGCGGCGGCTCTCGGTGTCGTGACCATCGGGACCATCGTTGCGCGTGCCTGCGGTGGGGAGGCGATTATACGTGCGCGGTTGACACGCGCTGCAGGGGCCGGGGACAATACGGCTGCGCCGATTTGAGGTTCAGCTTGCGGGCGCCCGGCAGAGCTCCGGCCGGCCAAATAAATCCCGCTAAAGAGACGAGGAAGAGAAACCCGTTTCTGGCGCAAGCTGAACGGGTTTTTTGCTTTCTGGAGCCGTTGCCGTGCATTTGCCCCCGCATTCCGCGCGTATCGAGCGCCTACTCGCCGAGCGCATCCTCGTGCTCGACGGCGCGATGGGCACGATGATCCAGCGCGAGAACCTGACCGAAGCCGACTACCGCGGCGAGCGGTTCAGCGACTTCGCGCGCGAACTGCGCGGCAATAACGACCTGCTCACGCTGACCCAGCCCGCGCTGATCCGCCGGATTCACTGCGAGTACCTCGAAGCCGGCGCCGACATCATCGAGACCAACACCTTCAACTCCACTTCGGTTTCGATGGCCGACTACGGCATGGAGCCGCTGGTCTACGAGCTCAACTTCGAGGCGGCGCGCCTGGCGCGCAGCGCCGCGGCCGAGTGGGAAGCGCGCACTCCCGGGCGGCCGCGTTTCGTCGCCGGCGTGCTCGGCCCCACCACCAAGACCGCTTCGATCTCCCCCGACGTGAACGATCCGGGCTATCGCGGTGTCACCTTCGATGCGCTCGCCGCCGCTTACACTGAGGCCTTGCGCGGCCTGATCGACGGCGAAGCCGATTTGATCCTGGTCGAAACCGTGTTCGACACGCTCAACTGCAAGGCGGCGCTGTTCGCCATCGAGGCTTACTTCGTGGCCAACGACGTGCGCCTGCCGGTGATGATCTCCGGCACGATCACCGACGCCTCCGGTCGCACGTTGTCGGGGCAGACCACCGAGGCCTTCTACAATTCGGTGCGCCATGCGCAGCCGGTCGCGATCGGCCTGAATTGCGCACTGGGCGCAAAGGAACTGCGGCCGTACGTGGAAGAACTCGCCGGGATCGCAGAAACATATACCTCGGTCCATCCGAACGCCGGGCTGCCGAACGCGTTCGGCGAGTACGACGACACGCCGCACAACATGGCCGCGCAAATGGGCGAATGGGCGCGGGCGGGCTGGCTCAACATCGCCGGCGGATGCTGCGGCACCACCCCCGAGTTCATCCGCGCCATCGCCGATCAAGTCGAAGGCGTGGCGCCGCGCGCGATCCCGGTGCTGCCGGTCGAGATGCGCTTGTCCGGCCTCGAACCTTTCAATGTCGGCAAGACGTCCCTGTTCGTCAACGTCGGTGAACGCACCAACGTCACCGGGTCGAAGGCATTTGCGCGCCTCGTCCTCGCCGGCGATTACGCCGGTGCTTTGGCGGTGGCTCGCCAGCAGGTCGAGAACGGCGCGCAGGTGATCGACGTGAACATGGACGAGGCCATGCTCGACTCCGAGAAGGCCATGGTCACTTTCCTCAACCTCGTGTCCTCGGAGCCCGACATCTCGCGCGTGCCGGTGATGATCGATTCGTCCAAGTGGAGCGTCATCGAGGCCGGCCTCAAATGCCTGCAGGGCAAGAGCATCGTCAACTCGATCAGCATGAAAGAGGGCGAGGCCGAGTTCCTGCGCCAGGCGCGGCTGGTACGCCAGTACGGCGCGGCTGCGGTGGTGATGGCCTTTGACGAGCAGGGCCAGGCCGACACGTACGAGCGACGCATCGAGATCTGCACGCGCGCCTACAAACTGCTGACCGGGAAGGTGGGGTTCCCGCCCGAGGACATCATCTTCGACCCGAACATCTTCGCCGTGGCCACCGGGCTCGAGGAGCACGCCGCCTATGGCCTGGACTACCTGGCCGCGACCAAGTGGATCCGTGCCAACCTGCCGCACGCCAAGATCTCCGGCGGGGTGTCGAATTTCTCTTTCTCGTTCCGCGGCAACGACGCGGTGCGTGAAGCGATGCATACGGCTTTCCTGTACCACGCCGTGGGCGCCGGGATGTCGATGGGCATTGTCAACGCCGGCCAGCTCGGCGTGTATGCCGAGATCCCGGCCGAACTCAAGGAGAGGGTCGAGGACGTTATTTTCAACCGCCGCACGGACGCGACCGAGCGTCTGATCGAGGTCGCCAACACGGTGAAGACCGGCGCCAAGGCCAACGTGAAGGACGACAGCTGGCGGCGCGAGCCGGTCGAGACGCGCCTTTCGCACGCGCTGGTCAACGGCATCACCGACTTCATCGTCGCCGACACCGAGGAGATCCGCCTCAAGATCGAGGCTGCTGACGGCAAACCGATCGAGGTGATCGAAGGCCCGCTCATGGACGGCATGAACGTGGTGGGCGACCTGTTCGGCGCGGGCAAGATGTTCCTGCCCCAGGTGGTCAAGTCGGCGCGCGTCATGAAACAGGCGGTGGCCCACCTGATCCCGTACATCGAAGCCGAGAAGGTGCGCAGCGGCAACGCCGGCAAGGCCAAGGGCAAGATCGTCATCGCGACCGTCAAGGGCGACGTGCACGATATCGGCAAGAACATCGTGGCGGTGGTGCTCCAATGCAACAACTACGACGTGGTGAACCTGGGCGTCATGGTGCCGGTACAGAAGATCCTCGAAATCGCGCGCGCCGAGAAGGCGGACGTGATCGGCCTGTCGGGCCTCATCACGCCCTCGCTGGAGGAAATGGCCCATGTGGCGCGCGAAATGCAGCGCGAGGGCTTCACCCTGCCGCTGCTCATCGGCGGCGCCACCACTTCGCGCGCGCACACCGCCGTCAAGATCGCGCCGAACTATGCCGGCCCCGTGGTGTATGTGCCGGACGCTTCACGCAGCGTATCGGTGGTGTCGAACCTGCTCTCGGGCGACCTGCGCAGCGGCTACCTCGCCGGCGTGCTCGCCGACTACGAGAAAATCCGCCTGCAGCACCGCGACAAGAAGGGGCCGGGCCCGCTGCACCCCATCGCGCAGGCGCGCAAACTCGGCTTCAGGGCGGACTGGGACAACTACCAGCCGCCGGCCCCCGCCAAGCTCGGCATCCAGGCGCTGCGCGAGTACCCGATCGAGCGGCTCGTCCCGCACATCGACTGGACGCCGTTCTTCCAGGCGTGGGAATTGTCCGGGCCCTACCCTCGCATCCTCGATGACGCGGTGGTGGGCGAAGCCGCGCGCAAGGTGTTCGCCGAGGCGCAGGACATGCTGGCGCGCATCGTGGAGGAAAAGTGGATCACCGCCAGCGGCGTGTTCGGCCTGTTCCCCGCGGCGCAGGTGCACGGCGACGACATCGAGATCTACGCCGATCCCGCACGCAGCGAGGTCCTCATGACCTGGCACAACCTGCGCCAGCAGAACCACAAGCCGACCGGGCGCGCCAACCAGTGCCTGGCCGATTTCGTTGCGCCGAAGGAGTCCGGGGTGGCCGACTACCTCGGCGCGTTCGCGGTGTGCGCAGGCGGGTTCGAAGAGCGACTGGCGGCCTACGAGGCGGCCAATGACGACTACAACGCGATCATGCTCAAGGTGCTCGCCGACCGGCTCGCCGAGGCTTTCGCCGAGCACCTGCACCTTCGCGTGCGGCGCGAGTTCTGGGGTTACGCCCCCGACGAGGCGATTTCCAACGCGGACATGATCGCGGAGAAATACCGCGGCGTCCGACCCGCACCGGGGTATCCCGCCTGCCCCGACCACACCGAGAAGGGGGCCCTGTTCCGGCTGCTCGACGTTCCCGCCAACGCCGGCATGACCCTGACCGAATCCTTCGCCATGCTGCCGGCTTCGGCAGTGTCGGGGTTTTATTTCTCCCATCCCGATTCGAGCTACTTCGCAGTCGGCAAGCTCGGGCGCGACCAGGTTGTCGACTACGCGCGCCGCAAGGACATGGCACTGGAGGAAGCCGAACGCTGGCTGGCGCCCTACCTCGCCTACGAGCCGGGCGAAGTCGCGGTCGCGGCCTAGGCCGATGCCGGCCGGCGCAAAGCTCTTCATCGCCCTGGGCAGCCTGTTCGCGCTGGCCGCGGTGGCGCTCGGCGCATTCGGCGCCCATGGCCTCAAGGCGCGCCTGTCCGCCGAGATGCTAGGCGTGTACCAGACCGGGGTGCAGTACCACTTCTACCATTCGCTCGGCCTGGTGCTGGTCGGGATCGCCTGTTTCCACCTGCCCGAAAGCGGGCCCTTGCGCGCCGCCGGATGGCTCATGGTGGCCGGCGTGGTGGTTTTCTCCGGCAGCCTCTACGCGCTTTCCCTCGGCGCCCCGCGCTGGCTGGGCGCCCTCGCACCGCTTGGCGGCTTGGCCTTCCTGGCGGCCTGGGCCGCATTCGCATGGGCCGTGCTACGTACCGGGTAAATGTACCGGTAGCAGTACACCAACTCCCCTGCCAGCCGCACCGCACTTGGCTCCGCGAAATCGAATGTTCAGGATTTGCCCGGGTGGGCGAAGCCCGCGCGGGGCGGTTGCTTTATGCGCGCATAGCGTTGCGGCAGGAGCGAGCCCGCCACCATGCCTGTGATCGCCGCGAAGAGGCCGGCGAATTGCGGCGGGAAAAGCCCGTCGGGCGCGGTGAATTCGAGGAGCAGCCACGTCGACAGGCCCAGAGCCATGGCCGCGGCCGCCCCTTGCGTGGTGGCGCGTTTCCAGTACAGGCCGAAGGCCAGCGGCGTAAACGCGGCCACCAGGGTGATCTTGTAGGCGTTCTCCACCATGCCGTAGATGGTCGAGTTGGAAGTCATCGCAAACACCAGCACGCCCAGCGCGAATATGAGTATCACCACGCGCAGCATGCGCAGGAACTGGTCATCGGTGATGTCGGGAAAGAAGTTGCGCAGGACGTTTTCGGCGAACGTCACCGACGGCGCAAGCAGGGTGGCCGACGAACACGACAGGATTGCGGCCAGCAGCGCCCCGAAGAACATCACCTGCACCGCGAAGGGCGCATGGTCGAGGATCAGCCGCGGCAGGATGTACTGCGAATCCTTGGCCAGCAGGTCGCTCACCATCTTCGGGTCGATGAGGCTGGCCGAATAGGCGAGGAACATCGGCACGAAGGCAAAAAAGAAATAAATGCTGCCACCCAGCACCGAGCCCAGCGCCGCCGTGTTCTCGTTCTTCGCAGCGCTGACGCGCTGGAACACGTCCTGCTGTGGAATCGAGCCCAGCGCCATGGTCATCCACGCCGCTGCGAACGCGATCACGTCGCGCGGCGCGAGGCCGGGCCAGAACTCGAGCTTGCCCGCGGCACGCGCGTGCTCGACCACTACACCGGCCCCGCCGGCCATGCCGGAGACCACCACCGCGATGTAAACCATACCCACGCCGATGATGAGCATCTGGAACAGGTCGGTGAAGGCCACCGAGAACATGCCGCCGGCGAGCGTATACACCAGCACGATCGCCACGCCGATCATCATTCCCTGCCATGGCGCGAGCGCACCGTCGGTCAGCACGTTGAACACCAGGCCGAGCGCGGTGATCTGGGCCGACACCCAGCCAAGGTAGGAGATCACGATGCACACCGCGGCCGTCAGCTCGACCGCGCGGTTGTAGCGGGCGCGATAGTAGTCGCCGATGGTGAGCAAACCCATGCGATACAGGGGCCGCGCAAAAAATAGTCCCACGAAAATGAGGCACATCGACGAACCGAACGGGTCGGCTACGACGCCCTTGAGCCCCTCGTTGAGGAATTTGGCCGGGATGCCCAGCACCGTCTCCGAGCCGAACCACGTGGCGAACACGGTCGCGATGATGAAGGGCAGCGGCAGGTGCCGTCCGGCAACGACGAAGTCGGTGGAATTATTGACCTTGGTGGCGGCATACAGGCCGATGCCGACCGAAACAATCAGGTAGAGGATGACCAGCCAGATCAGCATCGCTGCGGCGCGAGGGCGTGAAGCGCGTAGTCTGCCGCAGGCCGAATTCCGCATCAAGGCGAATCGGCGCGCGGTGGGGCCGGGCCCGTCGCGCCGGCTGCCCTTGACTAGGCCGTGTCCAAGGTGCGCTGACCCTGTACTGGCTCGAAGTCTGCGGCGGCGAGGTTCGCGTCCAGCGGCAGGCAAACCCGACGCGCGGTGACGAGAGCCGCTGCGAGCGGCGCGTCGGCCAGCACTTTCTCCAGGTTGGCCGCGTGCTCGGGCCCCGGCAGTTCCACGAATGCGCGCTGAGCGCCGGTCTCGCGCAGGACGCGCACGAGGGTGACCTGCAGGGCGACGCGCGCGGTACAGCACGGGCATCCTGCCGGGAGGGCGCGCACGTTGGGTGCGGCTGCCGCCAGGCCGCGCCCGTTGACGAGGCCGACCCAGTCCGGCCGCCCGGCGCACAACCGCGCGATGAGGGCCGTCTTGCCCGACCCCGGCGCGCCGGTCACGACATGCACCGGGACCTGCCCGCGCGAACCGTTACGGTTCTTCTCGGCGTCCAACCGGCAGGCCCAACGTCTTCAGTTTGCGGTACAGGTGGGTGCGCTCCAGGCCCGTGCGCTCGGCGACACGCGACATGCTGCCGTTCTCGCGCGCCAGCTGGAATTCGAAGTACAAGCGCTCGAACGCATCGCGTGCCTCGCGATAAGGCTGGTCGAGCGGCAGCTGGCCGGCAGTCGCCGGCCCTGAATGCGCGGCCAGCACGCGCTCGACGTCGGAAAGTTGGATTTCCTCCTCGAGCGCGCTCAGCGCGAGATTCTTGACCACGGCGTCGAGCTGGGCGAGGTTGCCGGGCCAGGCGTGGTGGCGCAGCGCATTCAGTGCTGCGGTCGACAGGCGCCGCGGTGGGCAGGCGCGCGCCTCGACCATCTGCGCCAGGACCAGCGCTGCAATGTCGGGAACCTCCTCGGCAAACTCACGCACCGACGGCAGCGCGATCACCAGCTCGGACAAGCGGCCGGCAAGGTCGGCGTCGAAGGCGTGCTCCGCCACCAGCCGCTGCGGCTCGAGCGTGCAGAACGAAACCACGCGCGCCTTGTGTTTTTCTGCGCGCGCCAGCAGGAAGTCGAGGTTCTTCTGTTCGCTCCGCGTGAGGCGGGCGAGGTCGGGCACGAACAGGATGCCGCCCGCCGCCCGCGCCAGCACCTCTGACGGCGGGTCGTTGAGCGCCTCCGCGCCGGTAACGAAAGGCGCGCCGGTGGACAACAAGTGGCGCACGAACATCTCTGCCTGCATGCCGCGCTCGCCGCGCATCATGAGTGGCGTGCCTACTCGTGCGAGCTGGGCGAGGCGCTTCTTGAGCTCGCCCAGCACCGCCGAACGGCCGAGAGCCGCCAGCGTCAGCCGATGCGCAACCGGCACGTCCTGGTTACGCAGCGCGCGCTTTACCGTCGAGAGCAGGCGCTGCAGCGCGATCGGCTTCTCGAGGTAGTCGAGCGCGCCGATCCGCGTGGCCTCCACCGCGGTTTCGATCGTGCCGTGCCCGGACATCATCACCACCGGCATCGTGAGAAGGCCGTTGGCCGCCCATTCCTTCAGGAGCGTGATGCCATCGGTGTCTGGCATCCAGATGTCGAGCAGAACCAGGTCGGGGCGCTGGGCCGCGCGCGCGCGCCTGGCGGCGCCGGCATTCTCGGCCAGCACCACCTGGTGCCCCTCGTCGGCGAGGATCTCCGAGAGCAGCTCGCGGATGCCCATTTCGTCGTCCACTACGAGGATCTGTGCCATTGCCTCAGGCCGCCTTCATGGAAGAATTGTCCGCGCCGGCCACAGGCAGCACGATGCTCACGGTGGCGCCGCGGCGCGGGCGGTTGTGGATGTCGATTGCGCCGTGGTGCTCATCGACGATCTTCTTCACGATCGCCAGGCCAAGGCCCGTGCCGCGTGACTTTGTGGTGACGTAGGGCTCGAAGATGCGCGCCATGAGCTCTTCGGGAAAACCACTGCCGTTGTCGCTGACGGCGAGGCGCACCGACCCGGCGCCGACCGGTTCGGTGCGCACCTCGATCGCCGACGCCGGCGTGCGGGCCGCGCCCAGGGCGTCCTGCGCGTTCTGCACGAGGTTGTGCAGTACCTGACGGATCTGCGCCGAGTCGGCCAGCACCGCGGGCAGGTCGGGCGCGAGACTGCGATTGATTGGCACACTGGCGGTTTCGTACATGGTAAGGACCTCGACTACCAGCGCGTTGAGGTCGAGCGCGGCAAGCACCGGCGCCGGCAGGCGAGCGTAGTCGCGAAAGTCATCCACCATCGCCTTGAGAGCCGCGACCTGGTTCACGATGGTCTGCGTGCCACGCCGGAGGGTTTCACCATCTTCGGGACCCAGCTTGGAAGTGAGCTTCATTTCGAGTCGCTCGGCCGACAGCTGGATCGGCGTGAGCGGATTCTTGATCTCGTGCGCGAGGCGCCGTGCGACTTCCGCCCACGCGGTGGCGCGCTGCGCCTGGATGAGCTGGGTCACGTCGTCGAACACCAGCACATAGCCCGAAGGCAACGGGGTGCCGCGTGCAAGCAGCGTCTTGCCGCTGCCCGGCAGCACGAGCTCGAGTTGCCAGCTGCGTCCGCCGGGGGCGCCGAAGGCCTCGCGCACCGGCATCGCGAACGACTCGTAGCCCTCCCACTCCCCCAGGGACTTGCCGCTCAGCAGGCCGAGCTCGCCGCCGAGGATTGCCGCCGCACCGTGGTTGAAGATCGACAGCCGCAGTTCGGGATCGAACACCAGCACCCCCGCCGACAGGTTGGCGAGGATGTTCTCCAAGCGCGCTTTCGCCGTCTCCACCTGCAGGCGGTTGGATTCGACCACCTGGCGCGCCTCGTCGAGCTGGCGTGTCATGCTGTTGAACGATTCCAGCAGCACGCCCAGCTCGTCGCGGCTGGTGACCGGCATGCGCTTGGAGAAGTCGCCGCGCGCCACTGCCTGCGTGGCCTGCGCAAGTTCTGACAGCGGCGCGGAGATGCGGTCGGAAAGGATGAACGCCAGCGCCACGGCGGAAAACAGCGCCATCAGCAGCGCCAGGGTCAGGGTCACGATGTAGCTGCGCTTCAGGCCGGTGCGCAGCAGCGAAAGCTTGCGATAGTCCCCATACACGGCTTCGACCGACTCGGCGCTCCTCGCCAGCGCCTCGGGCACCGGATGGCGCAGCTGCAGGTAGCGCGTCTCGTCCGAGATCGCGGACGCGGAAATCGGCACGATGGCGCGCAGGCCCAGCGGCTTGCCGGGCAGTGCATCGATGGAGGTGACGCCGCGGTTGCTGCGCGCCTGGCGCAGCTGCAGCGAACTGGGTAGCTCGGGCACGAGCTGTGCAAGGCTGTCGCTCGCGCTCGCCACCAGCCGCCCGTTGGCGGCGACCACCACCGCATCGTCCACGCCGGCCTGCTGGCGCAGGCGGTTGAGGGCCACCACTTGCTGGCTATCGGTGCGGTCGGCGAGTTCGAGCGCCATCGCGCGCGCCTTGACGTTGAGTTCGGCCAGCATCTGGTCGACCGCCGCCTGCCCCAGCTTGATGCCGCCCTCGAGGGCGCTGTCGACGCTGACGTCGAACCACGACTCGATGCTCTTCGACAGGAACTGCACCGAAACCGCGTACACCAGCGCGCCGGGGAGAACCGCCATCAGCGCGAACAACATCAGAAAGCGCAGCGTGAGGCGCGAGCCGAACACGCGCCGCTTGAGCCTGCGCCGCAGCGACCCGAGCTGGTAGGCGACGAGCGCGAGCAGTGCCACGGCCAGCACCGCGTTGAGCCCCAGCAGGAGCGAATAATGCGCGGCGAAGAGCGACGTATTTGCGCTTGCGGTGGCCAGCAGGAACAGCAGCACGCCAGCCAGCGCAATGCCCAGGATCAGCGCCGTTTTCATCGCGGCTGGCCCTCTTCGCGCCGCTCAGTCGGTTGTGGTGCCATTGGGGTCGTGGGTGGTGACACCGGCGGCAACGGCGGGGGCGGCATGCCCGGCCGCCAGCTGAATCGCCGCCACTCGGATTCGAGGTGCCATTCACGGCTCGTGAGCGCGCTCACCTGGAAGGGCTTGGGCAGCAGGCTCAGGTCGAGGCGCATGCGCAGCGAAGCCTGGTAGGGGGCGTCGGACAAGGGAACGCTCTTGTCGAGCACCACCCAGTTGCGCACCCGGCGCAGCACCGCGAGGGCCTCCCCCAGCGTGGCGTAGTTCTGCTGCAAGAGGCCGGTGGACAGGCGGAAATGGCGTGAAAGCGCGTGATAAGACAGGCGCGTCTGGCGGCGCCGCGTGGCGGTCTTCTCGTCGAACCAGTACCAGCGCGGCTGCGTCAGCTCGAACTCCACCACGAAGTACAACGCCACCCCGTTGGTCACCGCCTGTTCCAGGCGGGCATTGAAGTCGAAGGCGAAATCGGCGTTGAGAGCCACCCCTTCCTCGGTCGACTCCAGGCGCGCCTCGAGCAACTCGATGTCGTCGGCGCGCGCGGCCTGTGCCACCGGCAACAACAGCGCCAACAGCAGGGCCAGCTTGGGAAGGTTGCGGCGCAGTGCGCGCATCGGATTATTTTTGCAGGAGAGCGAAATAGAAACCGTCGTTGTCGGTGCCGGGCAGCAGTTGCGCCGGCTCGCCATGCGGAAGTTCGAGCCGGCGGGCGGCCGGCTGCAGGTCGCAGAATGCCTCCACCACGCCGGCATTCTCCTCCGGGAACACCGAGCAGGTGACGTAAAGCAATTTACCACCCGGGGCGAGCACCTGCCACAGGGCCTCGAGAATGCGCACCTGCGCGGTCGCGAACTGCCTCGCATCGCGCGGGCGCCGCAGCCACTTGATGTCGGGATGGCGGCGCACGATGCCCGAGGCGCTGCAGGGCACGTCGGCGAGGATCCGGTCGAAGGGTTGCCCGTCCCACCAGTCGTCGGTGCGCGCACAATCGGCAGCCACGATGCGGCCCTGCAACCCCAGCCGGGCGAAGTTCTGCGCAATGCGCTCGCAGCGCACTTCGTCGGCATCGAGTGCGAGGAGGTCGAGATCCGCGGACTCGAGCAAGTGGCAGGCCTTCCCCCCGGGGGCCGCGCAGGCATCGAGCACGCGCTGGCCGCTGCTTACATCCAAATAAGAGACCGCGCGCTGGGCGCCCGCATCCTGCACCGAGACTGCGCCTTCGGCGAATCCGGGCAACCGCTGAACGCCTACCGGGGTATCGAGCAGCAGCGCACTCGCGCCGACGCGCTTCGCCGCCATGCCTTCGGCCTCCAGGCGCACGAGGTAGTCGCCGGTGGAGGACTTGCGATTGTTCACCCGCAACGCCATTGGCGGGTGCGCGTTGCCCATGGCAAGGACCGCTTCCCAGTCGTGGGGATAGGCGGCGCGCAGCATGTCGATCCACCACGGCGGGTGCATCCAGCGCGCAGGCGGCTGCTCTGCGAGTGCCGCATCGAGCACTGCACGCTCGCGCAGGAACGAGCGCAAGACGGCGTTGACGAATCGCCGCGCGGCCGGGTTGCCCAGCGCGGAGCAGGCGCGCACCGCCTGGTCCACCGCCACGTGCTCGGCGTAGTGGGCCGACTCGATCGCATGCAATGCGCACAGCAGGAGCGCCCGCAGGCGCGTATCGGGCACGCCGCGATGGGCAAGGCGCGCGAGGATCGCATCGCCACGGCCGTAGCGCCGCAGCGTGCCCTGCACCATGTCGATCGTCGCCCCACGCATCGGGCCCGAATCACCGAAGGCCGTGCCCTGCGAGGCAAGGCTTCGGCCATCGAGCACTTGCGCGACCAGCGTACTCGCCTGCGCGTAAACCGCCGACAGGCTGGGCGCGGCGCTCAAACTGCCGGGATCGCGAAATGCGATCCAGCTTGCACCGGCAGGCCGCGCAGGAAATCGAGGGCGCCGAGCCGCTTGCCCCCGGCACGCTGCAACTCGGTCAACACCAAGGTGCCATCCGCGCAACCGACGACGATCCCGTCGCGGCCCGCGTGCGCAACCTGCCCCGGCGCCGCCTGGCCCACACCGGGATGGGCGGTCCACACCTTGACGTCGACCCCGGCAAAGGCGGTCCTGGCCCCGGGAGCTGGATTGAAAGCGCGCACCGCGCGCTCCAGTTCCACGCAGGGCTTGCGCCAGTCCAGCACCGCTTCCGCCTTGTCGATTTTGCGCGCATAGGTCGCCCCGGCCTCGGGTTGGGCGAGCGCATCGAGCGGCCCACTTTCTAATGCACCCAGCACGGCGATGATCTGCCGTGCGCCGAGTGCGGCGAGGCGGTCGTGCAGGGTGAGGGCGGTTTCCTGCGACGAGATCGCGAGGCCCGCCTGGCGCAGGATTCCGCCGGTGTCCAGGCCCGCATCCATCTGCATGATGGTGATGCCGGTTTCGGTGTCCCCCGCAAGGATTGCGCGTTGGATCGGCGCCGCGCCACGCCAGCGCGGCAGGAGCGAGGCATGGATATTGATTGCGCCCAAAGGAGCAACCTGTAACGCTGCCGGCGGCAGGATGAGGCCGTAAGCCGCTACGACGAACACCTCGGGCCGGCCTGCGCGCAGCGTCTCCACCGCGCCCGGATCGGAAAGCCTGACGGGCTGGAACACCTCCAGCCCGTGCTCGAGTGCGAGCCGCTTCACGGGTGAGGCAGTGGACTGGAGACCGCGTCCAGCCTTGCGATCCGGTTGGGTGAGCACTAACGAAATTGCATGCCCTGCGGCCAGCAGCGCCGCCAGTGCCTGTGCGGCAAATTCAGGGGTGCCGGCGAAGGCGACGCGCATCAGGCGGCCCCTGGCGACGGACTGGGTGTTTTCACGAAGCCCATCCCGGACGGCGGTTGGGCAGCGCGGGCGGCGCCCGCGTCAGGCGCTTTTACGAAGCTGCTTGGCGAGCCGCGCCCGCACGCGGGTCTGCTTGAGGTGGGACAGGTATTCGACGAACACCTTTCCCTTCAGGTGGTCCATCTCATGCTGAATGCACACTGCCAGCAGGCCCTGCGCTTCGAGGATGAAGGACTTTCCGTTAGCGTCCCAGGCACGCACCTTGACGCGCTCGGCGCGGGGCACGGTGTCATAGATTCCGGGCACCGACAAGCAGCCTTCCTCGATGTCGGATTCCCCGTAGCCATCGATGATCTCGGGATTCACGAGGGTGATGAGCGAATCGCGTCTCTCGGACACGTCCACAACGATGACCTGCCGGTGGACGTCTACCTGGGAAGCGGCCAGTCCCACACCGGGGGCCGCGTACATCGTTTCGGCGAGGTCGGTGGCCAGCTTCTTCAGGCCGGCATCGAAAACGGTGACCGGGGCGGCGATTTTGTGCAGCCGGGCGTCGGGGTAGCGAAGGATATTGAGGATAGACATGGGCAGTTGGAAATAAGCTTGCTGACAGAGCGATTTACGGACACAATCTAATGCAGCGTGTAAATTGTCTGGGCGTTATGCTACATTTGGGTGGCAAGTGCGTTTTTCAAGCAGGTTTCAACAGCCGACCGGACAACGGGGGCTTCATGCTCGATCAGTTGCGTAAGTCTATCACGGCACTCGCTTTTGTTGCCTGTTCCGGGGTTGCCGCCAGCGCCGCGGCGCAGGTCCCGCCGGCCGACCTCAAGCCCACCGCCCCTGAGCGTTACGTCGTCGTTCCCGGCGACACTTTGTGGTCGATCTCGCAGCGCTACCTCGAAGCGCCTCAGCGCTGGCCCGAGCTGTGGAACATGAACCGCGAATCGCTCCGCAACCCGCACCGCATCTTCCCCGGCGATGTGCTGGTGCTCGACCGGGCGCAGGGACGCCTCTCGTTGGCACCCGCCGATACCGTCAAGCTGTCGCCCCGTATACGCGCCGAACAGTCCGCCAGCGTGCAAATTCCCAGCATTCCGCCCAACCTCATTGAACCCTACCTGACGCGCCCGCTGGTGATCGAGCCCAACGGCCTCGCCAACGCGCCGGCGATCGTCGCCACCGAAGAAAACCGCGTGATCCTCGGCGCCGGCAGCGTCGCGTATGCGCGCGGCCTGTCCGGCAGCAACGAGGAAACGTGGCATGTTTATCGCCGCGGCAAACCGCTGGTCGATCCCGAGAGCAACCTGACCGTGGGCTACGAGGCCACCTTCCTCGGCTCGGCGCGCGTGCGTCGTCCCGGCGAACCGGCCACCATCGAGATCATCGCCGCCACGCAGGAGATCACCACCGGCGACAGCCTCGTGGCCGCCGGGCGCCCCGAAGTCCCGGTTTATGCGCCACATGCGCCGTCAGGCGCCATCAGCGGGCGTGTCATGTCGATCTACGGCGGCGTTGGCACAGTCGGAGAAGGCGGGCGCAACTCGGTCATTACGCTCAACCGCGGCCGCGCCGACGGGCTCGAAGTCGGCCATGTGCTTGCGCTGCTGCGCCTTGGCCACGTGGTGGGGCAGCGCCGCGCGTTTTCCGGCAGCGTGGAGAAAGCCGCCGTCGGCGGCATGAAAGTGCCGGACGAGCGCTATGGCCTGGTTTTCGTGTTCCGCGTCTTCGACCGGGTTTCCTACGCGCTGGTCATGGATGTGTCGCGTCCGGTCAACCCGCTGGATGTCGTCCAGACGCCCTGACGCCCCTCACCGGCTGCGCCTGCCTGGATGACGCAAGACCAGGGGCTCGCAGCGTGGCTGACCCTCTGCCTTACGCCGGGCCTCGGCGCGGCGGCCATCCGCCGGCTCCTGAATGAATTCGGACTGCCCGCGAATATCCTCGCCGCGGATCGCTCCGCGCTCGCGCGACTGGCCGGAGCCGAGGCGGCCGCGTCCCTCAAGTCGGCTGGCGCGAGCGCCGGCGTGGACCGCGCACTCGCATGGGCAGCCGGCCCTGACCGGCACGTCATCACGCTTGCCGATTCGGAGTACCCCGGCCTGCTGCTCGAAATCGCGGACCCGCCACCGCTGCTGTATGCCCATGGCCGCGTCGAACTGCTCAACCGGCCCACTTTGGCCGTGGTGGGAAGCCGCAACGCAACGCCGCAGGGCCTGCGCAATGCGGAAGCGTTCGCACGCGCCTTCAGCGAGGGCGGCCTGACCATCGTGAGCGGGCTGGCACTGGGCATCGATGCCGCCGCGCACCGCGGTGCGCTGGCCGGCAAGGGTTCCACCGTCGCGGTGCTCGGGACCGGCATCGACGTCGCCTATCCGCGCGGCAACGCCGCGCTTTTCGGCGAAATCGCCGCGCAAGGCGTGCTGCTGAGCGAGTACCCCGTGGGCACCCCTGCAGCCGGCCACAATTTCCCCCGCCGCAACCGGTTGATCAGCGGCCTCGCGCGCGGCTGCCTGGTCGTCGAGGCGGCGCTCGAAAGCGGCTCGCTCATCACGGCACGCATGGCCACCGACCAGGGGCGAGAGGTGTTCGCCATCCCCGGCTCGATCCACTCGCCCCTCTCGAAAGGCTGCCACGCGCTCATCAAACAGGGCGCCAAGCTGGTGGACGCCGCCGATGATGTGCTCGCAGAACTCGGCGGCTGGCAGCAGGCAGTGCCATCGCCGGCGGCGCCCGCGCCGGTCGGTGGATTGCTCGAACAGATGGGTTTCGACTCGGTGGATATCGATTCGCTATGCGTACGCGCGGGACTGCCAGCCGAGCGGGTTACAGCCGAACTGCTGCGCCTGGAGCTCGACGGGCTTGTGGCACCATTGCCCGGCGGGCGCTATCAACGCCTGAACTGAAAAGAAGAACAACAAACCGTGTACGACATCTTCGTGTACTTGTTCGAAAACTGCCGCCAGGCCGACCTGGCGCAAAACAACGACCTCATCGTGCGCAAGCTCTCGGCCGCCGGGTTCGACGACACCGACATCAGCGAAGCGCTTTCGTGGCTCGCGGGCGTGGTGCGCACCCCGCACCGCTGCGCGGCGCGATGTCCGGAGCCCGCGCGCGCGTTCCGCGTGTACGCACCCAAGGAATGCGCCAAACTGGACGCCGCGAGCCGCGGGCTGATCATGCACCTCGAGGCCATCGGGGTGCTCGATCCGGGCCTGCGCGAGCTTGTCATCGACCGCGCAATGGCGGCCGCAGGGCGCGCGCTTTCGATCCACCAAGTGCGTCTTATCGTATTGATGGTGCTGTGGAATCTAGAAACGCCCGCAAGCCGGCTCATGGCCGAAGAACTGCTCGCGCCAACGCAAGACCGCTTGGCGAACTGAGCTCGCGCGAATAGCGTAGTGTGACCAGCTCGGTTGTCACCGGGCGCTGGTTGCGCTTATCATCGGCCCCCTTCCAAAGGCAGGCATCCCTTTTCCTTGGGCAAAAAGCTCATCATCGCCGAGAAGCCTTCGGTCGCTGCCGATATCGCGAAAGCGATGGGCGGCTTCACGAAGCAGAACGACTGGTTCGAAAGCGACGACTGCGTCATTTCGTCCGCGGTAGGCCACCTCCTCGAACTCGCGCTGCCCGAGGCCCACGACGTCAAGAAGGGCAAGTGGTCGTTCAACAACCTGCCGGTGATCCCGCCGCATTTCGACCTGCGCCCCATCGAGCGCAGCGAGCCGCGCCTGAACGTGCTGCTGCGCCTCATCAAGCGCAAGGATGTTGATACGCTGGTCAACGCCTGCGACGCCGGGCGCGAAGGCGAGCTGATCTTCCGTTACATCGTGCAGCACGCCAAGACCAAGAAGCCGATCGAGCGCCTGTGGCTGCAATCGATGACGCAGTCGGCGATCCGGGAAGGGTTCGAGAAACTGCGCGCCGACCGCGACATGCTCGCCCTGGCCGACGCCGCCAAGTCGCGCTCGGAGGCCGACTGGCTGGTGGGGATCAACGGCACCCGCGCGATGACCGCCTTCAACTCGAAGGAAGGCGGCTTCTATCTGACCACCGTAGGCCGCGTGCAAACGCCCACGCTCGCGATCCTGGTCGAGCGCGAGGAAAGGATCCGCGCCTTCAAGCCGCGCGATTACTGGGAAGTGCACGCGCGCTTCGGCGCCAAGGCCGGGGAATACGTGGGCCGCTGGTTCGATGCCGGCTGGAAGAAGCAGGAAGACGCCGAAAGGAAGGCCGAGCGGCTGTGGGACGCGCAGAAGGCCGAGGCAATCCGCGCCGCCTGCGAGGGCCAGAGCGGTACGGTCACCGAGGAGACCAAACCCTCGACGCAACTCTCGCCGCTGCTGTTCGACCTTACCAGCCTGCAGCGCGAGGCCAACGGCCGCTTCGGGTTCTCGGCCAAGAACACGCTGGGCCTCGCCCAGGCCCTGTACGAAAAGCACAAGGTCCTGACCTATCCGCGAACCGATGCGCGCGCGCTCCCCGAGGACTACGTCCCCGAGGTGAAGAAGACCCTGGAGATGCTGAAGGAAGGCAGTTACGTGCTGTTCGCCGGCCAGATCCTCAAGCAGGGCTGGGTCAAGCCGAACAAGCGCATCTTCGACAACAGCAAGATCTCGGACCACTTCGCGATCATCCCGACGCTGCAGGCGCCCAAGAGCCTGTCGGAGCCGGAACAGAAGCTCTATGACCTCGTCGTGCGCCGCTTCCTCGCAGTGTTCTTCCCGGCCGCTGAGCACCTGCAGACGACGCGCATTACCGAGGTCGCGGGCCACCATTTCAAGACCGAGGGCCGCATCCTCAAAAACCCCGGCTGGCTCGCCGTCTACGGCAAGGCGACGCAGGAGGAAAACGAGAACCTCCCCGCGGTGGCGCCCGACGAGAAGGTCAAGACGTTGGACGTCCAGTCGGTCGCTAACCAGACCAAGCCGCCGGCGCGCTACACCGAGGCCACGCTGCTGTCAGCGATGGAGGGGGCCGGCAAACTGGTCGAGGACGACGAGCTGCGCGAAGCCATGAGCCAGAAGGGCCTGGGCACCCCGGCCACGCGTGCGGCAGTGATCGAGGGGCTCATCAAGGAAGAGTACGTGCATCGCAACGCGCGCGAACTCGTGCCGACGCCCAAGGCGTTTTCCCTCCTGTTCGCGCTCAAGCATTTCGGGGTTTCCGAGATCACCTCCCCCGAGCTGACCGGGGACTGGGAGTTCAAGCTCAAGCAGATGGAACAGGGCAAGCTCAAGCGTGACGAGTTCATGGAGCACATCGAGTCGGTCACGCGCGACCTGGTGGCGCGCATCAAGGGCGGCGACATACCCGACACCGCGTTCGCGATCGTGGACGCGCCTTGCCCGAAATGCGGCGGCGTGATCCAGGAGAACTATCGCAAGTTCCAGTGCCAGGCGTGCGACTTCAACCTGTGGAAAGTGATCTCCGGGCGCGAGTGGGCGCCCGAGGAAGTGGCCGAGCTGATCCGCAACCGCACCATCGGGCCCCTGACGGGCTTTCGCAGTCGCATGGGGCGTCCGTTCGCCGCTGTGCTCAAGCTGAACGACGAACAGCGCATCGACTTCGACTTCGGCCAGGCCAGGCCCGAGGACGAAGGCGGGGAAGCACCCGACTTCAGCACGCAGCAGCCGCTGGGCGCCTGCCCGAAGTGCGGCGAGCGCGTGTTCGATTCGGGCATGGCCTACGTGTGCGAAAAAGCCGTCGGTTCGCCGCGCACATGCGATTTCCGTTCGGGCAAGATCATCCTGCAGCAGCCCATCGAGCGCGAACAGATGGAAAAGCTGCTCGCCACCGGCAAGACCGACCTGCTCAACCGGTTCATCTCCAAGAAGGGCCGGCCGTTCAAGGCATTCCTGGTCAAGACGCCTGGCGGGAAGATTGGCTTCGAGTTTCAGGCGCGCGTGGCCAAGCCCGGCGCGGTGGCGAGGAAACCTGCGGCCAACGAGCCAGCCGCGCCGGAGGCGGCCGTGCCCGCCCCGCTTAAGAAAGCTGCAGCCAAGGCTAAACCGGCGCGCGCCACGACGACCAAGCCCAAGGCCAAAGCCAAAGCCAAAGCCAAAGCGAAGGCCCCGGCCAAAAAGGCCAAGGCCAAAAAGCCCCCCGCCTAGACGTCGAGGTTGCGCACGCCGAGCGCGTTCGACTCGATGAAGGCGCGGCGCGGTTCCACTTCGTCGCCCATCAGGGTAGTGAAAATCTCGTTGGCGGCGATGCCGTCCTCGATCTGCACCTTCAGCAGGCGGCGCTTGGTCGGGTCCATGGTCGTTTCCCACAGCTGCCCGGGGTTCATTTCGCCGAGGCCCTTGTAGCGCTGCATGCTCATCGATTTCTGCACTTCGGCGAACATCCATTTCATCGCCTCGGGGAAATCCTTCACACTGTGCTTCTTTTCGCCGCGCTGGATCGTCGCTCCGGGGCCGACGAGATCGCGCAGCATGTCGGCCGTGCGCCGGATCTGAGCATAATCGCCCGACACCACGAACTCATGGTCGATGTTTGTCAGGCGCAGGTTGCCGTGCAGGATGCGCTCGATGCGGATCTGATAGCGCTCGGTCTTGGCGTCCTGGTGCGCGAAAATGCGCATGCCGTTGCCCGGGATGTGGCTGAGCAGCGCGCGCGCCGAGGCCTCGGCCGACTCCCGGCTCGACAGGTCGACCTGGGCGCCGCGCAGCAGCGCCTGCAGCACGTCGCGATCGGTCCAGCGCGACACGCGCTCGATTACTGCCTCGGAAAGCAGGTACGACTTGGCCAGCAGGCCCAGCGCCTCGCCGCGGATCGGCTCGCCTTCGGCCGAAGGATTGAGCGAAGCGTCCACCAGCGCCTGGCGCAGCATGAACTCGTTCAGCTCGTGCTCGTCCTTGAGGTAGCGCTCTTCCTTGCCCTGCTTGGCCTTGTACAACGGTGGCTGGGCGATGTAGATGTGGCCGCGCTCGACCAGTTCGGGCATCTGGCGGAAGAAGAACGTGAGCAGGAGGGTGCGGATGTGCGAGCCGTCCACGTCCGCGTCGGTCATGAGGATGATGCGGTGGTAGCGCAACTTGGCGATGTCGTAGTCTTCCTTGATCCCGGTGCCCAGCGCCGTGATCAGGGTGGCGATCTCCTGCGAGGAGATCAGCTTGTCGAAGCGCGCTTTCTCGACGTTGAGGATCTTGCCCTTGAGCGGCAGGATCGCCTGGAACTTGCGGTCGCGCCCTTGCTTGGCCGAGCCGCCGGCCGAATCGCCCTCGACCAGGTACAGCTCGCACAGCGCCGGATCCTTCTCCTGGCAGTCGGCGAGCTTGCCCGGCAGGCCCATGCCGTCGAGCACGCCTTTGCGGCGGGTCATTTCGCGCGCCTTGCGCGCGGCCTCCCGTGCACGCGCGGCATCGATGATCTTGGCGGTGATGACGCGCGCATCGGCGGGCCGTTCCTCGAGGTACTCGCGCAACTTTTCGGCGACGATCTCCTCGACCGCGGGCCGCACTTCGGAGGACACCAGCTTCTCCTTGGTCTGCGAGGAGAACTTGGGCTCGGGCACCTTCACCGACAGCACGCACGACAGGCCCTCGCGCATATCGTCACCCATCGTCTCGACACGGGCCTTCTTGGCCAGTTCGAGTTCCTCGATGTACTTGTTCAGCACCCGCGTCATCGCGGCGCGCAGGCCGGTGAGGTGCGTGCCGCCGTCCTTCTGCGGGATGTTGTTGGTGAACAGCAGTGTCGACTCCTGGTAGGAATCGTTCCACTGCATCGCTACCTCAACGCTGATGCCGTCTTTCTCACCCGTCGCGTAGAAAACGTTGGGATGCAGGACGGTCTTCGCGCGGTTGATGTACTCGACGAAGCCCTTGACCCCGCCTGAGAAGGCGAAATTCTCCTCCTTGCCGGTGCGCTGGTCGACCAGCAGGATGCGCACGCCGTTGTTGAGGAACGACAGCTCGCGCAGGCGCCGCGCAAAGATGTCGTAGTGGTAGTCGATGTTGCCGAAGATCGCCACGCTGGCTAGGAAATGCACCTCGGTGCCGCGGCGCTCCGAGGCGCCGGTGATGTCAAGCGGCGCCACCGCCACGCCGTCGCGGAATTCCATCTGGTGGATCTTGCCTTCGCGCCATATGGTCAGGCGCAGCCACTCCGACAGCGCGTTGACCACCGAGACCCCGACGCCGTGCAGGCCGCCAGAGACCTTGTAGGTGTTGTTGTCGAACTTGCCGCCGGCGTGCAGCTCGGTCATGACGATCTCGGCCGCCGAGCGCTTGAACTCGTCGTCGTCCTTGATCCCGGTGGGGATGCCGCGCCCGTTGTCGATCACCGAGACCGAGTTGTCGGTATGGATGGTGACCACGATTTCGTCGCACCACCCGGCCAGCGCTTCGTCCACTGCGTTGTCCACCACCTCGAACATCATGTGATGCAGCCCGGTGCCGTCGGAAGTGTCGCCGATGTACATGCCGGGGCGCTTGCGCACCGCGTCGAGCCCCTTGAGGATCTTGATGCTGTCGGACCCGTAATCGCTTGCCGATCGAACGACCGCGGGGCGCTGCTGGATGATTGCTTCTTCTGCCACTCTGGTGATTCCTCTCTCAGATTCGCATCGGCATGACGACGTACTTGAAATCCTTCTCCGCCGGGAAATGGATCAACGCGCTTGAAGCGGCATCGCCAAAGCTCACTTCGATCTCGGTTCCGGCGACGTTGTTGAGCACGTCGAGCAGGTAAGTCACGTTGAAACCGATGTCGAGCGCGACCCCGGAATACTTCACTTCCAGCTCCTCGTTGGCCTCTTCCTGCTCCGCGTTGGACGAGACGATCTTGAGCACGCCCTGCTCGAGCACCCAGCGCACGCCGCGGAATTTCTCGTTGGACAGGATCGCCGCGCGCGACAGCGCCTGGCGCAGCAGCTCGCGATCGATGGTCGCGGTATTCTTGTGGTCTTTCGGGATCACACGGGTGTAATCGGGAAACTTGCCGTCTACCAGCTTGGACACGAGCTCGATGGAGCCGAAGGAAAACGCCGCTTGCGTGGCGCTGATCTCGATGTTCACGGGTTCGTCCGTGTCACCTAACAGTTTGGCCAGTTCGAGAATGGTCTTGCGCGGCACAATGACTTCCTGGCGCGGGAGGTCGGCCTCGAGCTGCGTCGAGCAATACGCGAGCCGGTGGCCGTCGGTGGCCACCAGCCTGAGTTGCTGGTCCTCGACCACCAGCAGCAGGCCGTTGAGGTAGTAGCGAATGTCCTGCTGGGCCATTGCGTACTGCACCAGCGCGAGCAGCTTGCGCAGCGCCCTCTGCGGCAGCGAGAAGCGCGACACGTCGCCCCCTGGGCGCGACAGGCGCGGGAAATCCTCCGCCGGCAGGGTCTGCAGGGTGAAGCGGCTGCGCCCGGATTTCACCTGCAGCCGCTTATCCTGGGTGGAGAGCGTGACTTCCCCGTCGGGCAGCGCGCGCAGGATCTCGACCAGCTTGCGCGCCCCTACGGTCACCCCCTTGGCCTCGCCGGATTGCTCGAGCGCGGTCTTCGCGACGATCTGGATTTCGATGTCGGTGGCGAGGAACGACAGTGCCTCGCCGGATTTCTCGATCAAAACGTTCGACAGAATCGGGAGCGTGTGGCGGCGCTCGATGATGCCACTGACTGCGGACAGGGGTCCGAGCAACTCGTCGCGTTTTGCTTTTACCAGAATCATCTTATTTATCCTTGGTAATAATTAATAGAGGGCATAACTTCTGGGGATAACCCGAAATACCCTCCTGACGCAGCGGCTTGCGCGCCGAAAAGCGGCGATTCGGCCCTGTGCATGGCCTGTGCACAGTCCGGGATAACTTTTCCGGTGGCCGCCGGAACGCGAGTTACCCACAATCTGTACCTAATCCCTGCACAGCTTTGCGGCCGGTTTCCGGCCGGTCCAATGTGCGTATGCGGACGCTTTGCCATCGTCTATCCCTTGAGGACCTGTTCGAGGACGAGGTAGTCGCGATTCATCACAGCGTCTTGCTTGCGCAGGCTGGCGATCGTGCGGCAGGCGTGCAGCACGGTGGTGTGGTCGCGGTTGCCGAACGCTTCGCCGATCTCGGGCAGGCTCATCTGGGTGAGGTCCTTGGCAAGCGCCATGGCAACCTGGCGCGGCCGCGCCACGTTGCGGGTGCGCTTCTTGGAATGCATGTCCGAGATCTTGAGCTTGAAGAACTCCGCCACTGTCTTCTGGATGTTCTCCACCGTGATCTGCCGATTGGCCACGTTGAGGATGTCGGCCAGTGCGTCCTTGGCGAGGTCAAGCGTAAGCTCGCGCGCATTGAAGCGGGAGTAAGCGAGTACTTTTTTCAGAGCCCCTTCGAGCTCGCGCACGTTGGAGCGAATGTGCTTGGCGATGAAGAAGGCGATGTCTTCGGAGAGCACCACGGATTCCGCCTCGGCCTTCTTGAGGATGATGGCCACCCGCATCTCGAGCTCGGGCGGCTCGATCGCTACGGTCAGGCCCCAGCCAAAGCGCGAGATGAGCCGCTCCTCCATGCCCGAAATTTCCTTCGGGTAGGTGTCGCAGGTGATCACGATCTGCTTGTGTGCTTCCACCAGTGCGTTGAAGGCATAAAAGAACTCCTCCTGCGTGCGGCCCTTGTTGGAGAAGAACTGGATGTCGTCGATGAGCAGCAGGTCGAGCGAATGGTAGTAGCGCTTGAACTCGTCGAACGATTTCTGCTGGTAGGCCCGCACCACGTCGGTCACGTACTGTTCGGCATGGATGTAGCGGATCTTGGCGTCCGGGCGCTGCGCGGCGACGAAGTTGCCGATGGCCTGCACCAAGTGCGTCTTGCCCAGGCCCACACCGCCATAAATGAACAGCGGGTTGTAGGAAATGCCGGGGTTCTCGGACACCTGGATGGCCGCCGCGCGCCCAAGCTGGTTCGCCTTGCCGGTCACGAAGCTCTCGAACGTGAAGCCTGGGTTAAGCCGGGCGCGCTCCAAGGTCTGCGGGACCCTGGGCGGGGCAGGCGCGGCGACCGGCACCGGGATGGGCGTAGCACGCACTGCGCCATCGGCACCGCGCGCAAGCACCAGACGCAACGACACGCTGCCCGGTGCCTCCTCGGAAAACAGCTTCTCAATGCGGCCGGAGAATCGCTCCCGCACCAGTTCCAGCACGAACCGATTGGGCGCGGCCAGCGTCACGCTGCCGGGATCCGAGGCCGTGCCGTCGACGGCCAGCGGCCGGATCCAGGTATTGAATTGTTGGGCCGGCAGCTCGCGTTCGAGGCGGCGCAAACAGGCGTCCCAGAGGGTTTGCATCAATGTTTTTCGGGGTGTCTCGCGGCGTGTCCGGGGAACGCTTTTGCCCCCTTGGAACGGCTGCTTTCAGTAGGCCCGATTCTACTCTTTCCGGGGCGAGTTATCCACAGGCCCGGCACAAAAATCCCGGAAAGTTGACAAGGGGTTAGCTACAGCGTGTAATACGCGCCTTTTTGCGCCCGAGGCAGTCATGAAGCGAACCTACCAACCCTCCAAAACACGTCGCGCGCGGACCCACGGATTCCGCGCGCGCATGAAGACCCCGGGTGGCCGTGCCGTAATCAATGCCCGCCGCGCGCGGGGCCGTGCGCGCCTGGCCGTCTGACACCGGAGACCGCTGCTCCACGCGTGGGCGAAGCCGGCGCAACGCGCACGGCAGGGTTCGGCAGGGACAAGCGCATCCGTACCAGCGCGGAGTTTGTCGCGCTCATGCGCGGCGGCACGCGGCGGACCCTCAACGGTTTCACGTTCTTTTATTCCATGCGGCCTGCGGGCCCGGCAAAGCTGGGAATCCTGATTTCGCGCAAGCACGCGCCCCTGGCGACCGACCGCAACCGCATCAAGCGCTGCATCCGCGAGGCCTTCCGGCAGGTGCAGGCGGGCCTGGGCCCGATGGACCTGCTGGTGCGCCCGCCCTTCGGGCTCAAGGCGTCGGCGGGGACGGTTGAGCGATTGCGAACCTCGATTGGAAAGCTGTCCAAGTGAAATTTCCCACGTGAAAACCGCACTGCGCGCCCTGATCGCCGGGTACCGCTATTGCATCAGCCCCATGCTCGGCCCGCGTTGTCGCTTCTATCCGAGTTGCTCGGAGTACGCCGACGAAGCCATCGCGTGTCATGGCGCCCTCAAAGGCTCGCTGCTGGCCGCCCGCCGCATCGCGTGCTGCCATCCGTGGCATGCCGGCGGGTATGACCCAGTGCCCGGACCCAAACAATCATGAAATCCATGGACACCCAGCGACTCATCCTGTTCTTCGTATTCAGCTTTTCGCTGCTCATGCTATGGACGGAGTGGGAAAAGGAACAGCGGCCCAAGCCCGCCCCGACCGTGGCAGCCGTGCAAAAAGGCGAGCCCAAGGGGATTCCCGGCGCGGTGCCGACGCCCGCTGCGGCGACGCCCGCGGTGCCGGCGCCAACGGCTGGGGCCACGGCGGTCGCGCCGCCGACTGCGGCCAAGGGGGACATCGTGCAGGTGCGCACCGACCTGTTGGTGGCCGACATCGATACGCTGGGCGGCGGGATTGCGCGCTTGGAGTTGCTCAAGCACAAGGAAACCAACGACCAGACCAAGAATCTCGTCCTGCTCGGTCCGGAGCACCACTATTTCGCCCAGAGTGGTCTTACGGGGGAGGCCGGCCCCAACCACCGCACGGTCTGGAGAGTGCTGCCGGGCGAGCGCAGCCTCGCCGACGGCAACAATGCGGTCGAGCTCAGGCTGGCCGCCGAGGGGCGTGACGGGGTCACGGTAGAGAAGATCTACACCTTCAAGCGCGACAGCTACATCATCGATGTGGCGCTCGAGATTCGCAATTCGGGCACTGCGCCGGTCGCGCCTCACGCGTATTTCCAGCTTACCCACGACGGCAAGCAGGCGGCGGGGGGGAGTTCGCTTGCGCAGTCGTTCGGCGCGCAGAGCTTCAATGGTTTTGCCGAGTACACCACCGAGCGCAAGTTCGAGAAGGTCCAGTACTCCGACATCGACAAGGGCAAGGTCGACAACGCCAAGCAGGCGGCCGATGGCTGGATCGCATTCGTGCAGCATTACTTCGTGGCAGCCTGGGTGCCGGTAACGCCCGGCCAGCGCGATTACGTGATCGAAAAACGGCCTGACGGCGTGTATACCGGGCGGGTAGTCCTGACCGTGCCCCCGATCGCCCCGGGCGCCACCGCCAAGGTCGTGGCGCCGCTGTACGCCGGTCCCCAGGAGCAGAATCGGCTGCAGGAAGTCGCGCCCGGTTTCGACCTTGTGGTCGATTACGGCTGGCTCACGATCATCGCCTGGCCGCTGTTCTGGCTGCTGGCGAAATACCACAGCCTTGTTGGCAATTGGGGCGTCGCCATCATCCTGCTGACGGTCACCATCAAGATCGTATTCTTCCCGCTGTCGGCGGCGAGCTACCGGTCGATGGCGAAGATGAAGCTGGTCACGCCCCGGCTGACCAAGATCCGCGAGATGTACGCCAACGACCGCGCGCGCCAGAACCAGGCCATGATGGAGTTGTACAAGACGGAGAAGATCAACCCGCTGGGCGGATGTTTCCCGATCCTCGTGCAGATCCCGGTATTCATCGCGCTGTACTGGGTGCTCCTTGCCGCCATCGAACTGCGCCACGCGCCCTTCATGTTGTGGATCCACGACCTCTCGGCGCTCGATCCCTACTATGTGCTGCCGATCCTGATGACCGTCACCATGGTGATCCAGACCAAGCTCAACCCGGTGCCACCGGACCCGGTGCAGGCCAAGGTCATGATGTTCATGCCGTTCGTGTTCAGCATCTTCTTTTTCTTCTTCCCCGCCGGGCTGGTGCTCTACTGGCTGGTCAACAACATCCTTTCGATAGCACAGCAATGGCAGATCCAGCGCATGTTCGAGCGCGCCAAACCTGCCCATGGAAAGCGCTGACCCGCCACCGGACACCATCGCCGCGATTGCCACGCCCCCGGGACGTGGAGGCATAGGGGTCGTCAGGGTCTCGGGCCCGCAAGTGCCAGCCATTGCGCAGGCTTTGCTGGGAAGGCTGCCCGCGGCTCGCCAAGCGACGTTCGGCGCAGTCCGGAACTCCACCGGCGAGCGCATCGACGAAGCGCTCGCCCTGTACTTTCCCGCGCCCGCCTCCTATACGGCGGAGGATGTGCTCGAGATCCAGGGCCACGGAAGCCCGATGGCGCTGGGGGCCGTGCTGTCGGCGTGCCTGGCGGCCGGCGCTCGTCTGGCCCAGCCGGGCGAGTTCACGCGGCGCGCTTTCCTCAACGGCAAGCTCGATCTCGCGCAGGCAGAGGCGGTCGCCGACCTGATCGAGGCCGCAACAGCCCAGGCCGCCCGCGGGGCGATGCGATCGCTGGCCGGAGAGTTCTCCGAAGCCATCGGTTCGCTCGTCGCAGCATTGATCGAGTTGCGCGCCTTGACCGAAGCCGCGCTCGATTTTCCCGAGGAGGAGATCGACCCGCTCCATCGCAACGACGTGGCGCAACGCGTCACATCGCTGCAGGCATCGCTGCACCGGGTATTCACGAGCAGCCGGCAGGGGAGCTTGCTGCGCGCAGGCATTAACATAGTATTGGCCGGTCGCCCAAACGTGGGCAAGTCGAGCCTGCTGAACCGCCTCGCAGGGGAAGAACGCGCTATCGTGACCCCGATCGCCGGCACCACGCGCGACACGGTGCGCGAGACGATTGCCATCGATGGTGTGCCGCTGAACCTCATCGACACCGCGGGCCTGCGCCCGGCGAGCGACGAGGTCGAGCGTCTTGGCATTGAGCGCACCTGGGCGGAACTGGGCCGCGCCGACGTCACGGTCATGATCATCGATGCGCAAGCCGGACGGACTGCGGAGGACGAGGAAATTCTGGCGCACCTTGCAGCCGATGCACCACGCATCCTCGTCTGGAACAAGATCGACCTCGCGGGCCTCGCGCCCGAAGTGCGGCAGACCACCCCGATCGAGGTAGCGGTCTCGGCCAGGACCGGCGCCGGGATCGAGGGTCTGCGCCGTGTGCTGCTCGACGCGGCGGGTTGGAATCCTGCGGGCGAGACACTCTTTGTGGCGCGCGAACGCCACCTGCGGGCGCTTGCCGAGGCCGGCGTGCATATGAGGGCGGCCGCCAGGCTGCAGGACCGCGCCGAACTATTCGCTGAGGAACTGCGCCTGGCACAGGGAGCGCTGTCCGCAATCACCGGCGAATTCACCGCCGATGACCTTCTTGGGGAGATCTTCGGGCGCTTCTGCATCGGCAAGTGAGGCCCGCGCGCGACACGTTCCTCAACCCGCTGGCGAGCCTCGCGCTGTGTGTCGCCGGCGCCGTCCTCTTCGTGCTGCTCAAGACGCCGCTGCCGTGGATGATCGGGCCGCTGGTGGTCATGGCGGCGATGAATTTCAGCGGGGCACGCCTGCGCGCGCCTCGCGTGGCCCGGCCGGCCGGGCAGGTCATCGTCGGTACCGCGCTGGGGCTGTATTTCACCCCCGAGGTCGCCCGCCAGGTGCTCACCTATTGGCACTTGCTGCTGTTGGCCGCGCTGCTCGCAATCCTCATCGCCTGTGCCTGTGCGTGGTTCCTCAACACGGTCACCGACACCGACCGGACCACGGCATTCTTTGCCAGCGTGCCAGGTGGGGCCGCGGAAATGTCGGTGCTGGCCGAGCGTTTTGGGGCGCGCACCGACCGCGTCGCGATCGCACAGTCGATGCGCATCCTCGCGGTGGTGGTGGTGATCCCGTTTGCACTGACCTATTCGGGCGTGCACGGTGCTGATGTGTACGCGCCCGCCACGGCTGAGCTCGATTGGGGGCGCCTTGGGTTACTGCTTGCCATCGCCGCAACCGGTGCCGGCCTGCTTGCGCTCCTGGGCGCGCCGAATGCCTTCATGCTGGGGGCGTTGTTCAGCGTGATCGGGCTGACCGTGGCCGAAGTGAGCTTTTCGGCCATGCCGCCACTGGTGTCCAACGCCGGGCAGCTGCTCATTGGGTGCGCGCTGGGCGGCCGGTTCGAGCGCAGCTTCCTCGATCGGGTCCCGCGCTTCGTGGCTGCGACCCTCGGCAGCATCCTGATAGCGATGGCTCTCGCCGCCGCCCTGGGTACCGCGCTTGCGTGGGCGTACGGCCTGCCTGTGCCCAGCGTGGTGCTGGCGACAGCCCCGGGCGGCATCGCCGAGATGTGCATCACTGCCAAGGTACTCCAGCTCGGTGTGCCGCTGGTGACCGCGGCGCATGTGACCCGCGTCATCGTCCTCGTCACCGGAACAGGGATGTTGTTTCGCGTCGCGCGCCGGCTGGCGGAGCGGTTCCGCAAGGCCTGAGCGGTCGGGCTGGGCGCGGCGCCCGGGGGCTTGGCCGCGAACGCTCGCTGAGGGCAGCGCAGGGAGCCCTTAACTGGCCAGCAATCGAGTCGCGGAACGCGTCGCCTGCGGGCTAGCCCCAGCTTGGGGCGCGCTGCTACAATCAACTGGATCAGAAACCAATAATTGCGGCCCGGCCAGCCTAGGGCCGTTTTTCATTTTGGAGCGCACTTGATGGACCAGCCAAGCAGCATCGCCAACCCTCCCGCCTACGTCCATCACACGCGCCTTCGACAGTGGGTGGCCGGAATCGCCGCCCTGACAAAGCCCGATCGTGTCGTGTGGTGCGATGGCTCGGAGGAAGAAAACGAGCGGTTGTGCGCGGAACTGGTCGCGGCGGGCACGTTCCTGCGCCTGAACGAGAAGCTGCGCCCTAACAGCTACCTTGCCCGGTCGCATCCCACCGACGTGGCGCGCATGGAGGATCGCACCTTCATCTGCAGCGCGCGCAAGGACGATGCTGGCCCGACCAACAACTGGATGGCGCCGGCAGAGATGCGCACCACGCTCGACGGCCTTTACGATGGCTGCATGCGCGGCCGCACCATGTACGTGGTGCCGTTCTCGATGGGGCCGATCGGTTCGCACATCGCCCAAGTCGGTGTCGAATTGTCCGACTCGGCCTACGTGGTGGTCAACATGCGCATGATGACGAGGATGGGGCGCGCGGTCATCGACCACCTCGGTGAGGACGGAGCGTTCGTCCCCTGCGTGCATTCGGTGGGCGCGCCGCTGGCGGCGGGGCAGGCCGACGTTTCGTGGCCGTGCAACGACGAGGAAAAGTGGATCGTGCATTTCCCAGAGACGCGCGAGATCTGGTCGTTCGGCTCGGGCTACGGCGGCAACGCGCTGCTGGGCAAGAAGTGCCTGGCGCTGCGC
>JBDTRN010000002.1:0-29395 GCA_039931715.1 Betaproteobacteria bacterium
CGATGCGGTCGCAGAAAAGGCGGATGCCCTCGGGTGTGTAGCCACGGCGACGCGCCCCCACCAGCGTGGGCAGGCGCGGGTCGTCCCACCCGTCCACGTGCCCCTCTTCCACGAGCTGGATGAGCTTGCGCTTGGAGAGCACGATGTAGGTGAAATTGAGTCGCGCGAACTCGATCTGCTGCGGCAGCGGGCGGTCGAGCTGGCCGCCCTCGGCCAGGCGCTCGTTGAACCAGTCGTACAGCGGGCGATGATCCTGGAACTCGAGCGTGCATACCGAATGGGTGATGTGCTCGATGGCATCGCAAACGCCATGCGCCCAGTCGTAAGTCGGGTAAATGCGCCACGCGTCGCCGGTGCGGTGGTGGTGCGCGTGGCGGATGCGGTACATCGCCGGGTCGCGCAGGTTGATGTTGGGCGAGGCCATGTCGATCTTTGCGCGCAGCACATGCGCGCCGTCGGGGTGCTTTCCTTCCTTCATCTCGCGCAACAGGCGCAGGTTCTCCTCCACCGGGCGGTCGCGAAACGGGCTGTTGCGGCCGCCTTCGGTGAGCGATCCGCGGCTGGCGCGCACCTCCTCGGCGCTCTGGCTGTCGACATAGGCGAGGTCGCGATTCACGAGGTGCTCGGCAAACGCGAACAGCCGGTCGAAATAGTCCGAGGCGAAGTACTGGTGGCTGGTGCCGTGCGCGTCCCATGAAAACCCCAGCCAGTGCACCGCGTCGATGATCGAATCGACGTATTCCTGCTCTTCCCGGGTCGGGTTGGTGTCGTCGAATCGCAGGTGGCACACGCCACCGAAATCGCGTGCCAGCCCGAAATTCAGGCAGATGCTCTTCGCATGCCCGTAATGGAGGTAGCCGTTGGGCTCGGGCGGGAAGCGCGTACGGATCCTTGCCGGGTCATTCAGGCGCGCGCTGCGCGCCGCAAATTTGCCGTCGGCGAGGTCGTGCTCGACGATGCTGCGGATGAAGTTGGAAGTCGATGCGGTGGACATGAGCCGCAAATTTTACCGCACCCCCCCAATCGCCAATTCACAAATGCTTACAACTCCGGGGGAATTTATTCCGGTTTCGTGTCCTCCGTTTGGCGGGCCGGTCGTTATGTGTGCGCAAGGCCCACCTCCTTCGAGGTCGGAACACACTGGAGAAACACATGAAACTGAATACCCTGGCACTCGCAACACTTCTGGCTTTCGGCGGTGCTGCATTCGCCCAGGCCCCTGCCGTCAAGGCCGACATGAAAGCCGGTGCCAAGGCCGAAGCCAAGGCCGAGGTGAAAGCCGACGCCAAGGCAGCCAAAGCCGAGGTGAAAGCCGACGCCAAGGAAGCGAAGGCCGAAGTCAAAGCCGACGCCAAGGAAGCCAAGGCCGACGTGAAAGCCGACGCCAAGGCAGCCGCAGCCGAAACCAAGGCCGCCAAAGCCAAGGCCGCAGCTGACGCCAAGGCAGCCGCTGCCGAAGCCAAGGCCGCCAAAACCAAGGCCGCAGCGGAAGCCAAGGCCGACAAAGCCAAGGCTGCAGCCGAAGCCAAGGCAGCCAAAGCCAAAGCCAAGGCCGATGCCAAAGCCGAAGCCAAGGCCAAGCACGACATGGCTGCCGCGCCGAAGCCCGCCGTGCCCGCGACCACCACCACCACCACGGTGACCACGCCCGCCGCCGCAGCGAAGAAGTAAGCAGCACCCGGGCGCCGCGCCCGACGGGTGGTACACCGTCCGGCGCGGCGCGCGCTAAATGCAGGTCCGACGCCCTCCGGCGGCGGAAAACGTTGGGCAAAGGGGGAATGGAACATGAACAAGACGCTCAATATCCTCGTCATCGCGATGATGGCTTCGTTCGGCGGGGCCGCGCTGGCCCAGGCTCCGGCCGCCGGCACGCTCAAGGCCGATCGCGCCGCAGTCAAGGCCGACGCGCAAACCATGAAAGCCGACCGCGAGACCGTCAAGGCCGACCGCGAGAAGCTCAAGGCCGATCGCGCGGCCGGCAACAAGGAGGCGGTGGCCGCAGACCGTGCCAAGTTGCACGCCGACCGCGACAAGATGAAAGCAGACCATGACCACATGAAGGGCGACCGCGAAAAGCTCAAGTCCGACCGCCATGCGGCCAAGGCCGCGCGCGCGGACAAGAAGTAAAGACTGCCGCCTGATTCCGGTTTGTTTTGTGGGCGCGCCCGGTGGCGCGCCTTTTTTTATTACTGCGCCCGGAACAGGTCGGCGAACACCCGGCTGACCGGGAGGCTCTCTTTGCGGTGCTTGAGCCGCACCGAGACGCGGCCCGACTCGTCGCGCGTGGCCGAGGCGACCTCGGCAAGGTTCACGATGGTCCCGCGATGGATCTGGCGAAACCGCTCCGGCGGTAACTGCCCGAGCAGGTCCTTCAGCGGCGTGCGGATGAGGAGTTCGGCTTCGCGCGTCACTACGCTCGTGTACTTGTCGGCCGACTGGAAATAGCACACGTCCTCCACCGCCACCATGCGCACCGTATTGCCCACGGCCGCGCGCAGGATGCGCAGCGGCTCGCCGATGGGCGACGGTGCGGCGCCCATCACGCGCTGCAACCTGGCGACCAGCAGCGCAAGCTCGTCGCCGCCCCCACCCGGCGCGCCTTCATTTGCCGCTGGGGCACTGCCCGCCAGGGCCTGTTTCAAACGCTCGATGGACTTCGCCAGCCGCGCCGCGCTGACGGGCTTCAGCAGGTAGTCCACCGCCGCGAGGTCGAACGCCTTGAGGGCGAATTCGTCATACGCGGTGACGAACACCAGCCGAGGCACCCGCGCGCCGGGCTCGAGCCGGTCGGCAAGCTCGGCCGCCACCTCGAGCCCGGTCAGGCCGGGCATGCGGATATCGAGGAAGGCCACGTCCGGGCGCTCCGACTGGATCAGCCGCAGCGCTTCGATCCCGTTGGGGGCGACGGCCACCATTTCCAGCTCGGGCCATGCGGCTTCGAGGCCGGCCTTGAGTGCCGCGGCCAGCAGCGGCTCGTCTTCGGCGATGAGCGCGCGCGGTTTCATCGTTCCAGCGGCAGGCGCAGCGTGATGCGCACGCCACCTGCCGGTCCATCGTTATCCTCGACCCGCATCGATGCCTCCTTGCCATATACCGCCGCCAGCCGCTCGCGCACATGGGCCAGCCCCACGCCCGTGCCGCCGGCGCCGCCCTGGCCCAATCCCTGGCCCGTGTCCTCCACCACCAGCGCAAGCACGCCATTCTTTTCGCTGGCGGCGACGCGCACCGTGCCGCCCTCCACCCGGGGCTCGAGCCCGTGGCGGATGGCATTTTCCACCAGCGGCTGCAACAACATGGGCGGCAGGCGCGCCGGTGCGAGCGCCGGCGGCAGGTCCAACTCGTACTTGAGGCGCGCCCCCATTCGGATCGCCAGGATTTCGAGGTACGAGTCGAGCAGTGCGAATTCCTCGCCCAGAGTGCCGTGCTCGGCGCGCGTGGTCGCGAGCGTCGCGCGCAGGTAGCCGTCGAGGTGGCGCAGCATTTCCTGCGCGCGGGGCGGGTCGATGGCAATGAGCGCCTGCAGGTTGGCGAGGGTATTGAACAGGAAGTGCGGCTCGATCTGCGCCTGCAGCAACTTGAGGTGCGCCTCGGCGGCAGAACGCTCGCTTGTCATGAGCTGTTCGCGGGTCCAGAAATAGAACGCGCCTGAAAGGCCCGCGCCGGCGGTCAGCGCGAGGAATCCGATCACCGCATTCAAACCGAGCGCACCCGGCCCCCACGACTCGCCCAGCAGCCGGCTCGCAACGAACGAGCCGCCGAACCAGCCCACCGGGGCGGCGAGTGCGACTACGCCGGCCATGCGCGCGAAAGTGGGAGCCGCCCCCGGCCACAATGCGCGGCGGGAATAGTCGATCGTGGCATAGGTCAGCAGGCCGATGCACTGGCTGTAGACGAAATTCTGGCCGAAGCCGTGCCGGTGCGAGCTGTACGCCGTGAGCGCGGCCGCGATCACTGTGCTGAAGATGATCGTGCCAATCAGGTAGCGCGCGATCCCGGGGTGGGCGGCCAGGCGCATGTCGCGATCAGAGCCCGGCGGGCGGGTGCTGCGCGCGCAGGCGGCGCATTTCAGCCTCGACCATGCGCTCGCGCAGGCCCGATGTCGTGGTGAACACCACCAGGCCGTGGATGGCGAGGCCCAGCGCCCATCCGCCCAGCGGAAAGGCGAACCACGCCACGCCCGGAGTGGCGCGCTGGTTGATGAAATAGAGCATCGCGTTGACGGCCACGAACACCGTGAGGTGGATCATGAATCCGAACTTGGCGCGGGCGCGGCGCCGGGCGATGCGCATGAGGTCCTTGTCTTCCATGGTGGTTCCTTTGCTCTCGGCGGGATTGTAGGGGTAGAGGGTAGGCGAGGCGCGCAGGCGGGCGAGTTCCATGCGACGAAATGCCCATCCGCCGGCGCGAACTAACCGTACGGGAGACGAGCGGCGGGGCGGACGCGGGCTTAAAATCGGGTCCAGGAGGCAACCCCCGATGATCATGACCGGCACCCACGACCGCGCCGCCGCCAGCCGCAGCAAGTTCACGCTGGCCAACGGCACCGGGTACTACAAAAGCGTCTTTCTCGAGACACCGGGCGAAAACCCTGAAGTCTCCCTCTCGCCGCAGTCGTTCCTGGTCGAGCAGGATGCCGACTCGGTGATCCTGCCGCACTTCCACCTGCAGAACGAATTCCAGGTCATCGTGCAGGGTGGGGGATCGCTGGGCCGTCACCCGGTCCAGCCGCTCACGGTCCACTACGCAGGGGCGCACACCGGCTACGGCCCGATCACCGCCGGATCTGACGGCCTGTGGTACTTCACCTTGCGCTCGCGCATGGATTTCGGCGCCAAGTTCCTGCCCGAAGCACGCAGCGAAATGCAGAAGGACGTTCCCAAGCGCCATTTGCTCGGCGCGCAGGTGACGCTGGGCGGCGCGCGCCAGCGCACCGAGGCGACGTGTGAGGAACTGTTCGCGCCGCAACCCGACGGCATCGGCGGGTGGGTCGCGCACCTCCCGCCCGGCAGGGCGATGCAAGCTCCCGTGCATCCCGGCGGGCTCGGGCGTTTTTACGTCGTGGCCGACGGCAGTGCCTGCATCGGCGCAGCTGGTGGCGGCGAAAACCTGCCGCGTTGGGCGACCGTGTTCGTCACGCCCGAGGAGGAGCCAGTGACGCTGTGCGCGGGCAGCGAAGGCGCGGCTATCCTCGTCTTGCAGTTTCCGGCATGAGGCCGCGTCGTGTGGCCATTCCGATGCGGGACCGGACGCAGGACACAGCCATGAAACTGCGCGCCGTGATGCTCGTCGCCGCATGGGCCATATGCACAGGCGCGTACGCCCAGGCCTTCCCGACCAAGCCGTTGCGGCTGGTGGTGCCTTTCCCACCCGGCGGCGTGACCGACATCAGCTCGCGCGTGGTGGCGCAAAAACTCTCCGCCGAACTGGGCCAGCCGGTGGTGGTCGAAAACCGCGCGGGCGCAAGCGGTGTCATCGGCGCGGAGATCGGTGCCAAGGCGGCGCCCGATGGCTATACGCTCACGATGGGCAACATCAGCACGCTGGCGATCAACGCGGTGACGTTCGCCAAGCTGCCGTACGACCCGGTGGCGAGTTTTGCGCCGGTGTCGATGGTGGCGATCCAGCCACTGGTGATTGCAGTGCATCCCTCGGTGCCGGCACAGACCCTGGCCGAACTGGTTGCGCTGGCCAAGGCGCAGCCCGGCAAGCTCAACTTCGGCACCGCAGGCAGCTCGATCTACCTCGCGGTCGAGTTCTTCAACACCGCCGCCGGCATCAGCATGAACCACGTGCCCTACAAAGGCAGCGCGCCGGCGATCACCGACCTTGTCGGCGGCCAGTTGCAGGTGCTGTTCGACCCGTTCTCCTCGCTTTACCCGCAGGTGCGTTCGGGCAAGGCGCGCGGGCTTGCGCTCACCACTGCGAAGCGCTCGGCCATGGCGCCGGCGCTGCCGACTGTGGCCGAACTGGGCTACCCGGGATTCGACGTGAGCTCGTGGCAGGGCATCGTGGTGCCGGCCGGCACCCCGAAGGCCATCGTCGAGCGCCTCAACCGCGAAGTGGTGAAGGCGCTCGCATCGCCAGAAGTGCGCGACCAGTTCGCGCTGCACAGCGCCGAGGCTTCTCCCTCGACCCCCGAGCAGTTCGGCGCCTACATCAGGCAGGAGATCGCGCGCTGGCGGAAAGTGGCGCGCGACGCGGGGGTCAAACCGGAATGAGGCAACGATGAGCCATGACCTGGTCATCCGCGGCGCCACGGTCTATGACGGCCTGGGGGCGCCGGGCCGCGTCATCGATGTCGGCGTCACCGACGGACGGGTTGTTGAAATTGGCAAGCCCGGCGCGGCACGCGAAACCGTCGACGCGCATGGGCTTGCGCTTATGCCTGGCATCGTCGACCTGCATACCCACTACGATGCGCAGGTGACCTGGGACCCGACCTTGTCGCCCTCGCCGTCGCTGGGCGTGACCACCGCGATCATGGGCAACTGCGGCTTCGGCATCGCGCCCTGTCCGGCGGAGCGCCGCGACACGATGGTAAAAAACCTGTCGGTCGTCGAGGGTATGGACCTCGATGCGCTGCAGGCCGGCACGCGCTGGGAGTTCCAGTCGTTCGCCGAGTACATGGACCTGCTGCGCCGCTCGCATCCCTATGCCAACGTGGGCGTATTCGCGCAGCATTCCACCATCCGCACCGCGGTCATGGGCGAGGCGGCCTCGACCGAGCAATCGCCCAGCGTGGAGCATCTCGCGCAGATGCGGGGCGAAGTCCGCGCCGCGCTCGAGGCCGGTGCGATCGGCCTGGCGTCATCGTTTTCGCCCAACCACAGCGGCCACGGCGGGCTGCCCATGCCCTCCACGATCGCGGGGGACGAGGAGATCCGCGCCCTTGCCGGCGTGCTGGGCGAGGCGCAGCGCGGCGTGTTCATGATGGCCACCGGCCCGCGCGCCACGCCCGAATTCATGGAAGGCATTGCGGCGGCCAACAAGCGGCCGGTGTTCATCTCGACCGTGCTCACGATGTACAACGAGGCCGAACCCGCGCGCGGCCTCACCTATTACGAGCGGTGCGCGGCCGCAATCGCGCGAGGCAACGAGGTCTATATCCAGACCAGCTGCCAGCCGCTGTCGTTCGACTTCACGCTCGAGGATCCCTACCTGCTGCTGACGCATTCGGCATTCGATCGCGTCTCGAAGCGCACGGGCGCCGCGGCCGAGCCGCTCGATGCGATCTACCGGGATCCCACTTTTCGCCGCCAGTTCCGCGCCGACCTTGCCAACCCGCGCCCCGGCATCCTGTTCTACGGCAACTGGGCGATGGTCGAAGTCGACGGGCGGCCAGTGTCGGCGATCGCCGCCGAGCGCGGCGTGGACCCGCTCGACTGCTTCTTCGACATCGCGCTCGAGAACGACCTTTCCACCCGCTTCGTCGCCAAGCTGTTCCAGAACAACGATGCCGGCGTGGCCCCGCTGCTGAAACACCCCGCCGGCGTGGTCGCGCTGTCGGACGCCGGTGCGCACCTCATTTTCATGTGCGACGCGGGATTCGGGCTGCACTTCCTGCGGCACTGGGTGCGCGAGACCGGCGTATTCACGCTGGCAGAGGGCATTCGCAAGCTCACGAGCGACCCCGCGGCCAAGTACCGCATCCCCGATCGCGGTCGCATCGAGCCCGGGGCGTTTGCCGATTTCCTGCTGTTCGACCCGGCTAAGGTGGGCCTCTCGGGGCTCGTGCGCCTGCATGACCTGCCCGGCGGCGGCTCACGCATGATCAGGAAGCCCGAAGGCGTCGCAGGGGTGTGGGTCAACGGCGTGCGCGTGTTCGATGGCACCGACTACGTCAAGCTGGCGCAGGGGCCCGGGCGCGTGCTCGACCGCTTCGACGCCTGACCGAAACTTTCCCAAGGTACGAGACCAAAACCATGCCGAGAACCTCCGCAATCCTGCTGGCCGCATTGCTCGGGGCGTCGTTTGCCGCTCCCGTCGCCGCGCAAGGCTATCCCTCCAAGCCGGTACGCATGATCCTCGCGTTCCCTCCCGGGGGACCGACTGACATCAATGCACGCATCTTCGCGCTCAAGCTGGGCGAGTCGATGAACCAGCAGATCGTGGTGGACAACAAGCCGGGTGCCGGCGGCAACATCGCGGCCGCCGAAGTCGCCAAGGCGCCGGCCGACGGTTACACCATTTTCTACAACACCTCGGCCATCGCCATTGCGCCGTCGCTGTACGCCAAGCTCAACTACGACGTGCACAAGGACTTCGCGCCGGTCGCGCTGACCGCCACTGTGCCGCTGGTGCTGGTGGTCAATCCCGCATTGCCGGTGAAGAACGTGCAAGACCTCGTCGCCTATGCCAAGGCCAATCCGGGAAAGATGAATTTCGGCTCCTCGGGCACCGGCACCATCACCCACCTTGCCGGCGCGCTGTTCGCCACCCAGATGGGCCTCGCCCTGCAGCACATCCCGTACAAGGGCAGCGCGCCCGCGCTGGTCGACGTGGCGGGGGGACAGACGCAGATGATGATCGACACCATCAACACCGTGCTGCCGTACGTGAAGGACAACCGGCTGCGCGCACTCGCGATTGCCGTCCCGCGCCGCTCAGCCGCACTGCCCGACGTGCCTACGCTCGAGGAAGCCGCGCGCCTGCCCGGGTTCGAAATGAGCGCTTGGCAGGGCATCGTGGTGCCGGCGGCGACGCCCAAGGACATCGTGGCGAAGCTGAACGCCGAAGTGAACAAGGCGGTGCAGAACCCCGACCTGCGCCAGCGTTTGGCGACCCAGGGCGCTGAGCCTCTGGGCGGCACTATCGAGCACTACGCGGCGTATATCCGCTCGGAAATCGGCCGCTGGAGCAAAGTAGTCAAGGACTCGGGCGCGCGCGCCGATTAAAAGGGTGCAAGCGCCGTGATGCGCGCGCGCTTTGCGCACCAGCGTGCACGCGCGCTGTTCTCGGCGGCGGGCATCGCGCTCGGCGTGGCGCTCGGCTTTGGCGTGCACCTCATCAATGGCGCGGCGCTCGACGAGTTCTCGCTCGCGGTGCGCTCGATGGCGGGCGAGGCCGACCTCGAAGTTCGTGGCGCGCGCGCAGGATTCGACGAAGCGCTTTATCCGGTCCTTGCCGGCCTGCCCGGGATCGCCGTGGCAAGCCCGGTGCTCGAACTCGATGCGGGGCTCGCGAGGCAGGCCGGCGCCGCGCGCAGCGGTTCCTCGCCGGGGTCGCTCAAGCTGCTGGGCATCGATGCGCTGCGCGCGGCGCAGGTCCAGCCGGCGCTGTTCGCCGACGATCCGCAGCGGATGTTCGACCTCCTGCGGCCCGACACGGTACTGCTCTCTCCGGCAGCGGCAGCGTCGCTTGAGCTTTCGCGCGGGGCGAAGCTTGCGCTGCTGGCTGGCGCGGGCGAGGTCGAGCTAGAAGTTGCCGGCATCGTCCCGGGCCTGCGAGGGCAGGCCGCCCTGACCGACATCGCCACCGCGCAGTGGCGTTTCGGACGCGTCGGCCTGATCAATCGCATCGACCTGCGTTTCGTGCCCGGCGCCAACTCGGCCAGCGTGCGGGAGCGCATCGAAGCGCTGCTGCCCGCCGGCGCCCATGTCGCGCAGGTCGAACAACTCGAGGCACAAGGCGCCAACCTGTCGCGCTCCTATCGCGTCAACCTCAACGTCCTGGCACTGGTGGCGTTGTTCACCGGAGGTTTCCTCGTGTTCTCCGCCCAGGCCCTCGAAGTGACGCGCAGGCGCGCCGAACACGGGCTGCTGCGCGTGCTTGGCCTCACACGCGGCGGTCTCGTGCGCAGGGTCCTTGGCGAGGCCGCGGTCATCGGCGCCGCGGGCAGCGCCGCGGGCCTCGCGCTGGGGTATGGTCTCGCGCGCGTGGCGGTGCTCGCGGCCGGCGGGGACCTGGGCGCGGGAATGTTCCGCGGCATCACACCGCAGGTGGGCTTCGACCCGTGGGCCGCGTGCGCATTCTTTGCCGCCGGCCTGGGCATCGCGCTGGCCGCGGCATGGCTGCCTGCGCTCGATGCGGCGCGAGCGGCGCCGGCCCGCGCCCTCAAGAGCGGCGATGAGCAGCAGATGTTCGAGCGGCTGCTGCCGGTGTGGCCCGGGCTCGCCCTGCTGGCCGCGGGCGCGGGCTTTGCGCAACTGGGCCCTGTCGGTGGTATCCCTGTGTTCGGTTACGGGGCGATCGCCCTGATCCTGGTTGGCGGAATCCTGCTGATGCCGCGCGCGCTGGCGGCTTTCCTCGCGGTGGCGGGCATGCCGCGCGCCGTTCCGCTGGGCCTTGCATTCGCGCAATTGCGCGGCGCACCGGGCCAGGCGATGGTGAGCCTGGCGGCGATCGTGGCGAGCTTCGCGCTCATGGTGGCCATGGCGATCATGGTGGCTTCGTTCCGGGAGTCGGTGGACGACTGGCTCAACGCGGTGCTGCCCGCCGACTTCTACCTGCGCACCTCGCACCTGGGCGAAACCACTTTCCTTGCGCCGCAATTCGCGGCAGGCCTGCGCGCGTTGCCCGAAGTCGAACGTGTCGAATTCCTGCGCAATGCGCGCCTGACGCTCGATCCGGCGCGTCCCGTGGTGGCCCTGGTGGCGCGCGACCTGCCCGGCGGGATCGGCAAGACCGTGCCGCTCATCGGTCCGGCGCGTATGCGTGCGCCGTCTGACCCGCCGTCCGCGTGGGTGAGCGAAGCCGTGGCCACCGTTTACGGTTACGCGCCGGGAGCGCGCATTACGCTGGCCCTCGGCGGCGCGCAAGTGCCCTTTATCGTCGACGGAGTGTGGCGAGATTACGCGCGCCAGCACGGCGCCATCGTGATCGATCGCGCCGATTACGCGCGCCTGACCGGCGACGACCGTGTCAATGACGCAGCGCTGTGGCTGCGGGCAGGCGTCAGCGAAGCGCGCATCGAAGCGGCGGTGCGTAACCTTCCCGGCGGCGGCATGCCCGACATGGCCGGTCCCGGCGAGATCCGCAGGATTTCGCTGCAGGTGTTCGACCGCAGCTTCGCGGTGACCTACGCGCTCGAAGCCGTCGCGGTGCTGGTGGGCCTGTTCGGCCTGTCCTCCAGCCTGGGCGCGATCGTGCTCGCGCGCAAACGCGAGTTCGGCATGTTGCGCCACCTGGGCATGACGCGCGCGCAGATTGGCGCGATGCTGGCGTTCGAGGGTGGGCTGCTCGCGGCGTTCGGGGCGGCCGCCGGACTCGCCGTCGGCGGGGTCATCGGCTTCATCCTCATCCGCGTGGTGAACCGCCAGTCGTTCAACTGGGGCATGGAAGTGCATCCGCCGTACGCGCTGCTCGCAGCCCTCACGCTGGTGATGATCGCGCTTGCCGCGTTGACGGCGTTCTGGTCGGGGCGCGAAGCCATGGGCATGGGGCCGGTGCGCGCGGTCAAGGAAGACTGGTGAGGCGTCGCGCGTTCCTCGCCACGCTCGGCGCACTGGCCGCGCGTCCCGCGTGGCCGGCGGAAGTGGTTTATCCCCAGGTGGTGCCCGGTCGCGCGCTGGTGTTCCCGCGCGACCACGGTGCGCATCCGGAATTCCGCACCGAATGGTGGTACGCGACAGGTTGGCTCAAAACCGCGAGCGGCGAAGAACTCGGCTTCCAGGTGACGTTTTTTCGCTCGCGCACGCCCTACGCAAGCGACAACCCGAGCGCGTTCGCGCCGCGCCAGGTGATGCTCGCGCATGCTGCCTTGGCCGACCCGAAGCTCGGCCGGCTGCGCCACGACCAGCGCGCCGCGCGCACGGCCCTCGGCGTCGCGGGCGCGGCGGAGGGCACGACCCGCGTGTGGATCGACGCCTGGCGCATGGAGCTCGAAGGCAATGCCTACCGCGCCGTGATCCCGGCTCGCGACTTCGGCCTCGACCTGCGATGCACCACCGACCGGCAGCCCCTGCTGCAAGGCGCGGGGGGCGTAAGCCGAAAAGGGCCGGGGCAGGGCGAGGCCAGCTACTACTACAGCCGCCCGCACCTTTCGGTCACCGGATCGATCCAGCGTGGCGCAGGAAACGAAGCGGTTACCGGCCTGGCATGGCTCGACCACGAATGGTCCAGCCAGTACATGGCTGCAGGTGCATCGGGCTGGGACTGGATCGGCATCAACCTGGCCGATGGTGGCGCGCTGATGGTGTTTCGCATGCGCGGCAAGGACGGCGGCGTGCTCTACGCGGGCGGCACGCTCCGGCGGGCCGATGGGCGTGTGCAGGTTTTCGTGCCCGACGAGATCGAATTTGGGCCGCTGCGCGAGTGGCGTTCGCCGCGGACGGGTACCCCCTACCCGATCGCCATGCAGGTTAGGACCGGCGACACCCGCTGGCGGATCGAGCCGCTGTTCGACGACCAGGAGCTCGATGCCCGAGCCAGTACCGCGACCATTTATTGGGAGGGCGCAGTGCGTATCTTTCGCGATGGCGCCGCGGACCCCGCGGGCCGCGGATATCTCGAACTGACCGGCTACTGGCGCCCGATGCGACTGTGAGCTCTGCTATCTTCGGGCGCAGGCAACACTTCCCTTCCAGGTTTCGGAGAGATTGAATGCACCACATCCTCATTATCGGCGCCGGTGCGATCGGCGCGTATCTCGTGCGCGAACTGCACCGCATGTACCCGGGTGCGAAGCTATCTTGCATCGAGCGCAGCGAACTGGTGCCGGGCGCTAGCAAACGCCTGGGTGAAATCGCTGGCACCGCGGTCGCGGTTTACGACCGCGTTGCGGCGGTGCCGGGCGGCGTCGAACTGGCGGTCGAATGCGGCGGCCACGCCGCGGTCAGCCAGCACGGCGAAGCCTGCCTCGATGCCGGGGTCGACCTGCTCGTGGCCTCGGTGGGGGCGCTGGCCGACCAGGCGCTGTACGACCGGCTGGTGGCCGCAGCCACGCGTAACGCGCGCAAGTTGCTGATCCCCGCCGGCGCAGTCGCCGGGATGGATGGCCTCGCGGCGGCTCGCCTGGCCGGCATCGACAGCGTGCGATACACCTCGCGTAAGCTCCCGCTGGCGTGGAAAGGCACCCATGCCGAGAAGCTGTGTAACTTGCAGGAAGTAACTGCGTCGACCGAGTTCCTGCGCACCGACGCGCGCCAGGCGGCAACGCTGTTCCCGCAGAACGCCAATGTGGCCGCGACCATCGCGCTGGCGGGCGTGGGGTTCGAGCGCACCGAGGTTTCGCTCAATGCCGATCCCGCCGCGCGCGGCAACACCCACCTGGTGGAAGTCGAGGGTCCCTGCGGCAGCATGCGCATCGAGCTGTCCAATAAACCCTTCCCGGACAATCCCAAGACCTCCATGCTGGCCGGGCTGTCGCTGCTGCGCGTGATCCGCAACCGCGCCGAGGCGGTGGTCGTCTGACCGGCGCAGCCCGCGCTACATGCCCGCCAGCGCGTGGGCGTGATGGGTGAGGTCGAGGAATCCCTGCGGGTCGGGCGGAACGCCGTCCCACTGTCCTTCGACTTCAGCGCGGATGCGCAATACGTTCTCCAGACCGGCCACGTCCAGCGTCGCGTCGGGCGCGAATCCGGTGCCCGGTGCGGTGGCAATCTCGAATGCTCGCGTCGCGATGTCCGGCGCGATGCGCAGGTGGCGCGCCAGCAGGGCGATGGCTTCGGCGCGGTTTTGCGGGTCGAGAGCCCACCGCAGTCCCGCGACGTAGGCCTGGATGTAGCGTGCCAGCAGGTCCGCGTTATTGCGGCCCCATTCACGCATGACAAATCCGGCGGTCGACAGGTAAGGCCCGACGAGGCTGACCGCCTCGCCAAGGTCCTTGAGTCCTGCGCGCTCGGCCTGGATGCGAAAGGGCAGGTTGAGGATCGCCGCAGACGCCGTCTTGTCCTTGAGCATCTCGGCCAGCCGCAAGGGCGTCGCCCCGACCGATTTGGCCGTGTAGTCGCCCTTGGCGAGGCCGTGATTGGCGAGGATGCGATACAGCACGAGCGCGAATGCGGTGTTGGGCGCATCCACCAGCACGGTCTTGCCGCGCAGGTCGGCGGGTGTGGATATGCCGGGCTGCACGAACAGGTTGTTGAACCCGTTGTCGCCGCCCATGACGATGGCGACGTCCTTGCCGGCGGTCGTGATCATGGCGATGGCGTTGTCCACCGCGGTGTGGGCGACATGGAAGCGCCCGTCCGCGAGCCCGTCGCGCAGCGTCCACGAATTGGGCGTGAACTGCAGGTTCACCGCGACCTTGCGCTGTGCGAAGAATCCCTGCGCCTGTGCGGCGAACAGCGGCAGGTTCTGCACGCCTTCGAACACGATGACTTCAAGCATGCGCCGCTCCTGCGGTAGCCGCCGTGGCGGTGTTGATGGATTGCACCGACGCGCCGCCGAGGGCTCGCAACAGGTCGGTGTGGATGTCACGCGCGAGCGTCCAGCCTTCATAAATAAAGGCGGAGTACAGGTCCACGCAGCAGGCGCCGGCGCGCAGCATGGCGAGCACGTCGGCGGCGGTGCGGATGCCGCCGTTGCCCTTGATCGATATGCGGCCGCGCGCAATGCGCGCCGCGGCTTCCACATTGGCGAGCGCGGCTTCGCGGATTGCCCCGCCGTGCAGCGTGCCCTGGTGCGTGCCCAGGCGCGATTCCGGGATGCGCCGGCCGCCGCCGATCTTGATTCCTGCCACGCCGCCGGCGATGCAGCGCTCGATGAGCTCGGCCAGCCGGTCGGGTACCTGGGTTGTATCGTTGGGCACGCGCACGATCGTCGGCTTGCGGCGCGCCTCGATGCGATCCAGGAGGTCGGCGAGCACGGCCAGTTCGTCGAAGTGCTCGCCGGGTGCGAGTACGTTGGGGCACATGAGGCTGATCTCGACCGCGTCAACATGCGGCTCGACATCGAAGAAGCCGTTTGCGAGCTCGGTGGCGCTGAAGCCGCCGATGTTGGCGATGAGCGGCACGCTGCGCCGGCGCAGGTGGGCCAACTGTTCTACCGCGTACTCGCGGCCCTTGCTGGGCACGCCCATCGAATCGGCGAGCGACCCGGTCTCCGGGTAACGCACGAGGCGCGGGAAGGGATTGCCGAAGCGCGGCTCAGGCATCACCGACCCGACGGTCAGGAAACCGAACCCCAGGCACGACAGGGCTTCGATCAGGACGCAGTTCTTGTCGAAACCCGCCGCCAGCCCGACGGGCCCTGGCAGCTCAAGCCCGGCGAAGCGGGTGCGCAGGCGTGGATCGTCCACGCGCAGGCCCTGAAGCACCCCGAGCAGCCGCCACGGCGGCGCCCAGCGCAGTGCGGCCTGGGCGAGCGTGTGGCTCGCATCGGGCGAAAGGCCGAACAGCAACGGCCGCAGCGCGGCGCTATAGACCGACATGGATTGCGCCGCCCGCCTATCCCGATTCCCCGGTGCCGGGATTGCGCACCGAGTTGTGCCACGGGATGGCGAATCGCTCGGCCACCTCGAGCGCGAGGAACAGCACGATACCGATGAAGGTGAGCCCCACGAGCCCCGCGAATAGCAGCGGTGTGTCCATGCTGCCATTGGCCGACATGAGCAAATAGCCCAGCCCCGCGTCGCCGCCGACGAATTCGCCCACCACGGCACCGACCACGGCTAGCGTTATCGCGATCTTCAGTCCGCCGAAGATCGAGGGCAGGGCGTTGGGCAGGCGGATCTTGAAGAAAGTCGCCGTGCCGCTCAGGCCCATCGAGCGCGCGAGATATATTTTCTCCGGCTCGATGGCCGCCAGCCCGACGACGGTGTTGATCACGATCGGGAAAAACGCGATCAGGAAAGCGATGAACACCTTGGGCATGAGGCCGAACCCAAACCAGACGATGAACAGCGGCGCCACCGCCATTTTGGGCACGGCCTGCGAAGACACCAGCAAGGGATACACCGAGCGCGCGAACGCGGGCCAAAGGAAGGTTGCCAGCGCGAGCGGGATCCCCACAATCACGCTGAGCAGGAAACCCAGCACGATCTCGGTGGTCGAGACCCAACCATGGCGCAGGAGCAGCGGCATCTTCTCGACCATCACGGCAGCGATCTGGCTCGGCGGGGGCAGGATGTACGCCGGGATTCCGGCCAGGCGCGCGCTGGCTTCCCACAGCACCAGCGCGGCCACCACGACCAGCGCCGGGAAGGTGAACCCCGCGATGCGCGCCCGGCGCTCGCGGTTGGCCTGTGCGAGTTGCACACGGGCTTCGACTTCCTCGATGGCGATTTTCGGAGGGGCGCCGGCATGCAGTGCGTCGCGGGTGTCGGGGGTCATGGGCTCAGGTCTCGTGCAGGACGCCGCTGGCGAGGAAGTAGTCGCGGATCTGCCGGTTGTAGGCGGCGAATTGCGGGGTGTCGCGCATGGCGAGCGTGCGCGGCCGTGGCAGGTCGATGTCGATGACCGCATCGACCCGGCCGGGCCGTGGCGTCATGACCACCACTCGGTCGGACAGGAACACCGCTTCGGCGATGCTGTGGGTGACGAACAGCACGGTCATCTGCCGCTCGCCCCACAGTTTCTGCAGGTCGAGGCCGATCTGGTCGCGCGTAAGGGCATCGAGGGCGCCGAACGGCTCGTCCATCATGAGGTGGTGCGGCTCGTGCACCAGCGCGCGGCAGATGGAGACGCGCTGGCGCATGCCGCCGGAGAGTTCGTGGGGGTATTTGTTCTCAAATCCGGCGAGGCCGACCTGGGTGAGCAATGCGCGCGCTCGCTGCTCCGAGGCGGCGCGCTCCAGCGCCCTCGATTCGGTCTGCAGCAGGACGTTCTCGAGCGCGGTGCGCCAGTCGAGCAGCACCGGGCTCTGGAACACGATACCGATGTCGGTGCGCGGGGATACCACTCGCTCGCCGTCGACGTAGACCGCGCCGCTGGAGGCGCTCGCCAGGCCGGCGGCGATCATCATGAGCGTGCTCTTGCCGCAACCGCTGGGGCCGAGGATGGACAGGAACTCGCCGCGGCGCGCGTCGATGGAAACATGGTCGAGCGCGCGCACGGGCCCTTCGCGAGCGGCATAGACCTTCGACAGGCCTTCGATGCGCAGCAGCGCGTCTTCCTGGGTGGCCGCCATCACCGGACTCCGGCGCCGGTGGCCGGCGCGGGCGCGCCGATGCGAGCCCACGCATCGATGACTTCGTTCGAGGTGAAGATCGCGCCGTAGTCGCGGTCGAAGCGCTTGAGCGCGCCGGCATGGTCGGCCGCGTTGAAGGCGGCGCAGCAGTCGGCCACGATACTCACGTAATAGTCGATGAAGTAGGCGTCGCGCCCGGTGGACTCGACGCAGGTGTCGGTCGCCACGCCGGCCAGCAGCAGGCTGCGGATCCCGCGCGCCTTGAGGATCGCGTCGAGCGTGGTATTGAGCATCGCGCTGTAGCGATGCTTGGTCACCACCGGTTCGCCCGCGGCCGGGCGCACCAGGTAGAAATCGGCCCCCCACGACCCGGTCAGGCAGCGCGGGATCTGCACGGCGCGGCGCTGGTTGCGCTCGCGCATGGGGGCGGAAACGAACTCGGGATCGTAGATCGCCTGCACGAAGATCACCGGCACGCCCGCGGCGCGGGCTTTTTCTATCAGCCGCAGCGTGTTGGGCACCGATTGCTGGGCAGTCTTCACGTCGGCGCCGATTTGGTCGAAGAATCCGCCGTCGGCGACGAAATCGTTCTGCACGTCGATCACCAACAGCGCCGCATGCGCGGGTGACGCCTTCTGTGCCAGCGTGCGCAGCAGGTTATCGTCGTCGCCTGCGTGCGCGCGCTCCGCTGTCCCGGGCGCACTCATCTCTGCGCGCCCAGCTTCTGCAGCAGCCAATCGGCAGCGGCAGGCTTGGAGCGGTGATTGACGTTGTGGCAGCAATGGTCGCCATCCTCGTACAGCAGCAGTTCGGACGGACCACTCGCACCGGCCACCGCCTTCTCGGCGTCGGTCCAGGGGAAGATGCCGTCGCGCTTGCCGTGCACGGCAAGGAATGGGCAGCGCAGCGCGCCCAGTACCGGCGCGAGGCTCAGCCGGCGGGCATGCCCGGCAGCCTCTTCCCAGGTCGAAACCCCGAACACGTAGGCAAAGTCTTCCTTGAGCAGCGGCGGCATGGTGTCCCAGTACGAAAAGTCATAACACCCGCCGAGGATGACGCATGCGCCGATCTCCGGGTGCGCGGCAGCGACACGCGGGGCGAGGTAGCCGCCGAAGCTGAAGCCCGCGAGGCCGAGGCGCCCGGCGTCGATTTCGGGCAGGCCCGCCACGTGGCGGATCAGTGGGGTGATGTGGCGCTCGTAGTCTTCGGCAAACGCGAGGCCCTGGCGCGTTTCGCCCTGGCCGGGGCCGTCGAAGGCCACTGCGGCCATGCCACGGTCGACGAGCAGGGTGGTGAACGCGAGGTTCTCCTCCTTGACCGAGTCGGCGCCCGGCACCACCAGAACGCACGGCACCTTGCCGCTCGCGTTGCGCGGCAGGCGCAGGTAGGCGTGCAGCGGCGCGCCCGAAGGCGAAGGCACGCTGAATACGCGCGCCGGTGGCTGGAGGAAACCAGCCCCGGCCCGAAACGCTTCTTCTCGCCGCCGCGACAAACGGTCCTTGGTGGCCGGGTCGTGGAACAGGATCAGCTGGCCGAAATGAAACAGCAGTGCGGCGAGCGCATACGCCTCGCCCGCACTTACGAGGAGCCCGCTGGCGGCGAGCGCCTTTGCGCGCTCCTCCTCCTGTACGGCTTCGGCCTCCCAGTTGCGCGCCCAGGCCTCCCAGGTGTCGGAGGCGGCCAGCAGCCGCTCGAGCACGCCGAGGGGCACGCCGACCGCCGCGAGGCGGGCACGCCAGTGGGTCCGGACCTGCGCGAGCGCGTCGTTGCCAAGCATCCTGCGGCAGTCCTCAGGCCTGCGGCGGCATGTACTCGGCGCCGGTGGGTACGAAATCGTTCGTGTACAGCTTGGCGGCTTCGAGCGGAGCGGTGACCCCGCCGTACTGCTTGAGCACGTCGACCGTAGAGGCCCAGTCCTTGTCCGACATCCACCCCAGCGGCTTGCCCGCTGTGTTCGGCGTGACCCAGTTGTTCCACGACAGCTCGGCCTCGCGACGCGTGATGCGCGGGTCGGTGGCGTCGGAATACTTCTTCACGATAGCGGCCATTTCTTCGGGTTGCCTGCGCCCGTACAGGAAGCCCTTGATGCTCGCGGCCACGAACGCACGGATCAGCGCCGGGTCTGCCTTGAGCAGGTCGTTGTGCACGATGATGCCGTTGCTCACGGCGTTCACGCCGCAGTCGGCGTACCAGAGGATGCGCGCCTTCTTGTTGCCGCGGATTTCGACGCTGGGCACGTAGCCCTGCGCATATCCGGCGATGGCCTGCACCTTGCCCGTGATGAGCGCGGGCGGGCTGCCGGCCGGGTCGACGCTCACGACCTGGATCTTGCTGGCGTCCAGGCCGCAGCCTTTGACGAACGCCGGCCACTGCTGGAACTGGGTCGCCCCGGTGGGGATGGCCACCGTCTTTCCTTCGAGGTCCTTGGCGGTCTTGATACCGGACTCCTCCAGCACCACCACCGCGGTCGGGTTGCGGCGGTAAATGCTGCCGACCATGGCGATGTTCATGCCCTTCGCCACGCTGTTGCCGAGCACGTACCCGTCGGCGAAGCCGAACTGGGTGTCCTTGCTCGCGGTGAGTTGGGCGGTGGACCCGGACCCCTTGCCCGGGCCGACCGTCACGTCAAGGCCCGCCTGTTCGTAGTACCCCTTCTCGCGCGCGACGATGAAGCCCACGTTCGGCCCCTGGAACAGCCAGTCCAGCCGCATCGACACCGGGCGCAGCTTGCTCTGGCCGTGCGCTTTGATGAACGGGATGGCGGCAAGGCCTGCAACGGCCCCGGCAGAGCGGATGAACCTGCGCCGTGAGGAGATTTTTTCCATGGTCGGACCTCGCTTGGGTTGGGACGTAAAAGTCATGCGATCAACGCGCCGTCTGGACGAGGGCCCAGATCTTCGGCGGTGACAGCGGCAGTTCGCGCGGCTCCACGCCGAGCGTCGAGAGGGCATTGGCCACGGCGTTGGCAACCACGCCGCCGACCGGGACGATACCGCCTTCGCCGGCGCCTTTCGCGCCGAGCGGGTTGTTGGGGGAGGGCGAATTCTCCAGCACGAAGGCCTTGATGTTGGGGAAATCGGTTGAGGTCGGCAGCAGGTAGTCGGCGAGCGACCCGGTGAGGAACTGGCCGTTCTCGTCGTACTGCAGGTGCTCGAGGAGCGTGCCGCCCAGGCCCTGCACCACCGCGCCGATCGCCTGCCCATGGGTGGTGAGGGGGTTGATGATGCGCCCGACGTCCTCCACCGTCACGTATTCCAGCACCTGCACGCGGCCGGTGCGCGGATCGACCGCGACGTGCGCTGCCGCCGCACCGTAGGCATAGGTATGGTGGTGGTTGGCGAAAGTGCCTTCGGCGTCGATGCCCGCCGACGCGAGCTCGGCCAGCGTGAGGCTGCGCCCGCCGTGCGAGGCGGTGAGTCCTTCGCCGATGACCACCTCGGCTGCGGCGCAGCCCAGCCGCGTGGCCGCCGCGGTGCGCAGCGCCGCCTTGAGATTGCGCGCCGCGTCGATGATGGCCGAGCCGCCCATCACCACCGAGCGCGAGTGGTACGAGCCGAAGCCTTCCTTGAGGTAGGTCGTCGAGCCGTGGAAGAAGTGGATCCTGTCCATCGGCACGCCGAGCGCATCGGCGGCGATTTGCACCGACACGGTTTCCAGCCCTTGCCCGATGCTGGTGGAGCCGACGAACACCGAAATCTGGCCATCGGGGTCGGCCACCATGCGGGCGTTTTCGCGCGGACCCGCCGCGCCGCCTTCGATGAAGCAGCCGATGGCGATGCCGTGGTAGCGCCCGTCGACGAGCTTGCCCTGCAGGGCGGCTTTTTCCTGCCACTTGAATTCGGCCAGGCAGCGATCAAGGGTGATCTGGTAATCGCCGCTGTCGAGCTCTTCCTTTTTCTCCGGCTGGTTGAGCGTGGCGAGGGGGTAGGGCATGTCCTTCTCGGCCGGCAGGTTGCGGCGACGCATTTCCACCCTGTCGATGCCGAGGTCGCCGGCTGCCATGTCGATGAGCCGTTCGCGGAAGAAATCCCCCTCGAACCGGCCTGGGCCGCGATAAGTGCCGATCGGGTTCTTGTTGGTGAGCATCACCGAGGATTTGACCTCGATATTGGCGATCTTGTAGGGCCCGGAGACGAACTGCGCCACGTTGCGCGGCGGGACCGCCGCGCTGGTGCGCATGTAGGCCCCCGCATCCACCCAGGCCTGACCGCGCAGGCCGATGATCGTGCCGTCCTTCTCGCAGGCAATCTCGAGGTCCATGTCGATTTCGCGCGAATGGTTCGAGCACAACAGGTTCTCGCGCCGGTCCTCGATCCATTTCACCGGGCGGTTGAGCTTGCGCGCGGCGAACGGGATGAGGAAATCCTCGGAATAGAACTCGCCGCGCACGCCGAACCCGCCGCCCACGTCGGACTCGATCAGGTCGACGCATTCCTCCGGCAGGTCCATGTGGCGCGCGAGGATCTTGCGCGTGGCGAACGGCACCTTGGCCGCACCGGACACCGTCATCTTGGTGGCGGCGCCGTCCCACACCGCCAGCACGCCGCGCGGCTCCATGCACACCGCGCTGTGCCTTTGCACGCGGAAGCTTTCCTTGCGTACATAGGGCGCGCGCGCGAATGCGGCCGCGGCATCGCCCTTGGCGGCGGTGTAGGTGATCGGCACGTTGCGCCCGAGGTTTTCGAACAGCAGCACCTTGTTTGCGGCCGAGGCGTGCCGGTCGGGCACCACGTCCAGGGATTCGATGTCGACCTCGATCACTTCGAGCGCGTCTTCGGCGAGGCCGGCGGAGTCTGCGACCACAACCGCGAGGGCTTCGCCCACGTAGCGCACCTTGGCGTGTGCGATGACCGGCTGGCCGAAGGGCTCGAGCTCGGGCAACGGTGCGAGGCGCAGCGAAACCACCGGCACCGCACCGCCCGAGTCGCGGGCGATATCGGCGCCTGTGTACACGGCGCGCACGCCGGGCATAGTCAGCGCCGCGGTGACGTCGATCGAGCGGATCACGCCGTGCGGCACGGCGCTGCGCAGGATAGCCGCGTGCAGCAGGCCTTCGGGATGCAAGTCATCCACGTACTGCCCCTGGCCGCGCAGCAGGCGCAGGTCCTCGATGCGCTCGACCGGGGTGCCGACGGTCTTGGCGACGAATGCGTCGGGTGCGCTCATGCGGCCACCTTCGGATTGTGGCCATAGGCGCCGCGGGCGGCATACACCGCCTCGACAATCGCGATATAGCCGGTGCAGCGGCAGACGTTGCCGGACAGGACCTCGCGGATCCTCTCGCGGTCGGCGTCCGGTTCCTCGGTGAGCAGCGCGTGCGCGGTGGTAAGCATGCCCGGGGTGCAGAAACCGCATTGCAGCGCGTGATGCTTGCGGAATTCGGCCTGCAACGGGGTCAGGCTCTCGTCGTTGGAGAGGCCCTCGACCGTGGTGACCTTGGCGCCGTCGGCCTGCACGGCGAGCATGAGGCAGGAGCGGACCGCGGCGCCATCGACGATGACGGTGCAGGCGCCGCACACCCCATGCTCGCAGCCGACGTGGGTGCCGGTCTGCATGAGGTGGTGGCGCAGGCAATCGGCCAGCGTGGTGCGCGCCGGTACTGTGACTTCGACCGGGCGGCCGTTCAGTTCGAAGCGGGTGGGAAGCGTAGCGGACATTCGTGGGTTTCCTGGAAAGTTACTGCGCAGCGCGCGTCAACGCGCGCTCGAGGAGGGTGGCGACCAGCGCGCGCCGGTAATCTGCGCTTGCGTGCAGGTCACCGGGCGGGTCGACCGCTTCGGCTGCGGCACTCGCGGCTGCGAGGATCTGCGCAGCATCCGGCCGCTTGCCGTTGAGCACGGCTTCGGCCGCGGCGATGCGATGCGGGCGCGTGCACGCGCCGATAACGCCGATGTGGGCGTTGGTCACGCGCCCTTCGGCGTCCGGGTCGTAGTGGACGGCCACACCGGCAAGGGCGAAATCCCCGCGTCGCAGGGCGAACTCCTCGAAGGCCCACCGCCGCGTGGCCGGCCAGGCGGGCAGGTGCACCTCGGTGATGAGTTCGTCGCTGGCGAGCACGGTGGACAGGGCGCCGGTGAAGAATTCGGCCGCAGGCACGGTGCGCGTTCCCTTGGGGCCGGCCAGCACGAGTTGCGCGTCGCACGCTACCGCGATACCGGGCATCTCCGCGGCCGGGTCGGCGTGCGCAAGGCTGCCGCCCACGGTACCGCGATTGCGGATCTGGTAATGCGCCACGTGCGCGATGGCGGCCTGCAGCAGCGGATGCGCGGTGCGCAGGCGCTCGTCGTCGCCGATGTCGCGCCAGCGCACTTTCGCGCCGAGGCGCACGCCGTTGGCGTCGATGTCGATGCGTCCCAGGCCCGGCACCTTGCGCAGGTCCACGATGAGGCTGGGGGAAGCCAGGCGGAATGCCAACACGGGGAGGAAGCTTTGCCCGCCGGAGAGGGCCTTGGCGTTGCCGTCGCCGGCGGCGAGCAGGGCTATCGCTTCAGCCAGCGTGGCAGGGGCGGCGTATTCAAATGGGGGCAGTTTCATGATCGGGTCCGGAGGTGTTCGAGTAATGACCGAGGGCCGGAGTTTCCCCCAAGTCCGCGATCGAAGGGGAGGATGTTTCGCAGCCGTGGTGCGGTGCGAGTGATACGATTTGCGCATCCGAACACTGACTGTAACGAAGGGATTCTCCTGATGCGCGCATTGATATTCTTGTTGCTGGCTGTAGTTTCCGGGACCGCCGCTAGCCAATCCTTCCCCACCAAGCCGATCAGGCTCGTCGCGCCTTTCGCGCCGGGCGGCGCGCTCGACCTCATCGCGCGCGGTGTGGCGCAAAAGATGTCCGACAGCGTGGGGCAGCCAGTGGTGGTCGACAATCGCGCTGGTGCCGCCGGGGCGATCGGCTCGGAGTTCGTCGCCAAGGCCGCGCCCGACGGTTACACGCTGCTGCTGGGAGCGACCACCACCCACGGCATCAACCCGGTGATCAATTCGAAACTGCCTTACGACCCGGTCAAGGATTTCAGCCCGGTCTCGCTGGTGGCGACCATTCCGCACGTGCTGGTGGTCAACGCATCGATGCCAGTGACCACCCTGCAGGAGTTCGTCAAGTACGCCAAGTCGAAGCCCGGGCTTGCCTATGGCTCGGCGGGCAATGGCTCGCCCCACCACCTTGCGGGCGCGTTGTTCAGCAGCCTCGCCGGCATCGACACTGTGCACGTGCCTTACAAGGGCTCCGCACCGGCGCTGGCCGACCTCGTGGGCGGGCAGCTGCAGTTCATGTCGGTCGAGGTCGTCGCCGCCGAACCGTACCTCAAGGGAGGCAAGATCAAGGCCCTCGCCATCGCCTCGAATCGCCGGCTGGCGGGCAATCCCCTGCACACATTCAACGAAATGGGGTATCCGGGCTTCGAAGTGACCGCGTGGTACGCGATCTATGCCCCGGCGCACACCCCTCCCGAGGTCATCGCAAAGCTCAACGCCGAGGTGGTGAAGGCAGTCGAGAATCCCGACCTGCGTGACCGGCTCACCCAACTGGGCGCCACACCGGTGGGCAGCTCCGCGGCCGAACTCGCCGCTTACACCCGCGCCGAACTCGATCGCTGGGCGCGCGCGGTCAAGGTGGCCAAGCTCAAGCTGGAATAGGCGCGATGTCCAACCCGTACATCCTCGGCGGCGCGATGCTCCCGCACGCGCCGCAGTTCTTTACCCAGCCGGAGACCGAAGACAAGGCGACCATCGCCGAAGTCCAGAAAGTCGCGAAGAAGATCGGCGAGGGGCTCAAGGCGCTCGCCCCCGACGTGTGGATCGTGATCGGCAACGACCACGCGCAGCAGTTCTTCGCCAACGTCGCGCCGCCCTTCACGCTGCACGTGGGCGGCGTGGGCCGAGGCCAGTTCGCCGGGCGCGATTTCCGCTTCAACATCGCGAGCGAAGTGGGGTTTGCGCTGGTGAAGGATTTCTACCGCGCCGGATTCGATCCCGCGTTCACGAGCACCGCCGAGATCGACTACGCGCTCGGCATCCCCATGACGCACCTGGGGATCGGCGAGGCGCCCATACTGCCGATTTACGTCAATGCCTACCTGCCGCCGCAGCCCACGATGGAACGCTGCTACGCGTTCGGGCAGGCACTCGCGCGCGGCCTCGCCGCCACCGGCGTGCGCGCGGTCATCGTGGCCAGCGGCGGCATGTCGCATTTCCCCGGCACCGACAATTACAGCAACCCGGCGCTGGCATTCGACCAGTCGGTGCTCGAGCCGCTGAAGGAAGGGCGGCTGAAGACGCTGCTGGGCTACAACGAGAAGACGCTCGACGAGACGGGGAACATCGAACTGCGCTGCTGGGCGGTGGCGGCGGGCGCGCTGGGCGAGAGGAAGCCCGACGTCGTGCAGCTCAACCCGAGCTGGCACCATAACTATGCATCCCTTGGCTGGTACACGCCGGTCGCCGGCGCTGCGGATGTGCCGCACTACCCGCAGATCGCGCCCGAATTGCAGTCGCTCACGAGCGCGCTGTTCAACATGGCCAACGACAAGGCCTCGCGCGATGCGCACCTCGCCGATCCCGGCGCCTACGCGGACAGGTACCACCTCGAAGGCGCGCACCGAAAACTGCTCGTCAATTTCGACGCGCCCGGCATCGTTGCGGCCGGGGTGCACCCATTGCTGATCTTCCTCGTGCGCATGCACGTGGAACGCGAACGCGGAAAAAAATCATGAGCCTCGACCTCGAAGCCTGGATCGGCGGAAAGCGCGTCGCAATCGCCGATTCGGTCAAGCGCATCGACCTCGCAAGTCCTGTCGATGGCAGCATCACCTATCGCATGCCCGACGCCGGGGCGGATGTGGTCGACGAGGCGGTGAAAAATGCCGCGGCTGCTTTCGAGGCGCACCGCTATGCCTCCACCGCGACGCGCCTCGCGTGGCTGGAGGCCATCGCAAAGACGGTGGCCGCAAATACCGGGCCGGTGGTGGAGAGCATCGTGCGCGCGATCGGCAAGCCGCGCCGCGCGGCGACCTTCGAGGCCGGCCGCGTGGCGGACTTCCTGCGCGGCTGCGTGGCCGAGCTCACGACGTGGCGCGGCGAACTCGTGCCCGTGGACACCGTGCCGCTGGGCGCAGGGCACCTCGGCCTTGCGAAGCGCATCCCTTGCGGCGTGGTCGGTGCGATCACGCCGTTCAATGCGCCGGCCAATTTGCTGGTGCAGAAGATCGGACCGGCGCTCGCCACGGGCAACGCAGTAGTGGTCAAGCCCCATCCCACGGGCATCGAAACCGCGCTGCTCATCGCCGAGCTGTGCAAGCAGGCCGGCTTGCCCGATGGGCTGTACAACGTGGTCCCCGGCGACCGCACCGCGGCGCTTGCGCTCGCCGCCCACCCACAGGTGACGGTGGTTTCGCTCACTGGTGGCGTCGCCGCGGCCGAGGCGCTGGCGCGCGCCGCGGGAGCGAAGAAATTCTGCGCCGAGCTCGGCTCTAGCGCGGCCAACATCGTGCTCGCCGATGCCAACCTCGAGGACGCGGCGCAGAAGATCGCGCGCGCCGGGTTCGAGGCAAGCGGTCAGCAGTGCATTTCCGCCCAGCGCGTGATCGTCGAGAAGGCGGTGTTCGAGCGCTTCCTCGCGTTGTTCGTCGCGGCGGCGAAATCGCTCAAGGTCGGCCTGCCGGAAGAAGAGGGGGTCGATATCGGGCCGATGGTCAACGCCGCCGCCGCCGAGCGCGTCATGGCGATGGTGGCCGACACGGTGGCCAAGGGCGCCAAGGTGGCGCTCGAGCCGGTGCGGCGCGGCGCGGTGGTTTCGCCGGGCATCCTCGTGGGCGCCGCGCGCGATTCGCGCCTGCTGTGCGAAGAGGTGTTCGGTCCGGTGGTGGTGGTGCAGCCGGCCGAAAACCTCGACGATGCTCTTGCGCAGGCCAACGACTCGCAGTTCGGCCTGCAGGGGGCTTGCTTCACTTCCAGCCTCGATGCGGCCATGAAGGTGGCCGAGAGATTCGATTCGGGCTCGGTGTGGATCAACGAGGCCAGCCGGTTCCGGCTCGACATGTACCCGTTCGGCGGCGTGAAGCAGTCGGGCTACGGGCGCGAAGGCATTCGCTACGCCATGGAGGAGTATTCGCAATGGAAATTCGTCGGCCTCAGGGCCTCGGTGTAGCGCGGTGAGCGCGGAGATCGGCATTCCGGAGGACCTGCGCCGCCTGATGACCGAGGTCGGCCCCAAGTGGGCGACCAATGTGCCCGGCCACGTGAAGCAGATGGTCGAGGCCTTCAGCCACGTGCTGGCGCGTTGCCCCAAGGACGGGGTGACCGTGCGGCGCGATGTCCCGTACGGGACGCACGCCCGGCACGTGCTCGATGTGTATGCCCCGCGCGATGCCAAAGGAGCGCCGGTGGTGGTGTTCGTCCATGGCGGCGCCTTCACCGACGGCGAGAAAGACCGCTCGCCCGAGGTCTACGGCAACGTGCTGATGTGGTTTGCGCGTCACGGCATCGTCGGGGTGAACATGGAATACCGCGCCGCACCCGAGGCGCAGTACCCCGCCGGTACCGAGGACGTGCGCGCCGCCTGCCAATGGGTGGAAAAGAATGCCACCTCCCTCGGCGTCGACATGCAGCGGCTGTTCGTCTTCGGGCATTCGGCGGGCGCCGCGCATTCGGCGGCTTACGCCTACGGTGCGCCGGGCTCGGAAGGCGGGCCGAAGGTGGCCGGCTCGATCGTGGTCAGCGGCCGCGTGCGCGCCGACAACCTGCCCACCAACCCGAATGCGCGCAAGGTCGAGGCCTACTACGGCACCGATGCGACGCTGTTCGAGGAGCGCTCGGCGCTGCACCTCGCGGGCAAAGGCAGCGTCCCGACGTTTATTGCGATTGCCCAATACGAGAACCCGCTGCTCGACGTCTACTGCCTGGAGTTAGCGCACAAGTTAGGATTGGCCAACGGCCGTGCCCCGCGCTTGATGCAGCTCTGGGGCCACAACCATACCTCGATCATCGCGCACATCAACACCGCTGAGGATGCGCTGGGAAAGGCGCTGGTGGAGTTCGTCCGGAATCCAGGAAAGTGAAACATTCATTTCCGTAGAGTCAATGGCTGTGCGGGTGGCAGGGCAATTGAAATTTAAGATTTGATATAAACAGGGCGGTCGGCCCTGTCCCACGGGGAATGGCACCGTAAATCTCGGCCAGCTTGAATCCCATCTTTGGGAGGCGGCCAATATCCTTCGCGGTCCGGTCGACGCGGCCGACTTCTGACGCGAGAGGCCGGGCGCTGCGCGATCCTGTTTCCGCATGGCGTTCTGTTCCGACAATTTCCGGGAGGTCCGACTCGCTGGGGGTTGTCGTCTAGCGGTGAGGTGGGATCTATTTTTGTCATAAAAACGCACTAGTTTTTACAACAAATCGCTTCATTTGTGATAAAAATAGAGCATAATTTCTGACAATTCGATAATCCATACTCAGAACCAATCGTGGCCAAGCACGCAAATTCCATCGATTCGCAGGTCATAAACCGTATCCAGGCGAACGGCAACGGACAGGTGTTCTCCCCACGCGACTTCCTAGACCTGGGTAGCCGGCCCGCGGTGGACCAGGCGCTGTCGCGTCATTCGCGCGCCGGGCGCCTGCGCAAGGTCGGGCGCGGCCTCTACGATGTGCCTCGCGCCGATCCGCAACTCGGACCCCTTTCAGCAAGCGCAAGCGCAATTGCGGACGCGCTCAAGGGGCGCGATGCCATACGCCTGCAGCCTACCGGCGCGAATGCGGCGAACATGCTCGGCCTGTCCGATCAGGTGCCGGTCCGGCTGGTGTACCTCACAGATGGGCGCAGCCGCCGTTTGATCGTCGGCAATCGCGAAATTGTCCTCAAGCACACCACGCCGCGCAACATGGCCACCGCCGGCAGGCTGAGTGGATCGGTGATCCAGGCGCTGCGCTGGCTGGGCCGGAGCAATGTCGACGACGCGGTGCTCGCCAAGCTGCGGCGAAACCTTAAGTCCGACGATCGTGCGGCGCTGCTCGCGGATGCGCAGTACGCACCCGCGTGGATTGCGAAAATCTTCCGACAGCTTGCGGACACGGCCGGGTAGCGCATGGACACCTTTCTTGCGCTGTCGCTGGGTCGTCGGCGCGACGCCTTTACCGAGGCCGAAGCACGCCTGAAACTGCGGGCCGCCAGCGTGGAGAAGGATTTCTGGGTCTGCTGGACGCTGCGCGAGCTGTTCGGATTGCCCGAGGTCGGACCCAGGCTGACTTTCAAGGGCGGAACGTCGTTGTCCAAGGCCTGGAAGCTGATCGAGCGCTTCTCGGAGGACATCGATGTCGTCATCGATCGCGACTTCCTTGGCTATGGCGGCGCGACTACAACGCAATGCGGGAATCGATGTTCTTCGGCACACCTCCG
>JBDTRN010000003.1:0-28593 GCA_039931715.1 Betaproteobacteria bacterium
AATCTCACGATGCAATACCGATTCCGCATACAAGGCCGTCGCCCGGTGCGATGGCGGCCCCGAGGCACTCGAAGAATGCGTCGCCGGCAACTCCGGCACCAGGCCACGTCACTTGACGCGATAGATCTCGTCGTCGAAGTTGCCGCGCGACACCGACAGCGATGCGCGCCGGGTGGTCGATAGCGACGACAGGAGCGCCTTGTCGGCGCCCTGCTCCCACAGGATCTTGAACACTTCGCGCTCGGGCTTGCCCTTGCGCACTATCTTTTCGCGCGCCTCGGACACGGGAGCGCCGAAACGCCGCTTGAGGTACTCCGCGACCTTGTCCATGCTGCCGGTGTCGAAGAGCACATTGAATCCGTGCACGGCGTCGGCCTTGAGGTAAAAGATCACACGCGCCTCGACGCCGCCGAAGGACACCTTGGCGTCATCGCAGCGACGGTCGGCGGCATCGGATTTCCACTCGAGGGCCTTGCAGTGGATGCCTGGAAACTGCTTCTTGATCGCGGCTTCCGCATCGCCGAGCCTGACCCCGTTGGCATCGAAAGCGGCCCACGCGGGCGCCGCAAACGCCAGCGCAAGCGCCACCAATGCGGCGCGCATCACTTGCTCAGCGCCTTGTAGCGAAAACATTGCGTGCCATGGTCGTTGACCATCCCGGTGGCCTGCATGAAAGCGTACATGATTGTGGTGCCCACGAACTTGAAGCCGCGCAGCTTGAGGTCCTTGGACAGCGCGTCGGAGGCTTCGGTTCGCGTGGGAATGCCGGCGCCGTCCTTGCGCCTGCCCTGCAGCGGTTTGCCGCCCACGAACCCCCATACATAGCCGGCGAACGAGCCGAACTCCTCCTGCACCGCGAGAAAGGCTTTCGCATTGACCACGGCGGCGTCGATCTTGGCCCGGTTGCGGATGATGCCGGCGTCGCCCATGAGCCGGACCTTTTTGCGCGCATCGTAGCGCGCCACCCGCGCCGGGTCGAAGCCGTCGAAGACCTCGCGATAGTGCTCGCGCTTGGCAAGCACCGTGTCCCAAGACAGGCCGGCCTGAGCGCCCTCGAGGATCAGGAACTCGAACAGCACGAGGTCGTCGCGCACCGGCACGCCCCATTCGCGATCGTGGTATTCGATCGCAAGCGGGTTCGACGGCCAGGCGCAGCGCCGCTTTTCAGGCACAGGGAACCTCGCGCGCGAATCCCGCATGCAAGTCGAGGATCCTTTCCCGCCACGCCCCGATGGGATCGTCGGCGGCGAGGCACGCGAACGGGCTCATGACCCGCGCCCACTGGAAAACGGAGAATACGATGTAGTCCGCATACGCCGGGGCCTCGCCGCACACGAAAGCCTGGCGCTTGAGCACAGCGCGCAACGGGTCGAGCGTGCGCCCCAGACGCTCCACCGCCTTGTCGCGACCGGCGCGCGTGTCCTCGAGCCTGGTCTTAACGAACCCTTCCATCATGGCGCGGAAGTAGTCGCGGTCCACGGGATCGACCCGGTCGTGGATGTCGGCCACCACGATCGGCAGCACGGCCGGGACCAGCGTGCGGTCGGCCCACACGTTGAATGTGTGGCACAGCCCGTGGCCTATCGGGCCGCCGAACAAGGTCGGGGCGTCGGGATACTTCGCCTCGAGGTGTTCGGCGATCTTCCAGGAATCGCGCACCACCGTGTCGCCATCGCAGATTACGGGGACGGTCTTGCCGCCCGAAAAGGCGATCGCGGCCTTGTCGGACATGGCTACCGGGTGGGATTCGAACGTCAGGCCCTTGTGCGCAAGAGCCATGCGCGTGCGCCAGGAAAACAGGCTGTAGAGCCGTCCGTCGAGTCCCCTGAGTTCATAAAGTTCGATCATCTGCGTTTCCTTCTGTGCCGCGCACGAACGCGGGCGCCTATTCTAGCGGCAGGCCGCGCCGGTCCCGGGCGTTGGGAAATCCCGATTGTTCGCGTGCGCACAGACCGCGCATGCGCCATTGCCCTAGCCTTCGGGGCCACGCCTTCCACATTCCGGAAACTAGCGGGCATCCGCGCGACCGAACCGATGAACATCCCCCCGCCGGCCAGCCCGCGCTACCTCGAAAGCAAGGCCTTCCTGTGGCTGCTGGTCCTGGTCACGGTTGCGTTCGTGTACATCCTCCTGCCCTTCTACGGCGCGGTCCTCTGGGGCACGGCGATGGCACTGGTATTCGCGCCGCTGCACAGGCATTTCGTCAGCTTCACCGGCGGGCGGCGTACGCTCGCCGCGCTGGTGACGGTATTTTTCATCCTGTGCCTGGTGATCCTGCCGCTCATGCTCGTGGCCGCGCTGCTGGTGCAGGAAGTCGCCGGGGTCTACAGGAGCCTCGAGAGCGGCGACATCAGTGTTGCGCGCTATATTCAACAGTTCCTCGACGCCCTGCCCACGTGGGTCACGAGCCTGCTCGGCCGCTTCGGCCTGGACCAGCAGTGGGCGGTGCAGGAGAAGCTCACGGGCGCACTCACGAAGTACAGCAAGGAAACGGCCAGTCATGCACTGGGCCTGGGGCGAGACACATTCGAGCTGGCGGTCGAGTTCTTCGTGATGCTGTACCTGCTTTTCTTCCTGCTTCGGGACGGCCCCGAACTGGGTGCGCGCATCAGCAAGGCGATCCCGCTGCGCGAGGAACACAAGCGCAGCCTGGCGGCCAAGTTCACCACCATCCTGCGCGCCACGGTCAAGGGCAACCTCGTCGTGGCAGGAGTCCAGGGGGCCCTGGGCGGCCTCATCTTCTGGTTCCTCGGCATCCATGCGCCGGTGCTGTGGGGGGTGCTCATGGCCTTCCTGTCGCTGCTGCCAGCCATAGGCGCCGGCATCGTGTGGGTGCCCGTGGCGGCCTACCTGCTCATCAGTGGATCGCCCGGGCAAGGCGCGATCCTCGTTGCCTACGGCGTGCTGGTGATCGGCCTGGTGGACAACCTGCTGCGCCCGGTGCTGGTGGGCAAGGACACGCGCATGCCCGACTACGTCGTGCTGCTCGCCACCCTGGGCGGAATGACCATCTTCGGCATCAACGGATTTGTGATCGGCCCGCTGGTGGCGGGCATGTTCATCGCCGTGTGGCACATCCTGGCGGCCGAACGAACGCGGCATGACGGCGAGGCCGGGCGCAGGGCGCCTGACAGGCGCGGCTGACGGCGGGAGGAAGCCAACTCACGGGCGCCCACCGGCAATTTTCCGGCGCGAAGCCATGCCGTATCGATCAGGCGGCTTTTTTCCTTCCGGCCGCCTTGGCGCGACGCTTTTCAGCCGCCTTGGTGGCGGGCTTGCCCGCGCCGGTGTCTTCCATTGTGGACGGTCCGGTCGTGGCCGGAGCCTTCGCCTCGTGCGAAGGCGGCCGCTGGGCAATCTTGCCTGCGGTCCAGTCGGCGCGGTCCTGCACCGCCAGCCGGTAGGCCTGGTCGCGCCCCGACAGGTAAGGCCTGGGCCAGTTCTGGCCCGCATGCTGGTACCAAGCCGAGGCGTGCAGCGTGAAATACGGGTCCGACAGGTGCGTTCGCGCGAGCGCAACAAGGTCGGCGCGCCCCGAAACCACGATCGTGTTCACCTGGTCGGCGTTGACGATGTTGCCCACTGCCATGACGGCGATGCCCACTTCGTTGCGGATCTTGTCCGCGAACGGCGTCTGGTACATGCGCCCGTAGATGGGCTTCTGGTCGGCCACGACCTGACCGGTGGACACGTCGATGAGGTCGGCCCCAGCGGCCTTGAACAGGTGCGCCAGCGCGAGCAGGTCGGCTTCCGACAGGCCGCCGGGCGCCCAATCGGTGGCCGATACGCGCACCGACATCGGTTTGTCCTGCGGCCACACCGCGCGCATCGCCCTGAATACTTCGAGGGGAAATCGCGCGCGGTTCTCGATCGACCCGCCGTAGGCGTCGGTGCGCAGGTTCGTCAGGGGGGAGATGAAGGAGGAAAGCAGGTAGCCGTGGGCGGCGTGCATTTCCAGCATGTCGAACCCGGCCTCCTCGCCGTACTTCGCCGAGCGCACGAAATCGGCCACGATCTTGTCCATGTCCGCGCGCGTAAGCTCGCGCGGCGTGTGCGAGTCGGGGGAGTACGGCAGAGCCGAGGGCGCGACGAGGTCCCAGTTTCCGTCGGGCAGCGGGTGGTCCATGCGATCCCAGCCCAGCTGGGTCGACCCCTTGCGCCCGGCATGGCCGAGCTGCAGGCAGATCCTGGCCTTCGACTGTGCGTGGCAGAACCCGACGATGCGCTTCCATGCGTCGCGCTGCGCTTCGTTCCAAAGCCCGGTGCAGCCGGGGGTGATGCGCGCCTCGGGCGAGGGGCAGGTCATCTCGACGAAGACCAGCCCGGCGCCGCCGATCGCGCGGCTGCCCAGGTGGACCAGGTGCCAGTCGGTGGGCATGCCGTCCTCGGCCATGTACTGGTCCATCGGCGACACCACCACGCGGTTCTCGAGCTGCATGCCGCGCAGGCGAAAGGGCAGGAACATCGGCGCAGGCGGGTTGTCCGGATCGACCCGGTCGTCGCGGTCCATGCCTTCGGCCTTGACCTTGAGGGCGAACCAGCGCGTTACGTCCGCAAGGAACCGGTCGTCGCGCAGGCGCAGGTTTTCGTAGGTGATCTGCTTGGAGCGCGACATCACGCCGAAGGCGAACTGCAGCGGGTCCATGCCCCAGTAGCGCGGCATGTTTTCAAACCACGACAGCGAAACGTCCGCGGCGTGCTGCGTCTTTTCGACGTCCTCGCGACGCTGGGCATCGTAGTGCGCAAGCGCGCCCTTGACCGTGCCTTCGTGGCGGAACGCTTCGAACAGCGCTATCGCATCCTCCATCGCGAGCTTGGTGCCCGAACCGATGGAAAAATGCGCGGTCGCCTTGGCGTCGCCCACCAGCACCACGTTGCCCATGACCCAGGTGGCGTTGCGGATTGTGGGGAAATTTCGCCACAGCGAGCGATTGGCGATCAGCCGGTGGCCCGCCAGCTCCTCGGCAAAGATGGCCTCGATGGTCTGCAGCATCGCGGCCTCGTCCATGCGATCGAAGCCGATCTTCTCCCACGTGTCGGCGCCGGTCTCGATGACCCATGTCGAGGCGCCCTTCTCGTACTGGTAGCAGTGCGCAAGCACAATGCCCTGCGGCGTGTCGCGGAAGAAATATTTGAACGCGTCCATAGGGAGGGTCGAGCCCAGCCAGGTGAACTTGTTCGGCCGCAGGTCGACCGTGGGCCTGAAATGGTCCTTGTGGGCCTCGCGCACGCGCGAATTGATCCCGTCGGCGGCCACTATCAGGTCGGCATCGGGAAAGTCCTCGACCCCGCCGACCTCGTGCTGGAAGCGCAGCGTCACGCCCAGCTCGCCCGCGCGCTCCTGCAGCAGGCGCAGCAGCGTCATGCGCGAGCATCCGCAAAAGCCGTTGCCCGCGCAACGGATGGTCTCGCCCTTGTAGACCACATCCACATCGCCCCAGTACGCGAAGGCACGCCGGATGGCTTCGTACGAAGCCACGTCATAGTCGCGGAACGCGCCGAGCGTCTCGTCGGAGAACACCACCCCGAAGCCGAACGTGTCGTCGGCGCGATTGCGTTCGTAGACCGTGATGTCCCACGCCGGCCACGCCTTCTTCGCGAGGACGGCGAAATAAAGCCCGCCGGGGCCGCCGCCGATGATGCTGACCTTCAGCGGCCGGGCTGGATCGCGCTTCATGCGGGCACCACCGCCATCGCCTCGATCTCCAGGCGGGCGGCGTCCTCGACCAGGGCGCCGACCTGCACCACCGCCATCGCCGGGAAATTGCGCCCCATGAGTTCCTTGTACGCCGCACCCACTTCGGCACCCGCGGCGAGGTATTCCTGCTTGTCCACCACGTACCAGGTGAGGCGCACGATATGCTCGGCACGCCCCCCGGCCTCGGCGAGAACGGCGAGGATGTTGGTGAGCGTCTGGCGAAACTGCCCGCCGAAGCCTTTCTCGACGAACTCGCATTGGGCGTTCCAGCCGATCTGGCCGGCGATGAACACCAGTTTTCCGCCCTCGGTCGCAATGCCGTTCGAGTAGCCTCGCGGCCGGGCCCAGCCCGGCGGTTGCAGCACCTGCATCATGTCGGCCTCCTCGCTATCGTGGCCGGCGCGGACATGCCGGCACCGGCGTAACAAAAATTCAATCCCGCCGCTCCTATCCGACCCTCAGCTTGAAGCGCTGCAGTTTGCCGGTTTCGGTGCGCGGCAGCGCATCGACGAATTCGATCGCCCGCGGGTACTTGTAGGGCGCAATGGCGTTCTTTACGTGGTCTTGCAGCATGCGCACGACCGCTTCGGTCCTGAGGTAACCCGGCTTGAGCACCACGTAGGCCTTCACGATCTGGCCGCGCTCCTCGTCGGGCGCGCCGACCACACCGCATTCGGCCACCGCAACCTGCGAGAGGAGCGCCCCCTCGACCTCGGGTCCGGCGATGTTGTAGCCCGCCGAAACGATCATGTCGTCAGTGCGGGCCTGGTAGAAGAAATACCCGTCCTTGTCCATCGAATACGCGTCGCCGGTGAAGTTCCAGCCCTTTTGCACGTAGGTCTTCTGGCGCTCGTCGGCCAGGTACCGGCAGCCCGTGGGCCCCTTCACCGCCAGGCGCCCAACCACGCCGGGCGGGCAGGGCCGGCCCTTCGCGTCGAGCACCGTGGCGCGGTAGCCCGGTATCGCATAGCCGGTTGCGCCGCGCCGCACCTTCTCGGGGGTGTGGGAGATGAAGATGTGGATCATCTCGGTGGCGCCGATGCCATCGATGATCTCGATGCCGGTGGCGTTGCGAAACAGCTGCCGGGTCGCCGCCGGCAGCGCCTCGCCGGCCGAGACGCATTTCTTCAGGGTCTTGAGGTTGTGACTCTTGGCGATCGAGGCCATCTGGCGGTAGAACGTCGGTGCCGTGAAGCAGATGCTGGCCTTGAAGCGATGGATGGCTTCGAGCAGCCCCTCGGGCGAGAGCCTTTCCAGCAGCACCGTCGAGGCACCGAAACGCAGCGGGAAGCACAACAGTCCGCCCAACCCGAATGTGAACGCGAGCGGTGGCGTGCCGCAGAACACGTCCTCCTTGGCCGGCTTGAGGCACGAGCGCGGGAAGCAGTCGCACATCGCGATCACGTCGCGGTGAAAATGCACCGTGCCTTTGGGCGTGCCGGTCGTTCCCGAAGTGAAGGCGATCAAAGCCGGGTCTTCGGCCGCGGTGTCGACATTATCGAAGCTGCCGGGCTTGGTTGCGCACAGGGCATCCAGCGACTGCGCATCGTCGGCGTACCAGTATTTCACCTCGCGCAGGCTCGGGCATGCGGACATCGCCGCCCGCAGGTCGGTTTCGAGGCGCTTGTCGCACAGCACATGCGTGACCTGCGCTTTGCGCACGATCTCGGTCAGTTCCTTGGCGCGCAACAGCGGCATGGTGCCCACTACGATGCCGCCGGCTTTGAACACCCCGAACCAGCAAGCCGCCATCATCGGGTTGTTGGGTCCGCGCAGCAGCACGCGGTTGCCCGGTTGCAGGCCCATGTCCTCGACCAGCACGCGCGCGATGCGATTGGCCTGGGCAAGCAGCTCTCCATAGGTGCAGTGGCCGTCGGGGGCACGGATGGCGACGCGATCGCGCCAGCCGCGCGCCAGTGCGCCATCGAGCAGCTCGACCGCGCAGTTCATTCGCGCGGGGTATTGCAGTTCCGGCAGGTCGAACACCAGCTCCGGCCAGTCCTTGCGCGGTGGCAGGTTGTCGAGCGCGAAAGTATCCACGTGCGCGGTCGGGCTCATGAGCGTTGCTCCAAGCCGCCGGATCGGTCGGCTGCCGGTCTGAGCAACTCGCGCGCGATGATCATCTTCTGCACCTCGGTTGCGCCTTCGTAGATGCGCAACGCCCTGACCTCGCGGTAAAGGCGCTCCACTGGATGGTCTTTCGTGACCCCGAGGCCGCCGAATATCTGCACGGCAGCGTCGATCACCTTCTGCGCAGTCTCCGTGGCCTGCATCTTGGCCATGGCGGCTTCGCTGGTCACGCGGCGCTTTTGCACATCGCGCGCCCAGGCGGCGCGGTAGGTCAGGAGCGCGGCCGCTTCGACTCCGGTTGCCATATCGGCCAGCTTCGCCTGGGTGAGCTGGAAATCGGCCAGCGTGTGGCCGAACATCTTGCGCGCTCGCGCGCGATCCAGGGACTCGGCAAGTGCGCGCCGTGCAAATCCCAGCGCGGCACCCGCCACCGTGGTGCGGAAAATATCCAGGTTGCGCATGGCGAGCTTGAAGCCCCCGCCTTCGACTCCGAGCAGGTTGGCCACCGGCGCACGGCAATTGTCGAACCGCAGCGTCGCCATCGGGTGGGGCGCGATGATGTCGATGCGCTCGGCGGCCGAGAAACCCGGCGCATCGGCATCCACGACGATCGCCGAAATGCCCTTGGTGCCGGGCTCAGCGCCCGTGCGCGCGAACACCACGTAAAAATCCGCGATGCCGCCGTTCGAGATCCACGTTTTGGCGCCGTCGATCACCCAGTGCGCGCCGTCGCGCCGGGCCGTGGTGCTGAGCGCGCCCACATCGGAGCCCGCATCCGGTTCGGACAGGGCGAGGGCCGCGATGGCTTCACCCTTCGCCACGCGAGGAAGATATTTTTTGCGCAGTACCTCGCTGCCCTCGAGCGCGATGGGGCCGCTGCCCAGCCCTTGCATCACGAAAGCGAAATCCGCCAACCCGGCGTGGAAGGCCAGCGTTTCGCGCAAGAGCGCAATCGAACGCACGTCGAACTCGGCTCCGCCGGGAACGCAATGCCTGAGCAGGCCCGCGCGGCCGAGATCGGCCACGAGACGCCGGCACACCGCATCTGCGTCGTGGCCGTGCGCATAACCCAGGTTTGCCGCCCAGGCGTCGGCTTCGCGCGCGAGCACCGCATGGCGGGGCTCGAAGAAGGGCCACTCGTAATGGGCGAAGCGGTCCATGCGCGGCCTAGTTGCCCTCGAAGACCGGCTTTTGCTTGGCCACGAAGGCGTTGTAGGCGCGGTGGAAATCCTCGGTCTGCATGCAGATCGCCTGGGCCTGCGCTTCCATCTCGATCGCCTCGTCGATGCCTACGGCCCATTCCTGGTGCAACATCTTCTTGGTCATGCCGTGCGCAAAAGTCGGGCCGCTGGCAAGCGTCTGGGCGGCGGCCATCGCCTTGGCGAGCACGTCCTCGGCAGGCGCGAGGGCGTTGAAGAACCCCCAGGCCAGGCCTTCCTCGCCGGTCATCGCGCGGCCGAAGTAAAGCAATTCTGACGCACGCCCCTGCCCGATTACGCGGGGAAGCATCGCGCAGGCACCCATGTCACATCCCGCCAACCCCACCCGCGTGAACAGGAACGCGACCCTGGCCGCAGGGGTGCCGTAGCGCAGGTCCGAGAACAGGGCGAGCATCGCGCCGGCCCCGGCGCACACCCCATCGATCGCACTGATTACGGGCTGCGGGCACGCCCGCATGCCTTTGATGAGGTCACCGGTCATGCGCGTGAACTGCATGAGCTCGGGCATCGCCATGCGCGTGAGCGGGCCGATGATCTCGTGCACGTCTCCGCCCGAGCAGAAGTTGCCGCCCGCGCCGGTGAGGACGATCGCATTGACGTCATCGGCATGCTGGAGGCTGCCAAAGAAATCGCGCAACTCGGCGTACGACTCGAAGGTAAGCGGATTCTTCTTCTCCGGGCGGTCGATGGTAATAACCCCCACCTTGCCCTCGGTCCGCCAGCTGAAGTGGCGCGGCTTGTGCCCGGCCAGTGAAATGCGCGTGCCTTTCATTCGATCCTCCTCATCCGACGTCCTTGCCCTGGCCGGCGCCTGTTGCGTGGAGCTTTACTTTCGCCAGCAGGGCCAGCAGGTCCTGGTGCTCGCGGCGATTGATGCCGGAGAGCAACCCGACGATCCAGGTTTCGTGCTCGCCCGCCATTTCGGCGAACACCTTGGTCCCGGCGCGCGTAAGCCGGACGCAGAAGGCGCGCCGGTCGGCCGGTTGCGCAACGCGCTCGACCAAGCCCTCTTTTACGAGTTGGTCGGTGATGCCGGTGACATTCCCTCCGCTCACCATCATGCGGCGCGAAAGTTCGTTCATCTTGAGGCCTTCAGGGTGCCTTTCCAGCTGTGACATGAGGTCGAATCGCGGCAGCGTGGTGCCGAAGCGCAGACGCAACTGGTTGCGGATGTTCCGTTCGATGAGTTGCGTGCAGGTCAGCATCCGCAGCCACAGCCGCAAGGCGCGGTGGTCGTCCGGGTGCGCCGCGGTTTCGCGGTCCGAGGCGCGCGCGGGCCGGCTGCGCGAAGGAGGAGGTTGCCTGAGCATGGCGGGATTCGTGAAGCGCTAGAACTCCAGGGGGCTGGAAGCTTGCCGTCTGAATAAAACAGGCCTAAAGCATTCTGGCAGCGCCGCCCGGCCTTGTCACGCTGCGCCGCAGCTAACGCCACGCCGCCGCGGCGAAGGGAAGATTCCCGGATGTTTCCGGATGTTGCGGGATGTGAGCAAATGTTCCCGCGATGGCCCTGGGCAGGCTCGGTGAGCTATAGTCCGCCCTATGAATAAACCCCTCCGCACCACCCTGTTTTTGCTCCCCTTCGCCGTCGCGATGTCGGTGGGCGCCGCGCATGCCCAGTTCAAAGCGCCGACCAAGTCCCAGCCCAGGGATGCGCTCGGCAGCGGCCTCGCGACGCCGTCGGCTCCCGCGGCTCCCGCCGGCCCGGCCGCCGGCGCCAGCGCGCCTGCGGGTGACGACAAGTCTTCGGCCGAGGCCGTCGTGCAGAAGATCGCCGACTGCGTGCTGCAGGGCCTGCCCCCCGGCTGGGCCAAGGCGCAGATCGACGTGCGCGAGGTAGGCCGTACCGACAAGCAGCGCGACTTCGAGGCGATCTACTCCTACGAGGACAGCGCGGGCAAGACCGGCGCATTCACGCCCTGCGACCAACGCGAGCCTGCCATGAATGTATACAAGCTAAACGGCGCCCTGGAGCCGGCTAAACGCAACTGGGTGCGCGCGACGCTGGTGCTCTCGAACGAGGGAAAATTCGAGCTGCAGTACGACTACACGCCGAACGACGCCGCGGCGAGCCCGGCCACGGCGCCGGCACCCGCGGCGGCAAAGAAGGACGCCAAGAAAGCGCCGAAGAAGAACTGATTGGGCCGTGCAGGTGCGCGCGCCGCGCACTCGATTGAACCGATCACCCGGGCAAAGTATGAGGCGCGCCGCGCGGGCCGGCGCGAGTCAGTCCGGGCGCAGGAAGTCGAAGTCGCAGCCGTCCTCGGCCTGCATCACGTGTTGCATGTACAACTTGGCATATCCGCGCGTGGGCATTTCGACCGGCGGTTTCCATTGCGCGCGCCGACGTGCCAGTTCCTCCTCCCCCACCAGCAAGTCGATCCTGCGCGCGCTGATCGAAAGCTTGATGCGATCGCCGTTCCTCACCAAAGCGAGCGGGCCGCCGATGGCCGCTTCGGGTGACACATGCAGCACGATGGTGCCGAACGCCGTGCCGCTCATTCGGGCATCCGAAATACGCACCATGTCCTTGAGGCCCGCGCGCGCCAGCTTCTGGGGAATCGGCAGGTACCCCGATTCGGGCATCGCATAACCGCTTTTCGGGCCTGCGTTCTGCAGGACCATGAAATCGTCCGGCTGGATGTCGAGTTCCGGCGTATCGACCCGCGCGGCGAGGTCATCAAGCGAGGAAAACACGACCGCGCGTCCTTCGCGCTCGAACAGGGTCGGGTCGGCTGCGGAGCGCTTGAGGATTGCGCCATTAGGCGCGAGCGAGCCGAACAGCGCCACCAGGCCGCCTTCCTTCTGGTAGGGATCGGCAAATGTGCGTACGACCGAGCGATCCACCCAGCCCGGCTCGCGCTCCAGGCGCTCGCCCATTGTCTGGCCGGTGATGGTCATGCAGTCCAGGTGGAGCAAGGGCTTTAACTCACGCAGCACCGCCCCCAGCCCGCCGGCCGCATAGAGGTCGGACATGTAATGCTGGCCCGTCGGCTTGAGGTCCACCAGCACCGGGGTCGAATCGGAAAGCGCGTTCAGGCGATTGAGGTCGATCTTCACGCCGACGCGGCCCGCAATGGCGGTCAGGTGCACGATGGCGTTGGTCGACCCGCCGATCGCGAGCAGGATGCGCAAAGCATTCTCGATCGACTTTTCGGTGATGATCTGTGACGGCCGGATCGGGTCCTTGGCCAGTTCCACCGCGCGGCGGCCGCTTGCCTCGGCCGCGCGCAATCGGTCGGCGTGCACGGCCGGAATCGCCGCAGTGCCGGGCAGCGCCATGCCGAGCGCCTCGGCGATCGACGCCATCGTCGACGCGGTGCCCATCACCGCGCAGGAGCCGGCCGTCGCTGCGAGGTTGCCTTCGATCTCGTCGATGCCGGCCTGGTCGACCTTGCCGGCGCGGTGCATGCCCCAGAAACGGCGGCAGTCGGTGCACGCGCCCAGCCGCTCGCCATGGAACATGTTCGGCATCATCGGGCCGACGATCTGCTGCACCGCCGGCAGGTCCGCCGAAGCGGCGCCCATGAGCTGCGCGGGAATCGTCTTGTCGCAGCCACCGACGAGGACCACCGCATCCATGGGCTGCGCCCGGATCATCTCCTCGGTGTCCATGGCCATCATGTTGCGGAACATCATCGAGGTCGGATGCAGGAACACCTCGCCAAGCGACACGGTGGGAAAGGAAATCGGCAGGCCGCCGGCCGCCAGCACGCCGCGCTTGATCGCCTCGATCTGCTCGGGGACGTTGCGGTGGCAGTTGTTGAACCCGCTCGAAGTGTCCGTGATGCCGACCACCGGGCGGGCGAGCATCTCGCCCGAATAGCCCATGCTTTTTGCAAACGAGCGGCGCAGGTAGAGGGAGAAGTCCGCGTCGCCGTAGTTGGTGAGACCGCGGGCAAGGCCGTGCTTCCTGGATTCGGTCACTGGATTCCTTCGGTCAGGCCGGTTGGACCCGGTTGGTAAATACTGCCATTTTTCGCAAAAGCCCTAGCATTGGGGCCGGTCCCAAGGCGAAATACTGCCACCACCATTTTCCGGCTACCCCCAAATCGTGCGCGCCGCATCGACGCACAGTCGCAGCTTGGCCCGCTCGTCGGCCTCGCTGACCGGGTTGCCGCCCATCGTGCTCGCAAAGCCGCACTGGGGACTGATTGCGAGCCGGGAGGCGTCCACGAACTCCGCGGCTTCATCCGCGCGACGCTGCAGCGCCTCCACCGATTCGAGTTGCGGGACCTTGGAGCTCACCAGGCCGAGCACGACGCCCTTGTTCTTCGGCATGAACCGGAGCGGCGCGAAATCGCCCGCGCGCGGCGTGTCGAATTCGAGCAGGAAGTGGTTGACACGGGCGCGGTTGAAAAGCTTGTCGGCGATCGAATCGTAGCCGCCCTCCGACAGGTAGCGGCCTTTGTAGTTGCCCCGGCACATGTGCACGCCGATCACCATCCCGGCCGGTGCATCCTTGACCGCCTGGTTGATCGCCTCGACGTACAAATCCACGAGCCTTTCCGGATCCTGCCCGCCCGCACTGACGCGCGCCCGCGCCGCCGGGTCGCAGAGCATCGCCAGCGCGACTTCGTCGAGCTGGACGTAACGGGCCCCGGCGCGGGCGAGGTCGGCGATTTCCTGCTGGTAGATGCGCCCGAGGTCGGCAAAAAATTCTTCGGGGTCGGGATAAATGCCGGGCGCCGCGTAATCGCTGAACCGGTACAGGTGCATCGTCGAGGGCGCGGGCATGGTGATCTTGGGCACCGCGCGCGTAAGGTCGCGCACGAACTCGAACTCGTCGAGCGTGATCGCCGCGCTGCGCGAGACGCGGCCGGTTGCATAGGGCGCGGTGAAATCCGCCTCGTGACCATGGTCGTCGTGGAACTTGAACACGGCGTCCTTCACGCTGAGCCCGTCGGTGAGGCGGACGAACTTTTCCCAGTAGGAAATCCGCCGGAACTCGCCGTCGCTGACGACGCCCAGACCGCATTCCTCCTGCAGCTTCACGACATCCCGGATCGCGTCGTCCTGCGCCGCTCGAAATGCCGCATCCGTCATTTCGCCGTCCGCATGCTGGCGGAATGCGTGGCGCAACGGTTGCGGGCGCAGCAGGCTGCCGATGTGGTCGGCGCGAAACGGCGGGCGTCCGGTGGGGGTGATGGAGGGTGCCGCTGCCGCCGCGGCATCGGGTGAGTCAGGGCGAATTTTTGCGGAGTCATCCATGCCCGCATCATATATGGACAAATCGGCGCCCCACACCTACCCTTGCGGACGCCGCCGCCCGAGCGACGGAACAATCCAGGAGGAGACCATGACCCGACCCGCGCTCAAACTGGCCTTTGCGGCCTGCGCCACGTTCTTCGTTGCGAGCGCCGGCGCCCAGGAGACCACGCTCAAAGTGGTCAGCGCCTTTGCCGAAAACACCGAGTACGTAAAGAAGCTCGAGGTGATGATCAGGAAGCTCAACCTCGAGGGCAAGGGTGTCCTGCAACTCAACTTCATCGGCGGCCCCAAGGCGATGCCGCCGTTCGAAGTAGGCAAGGCGGTGCAAGCCGGCGTGATCGACATCGGGTTGTCGACCGGAGCCTTCTATACCAACATCATGCCCGAGGCCGATGCGCTCAAGCTCACCCAGGTGAACATGCAGGAGCAGCGCAGGAACGGCGCGTACGACCTCATCAACAAGATCTGGAACGAGAAGGCTGGGCTGCAGTATCTCGGCCGGCTGATCGACTACACCCCGTTCCACCTCTACCTCAACAAGAAGATCGACAAGCCCGACCTCACCGGCCTCAAGATCCGCGTCACCCCGGTGTACCGCGACTTCTTTGCCGCCATGGGCGCGACCGTGATCACGACTCCGCCGGGCGAGGTTTACACCGCGCTTGAGCGTGGCGTGGTGGACGGCTATGGCTGGCCGATCCAGGGAATATTTGATGCCAACTGGCAGGAGAAGACCAAGTACCGTGTCGACCCGGGGTTCTACAGCGCCGAGGTTTCTCTGATCATGAACCTCGCGAAGTGGAGGGCCCTGACTGCGCCACAACGCGAGCTCCTGATGCGCCACATGATCGCCGCCGAGGCCGAGAACGAATCTTGGAAAGTACTGAACGAAAACGACACCAGGCGCCAGGCGCAGGCCGGCATCCAGGTGATCACTTTCGATCCCGCGACCTCGAAGCAGTACGTCGACAAGGCGTACACGGTGGCCTGGGATGCGCTGACGAAAGTCAGCCCGCAATACGCGCCGCAGATGCGCAAACTGTTCAGCAAATAGGCCTGGCGCGGTGACCGCGCAGTGATCGACCGCCTGTCGGCCGCCTGGGGGCGATTGCTCGACACCCTCGCCTACGTGGCCTGCGCGGTGGTGTTGCTGATGACGTTGATGATCTGCGCGGACGTCCTGTTGCGCAATGTCCGCCTGGTGCCCGGTTTACAGGGGCTTGCGTGGGCCAACGAGGTGTCCGAATGGATGCTCTACCTCGTAACCATGCTTGCCGCCCCTTGGCTGCTGCGCCGCGGGCAGCACATTCGCGTCGACATCGTGTTGCGCGCGATCCCGGCTCGCCTGGGCTGGTACTTCGAGTGGCTGACCGACTTTCTCGGCCTGGCTTGCTGCATCACCATCGCGTACTACGGTTTTCGCGCGATGTCGGCGAGCATCGCGGGCGGCTCGCTGTCGATCAAGACGCTGGTGCTGCCGGAGTGGTGGATCCTAGCGCCGCTGCCGGTGGCATTCGTGCTGTTGTCGGTCGAGATGGCCTTCCGCATGCGCCGCCTTTACCTCGGCGAGCGCGTGCCGCGCGGCGACGCCGTCACCGCGGGCTGAGGGCGCGGCCCACATGTCCTGGCAGGCGGCGGCATGGCTCATGCTCGGCGGCTCGACCGTGTTGCTGTTTCTCGGCCTGCCGGTCGCGTTCACGTTCCTCGCCATCAACATCGCCGGCGCGATCCTGTTCCTGGGCGGTGAGGCGGGCCTGACCCAGCTCGCGCGCAACAGCGTGGGTTCGGTGGCCAGCTTTTCGCTCACTCCGATCCCTCTTTTCATCCTCATGGGCGAGGTCCTGTTCCACACCGGGCTGGCGATCAAGGTGATCGACGGCGTGGAGCGGCTGATCCGGCAGGTGCCGGGACGCCTCGCGGTCGTGGCGGTGGTTGCGGGCACGGTGTTTTCCGCCATCTCGGGCTCGACTATCGCGACCACGGCCATGCTCGGCAGCCTGATGCTTCCGGTGATGCTCAAGCGGGGCTACCACCCCACCATGGCTACGGGGCCGATCATGGCGATCGGCGCGGTCGACATGCTGATCCCGCCTTCCGCGCTGACCGTACTGCTTGGCAGCCTGTCGGGCATCTCGATCTCGAAGCTGCTGATCGGCGGCGTGATCCCCGGCTTGATCCTGGCCGTCGCGTTCGTCGCCTACATCATCGCGCGAGTGAAGCTCGATCCGCGCCTTGCGCCGCCCTCGGAGCTGGTGGAATACGAGGGATGGGAGAAACTGCGCCCATTCGCGCAATACGTGCTCCCGCTGGTTTCGATCTTCGCGATCGTGGTGGCCTCGATGTCGGCGGGATGGGCCACGCCGACCGAGTCTGCGGCGATCGGGGCGCTTGCGACGATGGTGCTCGCCCTTGCGTACCGGGCGCTCGGGCCGGCCGCGATGATTGCCGCGTTGCGCGGCACGGTTGGCATTTCGGGCATGATCCTGTTCATCATCGTCGGCGCGACGACGTTCTCGCAGATCCTGAGCTTCTCCGGGGCGAGCGCCGGACTGGTGTCATTGATCACCGGCCAGGGCCTGCCGCCGATGGCGGTGCTTGCAGGCATGATGCTGCTCCTGATCTTCCTCGGCATATTCGTCGACCAGGTGAGCATGATGCTGATCACGCTGCCGATCTTCATGCCGGTGGTGCAGGCTTTGGGCATCGACCTCGTGTGGTTCGGTGTAATGTTCCTTATTTGCATGCAGCTCGGCCTGCTCCTGCCGCCGCACGGGCTGCTGCTCATGACGATGAAGGGCGTAGCGCCGCCCGAAGTGAGGATGAGCCACATATTCGCCGCAGTCGTGCCTTACGTGGCGATGAGCATCCTCGTGCTGGCATTGGTGTTCCTCGTACCGGGGGTGGCGACCTGGCTTCCCCGGATGCTGGGCTAGGCGGACCGCCGCGGACTGGAGAATCGGCAATGGAAAGGTCATTCAAGCAGGAAGTGGAAAAGCTCAGGCTGGGCGCGGGCGACGAGTTCCATGGCGAGGGCATCCTCGCGGTCACCAAGGCGCTGCTGCAATCGGGTGTTGCCTATGTGGGGGGCTACCAGGGAGCGCCCGTGTCCCACATGATGGACGTGCTCAACGATGCGCGCGACATCATGGACGAGCTTGGCATCCACATCGAGACCAATGCCTCGGAGGCCGGCGCGGCCGCGATGCTGGGCGCCTCGATCAACTACCCGCTGCGCGGCGCGGTCACGTTCAAGTCGACGGTCGGCACCAACGTCGCCTCGGATGCGCTCTCCAACCTCGCCTCCGCCGGGGTCAAGGGCGGCGCGCTCATCGTGCTCGGCGAGGACTACGGCGAGGGCGCCTCGATCATCCAGGAAAGGAGCCATGCTTTCGCGATGAAGTCGCAGATGTGGCTGCTGGACCCACGCCCCAATCTGCCGAAGATCGTCGAGACGGTCGAAATGGCTTTCGAACTGTCCGAGGCGTCGAACACGCCGGTGCTGCTCGAACTGCGCATCCGCGCCTGCCATGTGCAGGGCACCTTCAAAACCAAACCGAACCGCGCATCGGAGTTTTCCCGCCGCAACTTCATCAGCCGGCCCGATTTCGATTTCGCCCGCATCAGCCTGCCACCTTCAACGTACGCGCAGGAAAAGCACAAGATCGAAGTGCGCTGGCCCGCCGCCGTGCAGTTCATCCGGGACCACGGCCTGAACGAGGTATTCGTGGGAGACGCCAACGATGTGGGCATCCTCTGCCAGGGCGGCATGTACAACGTGACGGTCCGCTCCCTGCAGCAACTGGGCCTCGCCGATGCGTTCGGCGCGACGCGCATCCCGATCTACTGCATGAACGTAACCTACCCGATGGTGCCCGACGAAGTGGCCGCATTCTGCGCGGACAAGCGCTCCGTGCTCATCGTCGAGGAGGGCCAGCCGGCCTATATCGAGGATGCCGTGCAGGCCATGCTCAGGCGGGCGGGGAACCAATCGACGGCGATCCTCGGCAAAGGCCTGTTGCCGCTGGCCGGCGAATACACCGGCGAAGTGGTGCTGGCCGGGATGGCGCGATTCATCGAGCAGGCAGCCCCTGCCGGCGTGGACACGGACCGCATCCGCGCGGCTTTCGAGGCGCTCACGGCGCCCAAGAAGCGCGCCGCCGAATTGCTCGGCGGGCCGATTCCGGCGCGCCCGCCCGGCTTTTGCGTCGGGTGCCCTGAGCGCCCGGTCTTCTCGGCGATGAAACTGGTCGAGCGCAAGCTGGGCGCCTATCACGTGTCGGCCGACATCGGGTGTCATACGTTCTCGACCTTGCCGCCATTCAACATCGGCCACACCGTGCTCGGTTACGGCCTGGGCATGGCGTCGAATTCGGCCGTGCACAGCATGTTCGGCAACCGCACCGTGACCATCATGGGTGACGGCGGCTTCTGGCACAACGGGCTCACTTCGGGCGTGGCCAACGCGGTGTTCAACAAGAGCGACGGAATCCTCGTCATCATGAAGAACGGCTACAGTTCGGCGACCGGGACGCAGGAGCTTCCCTCCTCGCCGCAGCACAGCGAGCATAAGAATCCCGACATGAGCATTGAGCGGGCCCTCACAGGCCTGGGGGTCGGCTGGATGAAGACCGTGGACAATTATCGTGTCGGGGCGGTGGCGGAGACGCTTGCCGAGGCGATGACCTCCGATTTCCGCGGCCTCAAGGTGATCGTCGCCGAAGGCGAATGCCAGCTCGAACGGCAGCGCAAGCTGCGCCCCGTGAACGCCGCCAAGCTCTCCTCGGGCGAGCGGCTGGTGCGGGTGAAATACGGAGTGGACGAGGACACCTGCACTGGCGACCACTCGTGCATCCGCATTTCGGGGTGCCCGACGCTGACCATCAAGGACAATCCCGACCCGCTGCGGCGCGACCCGGTCGCCACCGTCATCGACGGCTGCGTCGGATGCGGCCTGTGCGGCGAGAATGCGCATGCGGCGGTGCTGTGCCCGTCGTTCTATCGCGCTGAAGTCATCCAGAACCCAGGTACGTGGGATCGGTTCGTGGCCCGGGTGCGCTCGGCTGTGACCGGCCTGCTGATGGCAAAGCCGGCGGCTGCCCAGTGAACCAGGCCTTGCCCGAGCGCACCATCACCATCCTCGTCGCCGCTCTCGGCGGGGAGGGCGGCGGGGTGCTTGCCGAGTGGCTCGTGGAGGCCGCGACCCAAAGCGGATTCCCTGTGCAGGCAACTTCGATACCCGGCGTTGCCCAGCGCACCGGGGCCACCACGTATTACCTTGAGATCTTTCCGGCGCAGCGCGAGGCGCTGGCCGGCCGCGAACTGCTGATGGCGCTGACGCCCAGCCCCGGCAACGTCGACATCATGGTCGCCTCCGAGCTCATGGAGGCCGGGCGAGCGCTGCAAAACGGGTTCGTGAGCCCCGATCGCACGACCCTGGTTGCTTCCACGCACCGCATTTATGCCACCAGCGAAAAGATGCAGATGTCCGATGGGCGCTTCGACAGCACGCGGGTGCTCGATGCCTCAGAACAGCTTGCCAAGCGCGCCGTGCTGTTCGACATGCGGGACATTGCAAGCCGCAACGGGACGGTGATCAACGCGGTGCTGTTCGGCGCTATGGCCGGGTCGGGCGCGCTGCCACTTTCGCGTGAGGCATGCGAGAAGGCGATCGGCATTTCCGGGCGCGGGGCTGCGGCGTCCTTGCGCGGCTTCGCCGCCGGCTTCGCACTTGCCACAGACGGCACCAAGGCCACAAGGCGGGATGCCGGGGGCGCCGCAATGGAATCCGGCCCTTTGGCGGCTGCCGACGTCCTGGCGCTTTGCGAAGCGCGCTTGCTCGATTACCAGGGACCGGCGTACGCAGCGCTCTTCAGGCAGCGCATGCACGCCATTGTGCCGTTCGGCCCGGCGCTCGCCGACGAGACAGCGCGCCAGTTGGCGCTGTGGATGAGCTTCGAGGACATCATCCGCGTGGCCGACCTGAAAACCCGCGCCAAGCGGATTGCGCGAGTGCGCATGGAGGCGCGCGCCGGCGAGGGCGAACCGGTGGAAATCATCGATTTCCTCAAGCCGGGCGTGGAAGAGTTCGCATCACTGCTCCCGCCTGCTCTGGGAAGCAGGCTCATGCGCTGGGCCGAGGCCAAGGGCAGGCTCGACGCTTACAACTTCGGCATGCACATCAAGACCTCGAGCGTGGCTGGGTTCCTGCTCGTGCGTTCGCTGGCATGGCTGCGACCGTGGCGACCCTATACGTACCGCTACCGCATTGAGCAGCAGCACATCGATGCATGGCTCGCTCGGGTGAGCGGCGCTGCCGCACGCGACAGCCAGCTGGCGTTGGAAATCGCGCTGTGCGCAGGCCTGGTCAAGGGATATGGCGAAACTCACCGGCGCGGGATGGCGAGCTTTCTCGCCATCATGGACGCGCTGGTCGACAACCCGCCGACGTCCAATCCCGCCGAACAGGCTACGGCCATCGCCCGTGCCCGCACGGCGGCCCTGGCAGACCCTGACGGCAAAGCGCTCACGAATAGCCTCGGCAAGCCCCAAAGCGCGGGTAAACCTGTGTTTTGGCTGGCGAAATCCCCTTAGTTCGGTAGAACGGAGCACCCCTTCACCGGGGCCGTTTGATAAAATCACCGTCTGCGCTCCCGACGGAGAAGTGAATGCAAGCGGCGACCATCGCGAAATCCCTTGAGCCCACGGAGGCGGCTTCGCGTGCGGAGTTCTATTCCCGCCTGGACCGGGATAACCTCGCACCGTTGTGGGAAGTCCTCCATGCACTGGTGCCGCCGCTGCCCAACCCAGGCTGCGAGCCGGCGCTGTGGAAATACAACGAAATCCGTCCTTTTATACTGGAGTCCGGCAAGCTCATCACCGCGGCCGAAGCGATCAGGCGCGTGCTGGTGCTGGAGAACCCGGCGATGCGCGGCCAGTCGTGCATTACCCGCAGCCTCTACTGTGGCCTGCAGCTTATCCTGCCCGGTGAAGTGGCCCCCAGCCACCGGCACACCCAGTCAGCGCTGCGATTCATCGTGGAAGGCTCCGGCGCCTACACCGCGGTGGATGGGGAGCGAACCACCATGCGACCGGGGGACTTCATCATTACCCCTTCGTGGACCTGGCATGACCACGGCAACCCCGGCGACGAGCCGGTGGTCTGGATGGATGGGCTCGACATCCAGATCCTGCAGTTCTTCGGGGCGCAGTTCATGGAAACCCTCCCCGAAGACGAGCAGCCCGTCACCCGCAACGAAGGCGATTCGTATGCGCGCTACGGGCACAACCTCGTGCCGCTGGGTCCGCTGCCCACCTCCAAGACCTCGCCAATCTTCAACTATCCGTATGAGCGCAGTCGCGAAACCCTCGCGGCGCTCGAACGCAACCAGGTGCCCGACGCCTGCCATGGCTGGAAGATGCAGTTCGTCAACCCGCTGACCGGCGGCTTCGCCATGCCTACCATCGGCGCATTCATCCAGCTGCTGCCGCGCGCCTTCCGCTCCGACCCGTATCGCTCGACCGACGGGACCATCTACTCGGTCGCCGAGGGCAAGGGGACGGTGCACATTGGCGCGGCCAGCTTCGACTTCTCGCCGCGGGATACTTTCGTGGTGCCTTCCTGGCAGCCGGTCCGGTTCGAGACCGCGGACGAGACCGTGCTGTTTTCATATTCCGACCGCCCTGCGCAGGCAGCGCTGGGCATCCTGAGGGAACATCGTGGCTGAAGCAGTGCGGCAATCCCAGGCGGCAGACCCCAACATGAGCGCAAGCGATTTCTACAGCCGCGAGTACAACAACCGCGTGCTTTTCCCCGACCACCCGGAGGTTATGGCACGCTGGGCAGACAAGTCGGCGCGCACCCGCTCTTCCATGATCTGCTACCTCGACCGGCAATACGGCGACAGTCCGGGCGAAATGCTCGACATTTTTCCGGCGCGCAAGGGAGATGGCACCTGCATGATGTTCATCCATGGCGGGTTCTGGCGGGCGATGGACAAGCAGGACTTTTCTTTCCTCGCTCCCGCATGGGTCGACGCCGGGGTTTCGCTGGTTGCGGTCAACTACGACCTGTGCCCGGGGGCCAGCATCGAAGCCATCGTCAAGCAGATGCTCAGGGCATCGGCTTGGCTGTGGAAGCACGCCGAGGATTACGGCATGGACCAGGACCGGCTGTATGTTGCCGGTCATTCGGCGGGCGCGCACCTTACGGCGATGACGATGGCCGCGTTGTGGCCGGTGTACGACAAGGAACTGCCGCGCGACCTGTACAAGGGCGCGCTCGCGGTCAGCGGCGTGTACGACCTGCGGCCCCTGGTGCAGGTCGGCTGGCTCAACCCCGACCTCAGGCTGGACGATGCATCGGCGCTGAAATCTTCTCCCGCCTTCCTGCCGCCTGCCACCCGGGCACCTATCGTCACGGCCGTAGGAGCGAAGGAAAGCTCCGAATTCAAGCGCCAGAACGCGCTTCTGGGGGCGCGCTGGAAATCGGCTGTCACCACCGACGTAACAGTGGCAGGCGCCGACCACTTCACCATCCTGGACGAGTTGTGCAACCACTCCAGTCCCCTGTTCACGGGTACACGCAAGATGATGAAGCTGGACAAGTGAACAGACCCGAGACGTACCTCACCAGCGCCGAGTACATCGACAGCGCACACCCGGCGGTGGCAGCCTTTGCCGCCGAACACAGCGGTGGCGGGAGCAGCGCGGAGCGTGCGGTTTCGCTGTATTACGCCGTGCGCGACCTTATCCGTTACAACCCCTTTCTCGATTTCACCGCCGCGTCGTCATTCCGCGCGAGCGACTGCCTGGCGGCGGGCGAAGGCTTCTGCGTCGGGAAGGCTTCACTGCTTGCGGCCGTGGCGCGGGCGGCCGGCATCCCCTCACGCATCGGCTTTGCCGACGTCAGGAACCACCTGACAACTCCCAGGCTGCGCGAATACATGGGCAGCGACGAGTTCATCTACCACGGATTCAGCGAGTTGCTCATCGATGGCCGGTGGGTCAAGGCAACGCCGGCCTTCAACGTGGCCCTGTGCGAAAAGTTTCGCGTCAAGCCGCTGGAGTTCGATGGCCGGGCCGATTCGATCTTCCACCCGTTCGACGCCGACGAACGGCGGCACATGGAATACCTTCGCGACCGGGGGTCCTTCGCCGACGTCCCGGTGGACGAAATCCGCGCGGCCTTTCGCGATTCCTATCCGCGGCTGTACGCATTGCGCGGCCGGGCCATCCGGGAAACCTTTGGTTAGCCAGCCAGGCTTCGACCCGCGCGCCCTTCTCGTCGACAGCTTCCGGGCAGCGGTGGCGGCGGCCGATCCGTTGCACATCCTCCCGCCGCACCTGCCCAGCGTGCCTGCCGGGCGCACCCTCGCGATCGGCGCCGGCAAGGCGGCCGCCTCGATGGCCGCGGCGGTGGAGCGTCACTGGCCGGCGGAGGCAGCACTGTCGGGCCTGGTGATTACGCGCTACGGTCACGGCTTACCGGCAGGGCGCATCGAGGTCGTGGAAGCCGGGCATCCTGTGCCTGACGAAAGTGGGGAAGCCGCCGCCCGCGACATCCTCAGCCGCGTGCGGACCCTCGGTGAGGACGACCTGCTCCTGGCGCTGGTGTCAGGCGGTGGCTCAAGCCTCCTGTCGCTGCCAGTCGATGCCGTTTCGATGGCCGACCTGAAAGAAGTGACACGCCAGCTCCTGCTTTGCGGTGCGCCCATCCAGGAGATCAATACGGTGCGCAAGCATCTTTCGGTCATCCAGGGCGGCCGCCTGGCGGCGGCCTGCAAGGCGCGCATGCTCGCGCTCGTCATATCCGACGTCACGGGAGACGACCCGACGCATATCGCCTCGGGCCCCTGCTCCCCCGATCCCACCACCTACCAGGATGCGCTCGATGTCCTTGCCCGCTATGGGGTCGAACCACCTGCAAGCGTGAAACGGCACCTGGGCGAAGGCGCACGAGGGTCGGTCGGCGAAACCCCCAAACCCGGCGCCGCCGTGTTCGCACGCTCCGAAAGCCGCGTCATCGCTACTGCGCACCGCTCGCTGGAAGCGGCAGCGGAAGTGTTCCGCGCACGCGGCATCACTCCCGCGATCCTGGGTGATTCGATTACCGGCGAAGCGCAGGAGGTCGGCAAGGTGATGGCCGCCATCGCCCGCGAGGTGCGCACACACGGGCTGCCTTTCCGTGCGCCGGTGGCGCTCATTTCCGGCGGTGAATGTACTGTCACTGTACGAGCCAAGGGAAGGGGCGGCCGTTGCAGTGAATTCCTGCTGTCGCTCGCGGTGGAATTGCAGGGAATGGACTCGGTGTTTGCGCTGGCGGCGGACACCGACGGGATCGACGGCTCGGAGGACAATGCGGGCGCCGTGCTCCTGCCCGATTCGCTGGCCCGCGCCTCGGCAGCGGGAATCAATGGCAGGGCGCTACTCGCGAAAAACGATGCCTGGGGATTCTTTTCCGCCATCGGCGATCTCGTGCATACGGGACCCACGCTTACCAACGTCAACGATTACCGCGCGATCGTCATCGCTTAGGCAGGGCGCTCAAGGGACGCGGGGCGATCACCGGCGTAACCCTGGAAGCCGTCAAATCCGAGTTCGCCCAACTGGCCAAGCAGCGCGGGATCTTCGATATTGCTGGCAATGAGCTGGATATCGAGCGGCCGCACGATACGGATCAGCGACTCGACCAGGAAGCGCAGATCGTCGTCCGCCGCAATGCCGCGCGAATAACCCTCCGCCAGTTTGATGTATTCAGGCAGCAATCGGTGCACGACGCGCAACGATGCTCCCGAAAGCTCGAATCCATCGATGGCGAAGCGGGCGCCGGAATGGCGGATCTCGCGGGCAAACGCCCCGGCGAGTTCCACGTTGCGTACCGCGGCATACCCACTGAGTTCGAACACGAGGCGCCGCGCCACCTCCGGTGACTGCTGCAACCGTTTTTTCAATTCCGCACGGAAAGCGGGGTCCTGGAGGCTTTGGGCCGATACGTTGACCGCGATGCTCTCAGGCAGGGTCGCATCGCCTGCAAGCAGCTTCCACAGGTTGTCGAGCATTGTGCGGTCAATTAGGGGCAGCAAGTGATGACGGCTGGCGGCAGGCACGAAGGCCACAGCGGCCACCGCCCGGCCGTCGGGCTCGAGCAGGCGCGACATGACTTCGATGTGCAGGACTTCGCGTCCCGGCAGGCCGAATACACGCTGGCCATACAGGACCATCGCCCCTGACTTGAGCGCACTTTCGATCCGCTCGCGCCACTCGTCGGCGGACCGCGCTTCTGCCTCACCTGGCGTCATCGTCCGCATCACGCACGCGCCGTCGCCTTTCTGCATCGCTTCGGCCAGGGCCTGGGCGGCCTGCCGCTCGAGATCGGACCATGTCGGACGCAGCGCATCGAAATGCACAAGCCCCGCGGCGACCGAAATTTCGATCGCCCCGAGCTGCTCGTGGGCGAGCGCCGCGAACCGGCCGCATACCGCCTCGCCCCACTCGCGCGCTGCCAGGGCATCGCGGTTGGGCAACAGCACGGCAAACGACCCGCCCTGCCAGCGCCCGACGATGAGGGGGTCGCCGGCAACTGGCCCACCGACGACTTCGGCGAGCTGCTGCGCGAGCTCGTCGGCGCGCGCCGCGCCAAGGGATCGGTTCGCCTCGTCCAGGCCGATCATGCTCACGAAGGCGAGGGCGCCCGACGAGATCTCGGCTTCCCCCGCGAACAGCGCCTGCACGTGCTGGGTGAGTCCGCGGCGATTGAGCACGCCGGTAAGCGGGTCCTCGAAAGCCGCCTTGTGCATGCGATCGGCGCGATTGGATTCCTCCGCGATCGCATCGCGCAGCTTGACCGAAAGGTCGTTCATGGCCGCACCGACGCGCTGCAGTTCGCGCGTGCGGGTTTCCAGGCGGATGGCGCCAAACTCGCGCCGCCCGATGGCCAGGGCCGCCTGCTCGATTGCTTCCAGCGGGCGCAGGATTCCGCGAAGGAACCGCCGCATCGCCAGCAGGGCAAGCACATACAGCACGCCCAGCCACGCGAGCGTCTCCATGAGCGTGTGCCACAACTGGTTGTAGGCGAAGCGCGGATGCACCACGACGACGACCCGTCCCAGCTGGCGCCAGCCCGAACTTACCAGCGCCTCACCGGTAGGGGCCTGGAACGACAGCACGCGCTTGAGCACCCCCGGGGATTCGTCCCGGACATCACCAAGCTCGCGGTCCACCAGCGTTGCGCCATCCACGCCAAGCAGCCTGATTGAGGCGAAGTGGCCGCGGTCGAATACCGGGTTGATGAAGGTCTCCGCGAGCGCCGCGTCGGGTCCCTTCATGCCCTGCCCCAGGGACAGCGCCAACGCAGTAGCGGTTTCCTGAGCATGGGCCTCGAGCTGTTGCTGCAAGTAGCGGCGCGCATTCTGGATGTAGATCGACTCGATGCCCAGCACCAGCAGGGCGAAGATGATCGACAGGCCGACGAAAAGCTGGCGTGCGAGGGTCACAGCCGCGCCTCCGCTTCGAGCTTGCCGAGCAGGTCGCGCCACGCCCGGATCTGGAGGGGATTGGACTTCCTGTTGTCCCTCACGATGACGATGTCGTCGTCGTTGAAGCTATAAACGGGCACAAGATCGGGGCGCTCGGACGCGGGCCGCACTTTGTCATCAAGGTTGTCGAGGATCAACGGGTCGGATACGGGCGACGCGTAGTACGCGAGCACCATGTGCGCCTGGTTAAGCTTGACTGCCTTGACATAGGTGATCCTCAGGCGCTCAACGGGCACGCCGACTTCTTTGAGCAGGAAGTACTTCGCAATTGAATAATCCTCGCAATCCCCGCCGTTGCTGCTCACCGTTTCGGCCGGCGTGGCCCAGTAGTCTTCGGCAGACCAGTGAGCGGCATCCGAGAGGAATGGTATCCGGTTGAAGTACGAATTGACAGACTGCAGGGCTTCGGCTTCCGCGCCTGCAGGCGCAAGGAGCCGCGCGGAACGCGGTGCGGCTTTCTGGGTGCGGGCGAAATCTGTCCAGGCGGTGATTCTTTCACGCACCGTTGAGCCGAACAGCCGCGTGTATGCGGCGACCAGTCCAGGCGTCACCTGAACGGAGAATCCGAGCGTCCCCGACGCGGCATATGCGCCCCCCGCGACAATGCACGCACCAAGCAGCAGCGCAACCGCGCCGCCGCAGGGAGCGGAGGTTTTCCTGAGTCGGCCGGCAGTGGGCGGCTCCTGCATTCTGGATCGGCCCGGATCTGCTACCCGGTCCCCGTTGGCGATCTGTGCACTATATGCGCGTTGCCGCGGACAGAATGGCGCTTTCGCATTTCTGCGCTGAGGCCGTCTCGCGCAGGCGAAAAAAAACCGGGCAGGGCCCGGTTTTTTTGTGGCCGATCGCTCCGCGCTTCAGGCGCCCGCCTTCTCCGCAGGTTTCGCCTCGGCGGCACGCTCCGGCTGGTCCATGAGCATGACCAAGGCCATGGGGGCGTTATCGCCCTTGCGGAAACCGTTCTTGAGGATGCTCAGGTAACCGCCGTTGCGATTTGCGTAGCGCGGGCCGAGTTCGTCGAAAAGCTTGCCGACGATTTCACGATCGCGCAGGCGATTGAAAGCGAGCCGCCGATTGGCAAGCGACGGCGCCTTGCCGAGCGTGATGAGCGGCTCGACTATGCGACGCAGTTCCTTCGCCTTCGGCAGGGTGGTGTTGATGGTCTCGTGGCGCAGCATCGACACTGCCATGTTGCGGAACATGGCGAGCCGGTGGCTCGAGGTGCGGTTTAGTTTTCTGAGTCCGTGGCCGTGGCGCATGGCTTTGTCCTTTGGTCCTAGTTCCTGCCGTGCTCGAGGCCGGCGGGCGGCCAGTTCTCGAGCTTCATGCCGAGCGTGAGGCCGCGCGAGGCAAGTACTTCCTTGATCTCGTTCAACGACTTGCGGCCCAGGTTCGGGGTCTTCAACAGTTCGGTTTCGGTGCGCTGGATCAGGTCGCCGATGTAATAGATGTTCTCGGCCTTGAGGCAGTTGGCCGAGCGCACCGTCAGTTCGAGGTCGTCCACCGGGCGCAGCAGGATCGGGTCCACCTGCGGCGACTTGGGCGTCTCGGTGGGCATCGCGGTGCCCTCGAGCTGCGCGAACACCGAAAGCTGGTCGACAAGGATGCGCGCAGCGTAGCGGATCGACTCTTCTGGCTCGATCGCGCCATTGGTTTCGATATCGATGACCAGCTTGTCGAGGTCGGTGCGCTGCTCGACACGGGCAGATTCCACCAGGTAGGACACGCGGCGCACGGGGCTGAACGAGGCGTCGAGGATGACGCGCCCGATGCCCTTGGTCTCTTCAGGCAGGTAGCGCATGTTGCCCGGCACGTAGCCGCGGCCCATCTCGACCTTGATCTGCATCTCGAGCTTGCCGCCGGC
>JBDTRN010000004.1:0-28446 GCA_039931715.1 Betaproteobacteria bacterium
GCTAACCACGCGTGTCGATCCACTCAGATCACTTTTGAATAGCTTGCGCTGCGCCGGCTGTCGCGCAGATAACGGTCGAACACCATGCAGATCGCGCGCACCAGCAGCCGTCCACGCGGCGTTATGCTGATCCAGTCTGCGGTCACGTCGACGAGGCCTTCGGCCTGGAAGGCGCAAAGGTCCGCGAGTTCCCGCGCGAAATAGGCCTTGAAGTCGACCAGGTACGCAAGCTCTATGGACTCGGTCGAAAGCCTGAAATGGCAGATCAGCGCCTGGATCACCGCGCGGCGCACGAGATCGTCCTGCGTGAGCTCCATGCCGCGCAGCACCGGCACGTGACCAGAGTCGAGCGCATCGTAGTACTCGTCGAGTGTTTTGGTGTTCTGGTAGTAAGTCGGGCCAATGCGGCCGATGGCCGAGATGCCGAAGGCGACGAGGTCGCTGTCGGCATGCGTCGAATAGCCCTGGAAGTTGCGGTGCAGGCGGCCCTGGCGCTGCGCAATCGCCAGGTCGTCACCGGGCTTGGCGAAGTGGTCCATGCCGATGTACGTGTAGCCGGCTCCGGTGAGCCGCTCGATGGCGTGGGTGAATATCGAGAGCTTCGCCTCGGCCGGGGGCATCTCGGCCGCGAGAATGCGACGCTGCGGCTTGAATACCGTGGGCAGGTGCGCGTAGTTGTACAGCGCGATGCGGTCGGGCGATATCGCGATGACTCGTTCAAGCGTCGCTGCGAAGCTTTCTGCGGTTTGCCTGGGCAGGCCGTAGATGAGATCCAGGTTCACCGAGCGAAAGCCGTTGGCGCGCGCTTCATCGATCGCGCGGCGCGTCTCTTCTTCGCTCTGTATGCGATTGACGGCCTTCTGCACCGCCGGGTCGAAATCCTGCACGCCAATCGAAACGCGGTTGAAGCCGAGCTCCGCGAGGAACGCCATGGTGCCGGGTTCGATCTTGCGCGGATCGATCTCGATCGAATACTCGGCGTTGGGCATCGGCAGGAAATGGCGGTGGATCGCGTCCATGAGTGCGCGCATCTCGGCCTGCGAGAGAAACGTCGGAGTGCCACCTCCCCAGTGCAGTTGGCAGATGGAGCGGTCATCCCCGAGCAGCTCGTCATACAGCATCATTTCGCGCGCGAGGTACTTTATATATTTTGCCGAGCGGCCATGGTCCTTCGTCACCACTTTGTTGCAGGCGCAGTAGTAGCAGATCGTGTTACAGAACGGCAGATGCACATAGACCGAGAGGGGTCGGCGGATGCCGCTGATGTTGCGCTTGGCGAGCCACTCGCGGCACTGTACTTCGCCAAAGCCTTCGACGAACCGATCCGCGGTGGGATAGGACGTATAGCGCGGGCCGCTGGAATCGTATCGGCGGATCAGGTCCGCATCGATGACAAGCTCGGATCTTGCGACGGGAAGCATGTTCAATTGGGTTGCATGGTGGGTTCACGACTGTGGCAGGGGCGCGCGTCGCCGCCTTGACCTGCATCAAATCGGCGCGGATGCCGCAAGACGGGCAGGATCCGCCACCGCATCGTTGCCGCCTCACCACGCATATGTCGTAGACCAGCGTGTGCAACCGCCATCAGTTGATCGCGCAGCGGTCCTCCCGCTGGGTCCTCCAATGCCTGGACCGGGTTCTGCATCGCGGTGTCAGCGGAAAACGAGCACGGGAGTGGCCGAATGCGTCAGCACTTTCTGCGTCACGCTCCCCACGATCAGGCCGGTCAGCCCGCGATGGCCATGCGAGGCCATGAAGATTATGTCGCATGCGGCATTGCGGGCGGCGTCGATGATGCCTTCATGCGGCCGGCTTACCTTGTTCACGATCCAGTCGTACGCGACGCCTGCGGCCTTGGCCGTCTTCGATGGCTCCGATACATGCGCCTCGGCCGACGCGCGCGCGCGCCGGTCGAATTCCTCGAGCAGGTCCTTGTTGAGGTGGGCGCCGACGTGGTGCATGTGCATGTCTTCGATGGCGAAGTAGCCGGTCACCTTGGCGCCGGTTTCGGCGGCGAAGGCAATGGCGGCCTCCACGGCTTTCGATGCGAGTGGCGAGCCGTCGGTTGGAACGAGGATGTGCTTGTACATGGCGGGTCCTTTGGGGGAAATGGTATGCCAAGCCATTTCAGCGCCGATAGACAAAGATGGGCTTGATCTGGATCAGGTCGCGCCGACATATCGCAAGCGGGCTTTCCTCATCCTGCTCAATCCCGGCGCGATACGTACAGGCATAGTGATCAGGGACAAAGTCAGGGCTATTCCGTGACGACGGGGATGCCCGGCACAAGGAACTGTTCGATGCGGCGTAACCCGGGTGTGCGTATGAACTCGGAGAGTGCAACCTATTTTGTATTGAGCGGGCGCGCGACGTTGCGAGTGGCCGGCCAGGAGCGCGATGTCGCGCCCGGGAATATCCTGCTTGTCCGTGCCATGACCATTCACTCGTTCTTCGACAAAGAAGAAGACCTGATTGTGGTGGGTGTTTTCGGCTCGCAGACTTCCGCGGTGCGCCGTGAATCCTATTCCGGGGGGGGCGAGGCCGGACAGCGGGTCGGGTGATTCGAACGGAGGTGGTCCGCGCTTTACGTGCGGTCGTGGGCCTCTCCTTGCTCTGGGCGTCGGACTGCTCGTTAATACGACATCAGTACCGGCACCGTCATCGCTTCGAGTAGCGTGCGCGTTGCACCGCCGTCGTCACAGGAAATCCTTAAAAAAGCCAAATACCCCGGCGGGTGTGCGCATCATCGCAACTGAAACGATGTAAAGCGCGGTGAGAAGCGCCAATGCCAGCGCGATTGCGCGAATCCGCGGGGTGCGCCCGCGCCGAAGCGCAATAGCACCAAGCAGAACGTACGCGAAAAGGGCGATCACTTTGGCGCCAATCCAGCTTTGCGTGAGCGGCGATTGGCCGCTTACCCAGGCGAGCGCGATCGCGCTTGCCAGCAGCACGCTGTCCACCACATGAGGAGCGGTGCGCGCGAATCGGGTTTCGAGCAGCGCGGAGCCGCGGAGCATGAGCGCGCCGCGCAGCGCAAACCCGGAGATGCTCAGGATGGCGCTGCCGACGTGGATCGCTTTAATCGTTGCGTAATCCATTGCCCAATCGTGGCACGCCCTCCCAGGGAGGTTGATAAAACCGCTGATGTGTGGACGATACGCACGCCGAAGAGCGGCCGGCTTGCCATCGATCAAATCGCTCCGGTCATCAGGTAGTTGACGAGTTCGGCCACCGGGCGGATTTCAGCGCCGAAGGGCAGCGGCTCGCTGCCCCTGAAGAACAGCCCCTTCTTGACGTCGCCCTTGAGCGCGTACGCCAGGCGCGTGTCGATGCAGAACTGCCCCATGCCGGCGAGGCCGTCGCGCAATCCGCAGACGGTCAGGCAATTGAGACCCGGCACGCAGCGGCGCGGATCGGCTTTGGCATGGGATTGCAGCGCCTTCTCGCGCCGCAGGTAGTTGTTCAGCCACGGCGTGCGCACCGCGCGCGCCGGCAGGCCCGCGACACTCATGAAGGTCACGATGTCCTCGGGGCGCGCATTCGCGAGGACCTGCTTGAAATTCGGGTGGGCATCGCCTTCCTGCGTGACCGCGAAGGGCGTGCCGATCTGCACTGCGGATGCCCCCAGAGCAAGCAGCGCGCGCACCTGCGCGTGGCTGCTGATGCCGCCGGCGAGCACGATCGGAATGCGTTCGCGCTCGATCTCGAGCGCCTTGAGCACCTCGAAGATCCCCGTGAGCACCGGCTCGAAGTCGAACCGCGGATCCTTGACTTCCTCCAGCCTGGTGGCGCCGAGATGGCCGCCTGCGTAGCCGGGATGTTCGATGACGATCGCATCCGGCAGGCGGTTCTTGCGCATCCACTTCTTCAGCACGATGTTCACGCCGCGTGCGTCGGACAGGATCGGCACCAGCGCCACATCGGGAAAGTCGCGTGCGAGGTCGGGGAGGTCGAAGGGCAGGCCGGCGCCCATGACGATCGCGTGTGCGCCGCTCTCGCAGCTCTGCCGCACGTGCGATGGATACGCCGAAACGGCCTTCATGATGTTGACGGCGACCGCGCCTCGCCCGTTCGCAAGCGCTCGCGCCGCGCGGATTTCGCGATCGAGCGCGACCAGGTTCAGTTTGTCGAGCGCGTCCTTGTCGGTGCAGCCCCGCGCCAGCTCAAGAAGGTCCGGATGATGATGCCGGAGGTCGACGCTGGAAACCGTTCCCAGCGCACCGAGGCTGGCGACGCTGCCGGCCAGCCGATGGGCGGAGATTCCGACCCCCATGCCGCCCTGCACGATCGGAAGCAGTACATGCCCGCGCAACCGCCAACGAGGCAGGCCTGGCGCAGCATTCGCAGACGACATGTCCATTGTTGCCGTTGATTTCAGTGACACATTATTTCGCGCCCGCCGGCCTTTCGGGTTGATCTGTATCAAAAATTCGGTCCTGCGGTAGCCCTGCTCCGGTACGTCAATGCTTGATGTGCATCAAACCCGTCGGCTCTGCACGCGCGCATGCTTCGGTCTTACCCCGACGGGCCGCTTCGACGCCCAAAGCGCGCCCGGCACGACTATTACGAGGAAATCGCAATGAAACTGGTTTATCCGTTGATGGCCAACATCCTTGTCGCCGCCGTGCTCGCTTCGCCCGCGAGGGCGAGCGAGGATCTGGCGAAGAAGCACCAATGCTTGGCCTGCCACCAGATCGACAGGAAGCTGGTCGGGCCGTCGTACAAAGACGTCGCCAAGAAATACAAGGGCCAGGCTGACGCCGAGGTGAGGCTGGCCGAGAAGATCCGCAAGGGCAGCACCGGTGTCTGGGGCCCGGTCGCGATGCCGGCCAATACAAAGGTGTCGGAAAGCGACGCCAAGACGCTGGCCGCTTGGGTGCTCAAGCTGCGATAGCCCGGATTCCGAAAAGCGGAGCGGGCACTCCGCTGTCCTTGTCGGGAGCTTCGGATCCCGCTTTTTCCGGATCAGACGGTGTGGGTGCGCAGGCGCTCGAGATCTAGGATGCGCACGGTCTTTCCGTCGACCGAAATCAGTCCGATGGCCAGCAACTCGTGCAACACGCGCGAGAAATGCTCGGGTGTCATGTTCAAGCGCGAGGCGAGCACCCCCTTTCCTGCCGACAGCAGCACTTCGCGAGGTGCTTGCGCGGCGGTGTCGTCCGCCGCCTCCCCGCAGGCGGCGCTCAGCAGGTAGCCGATCACACGCTCGGCGCTCGAGCGCAGCGAGTAGGCCTCGACATCGCGCACCAGTCCGTGAAGGCGCAGCGCAAGGCCGGAGAGCATCTTGCGCGCGAACGCCGGATCGCGCGCGATCTCGTCGAACATGACGTTCTTCGCCACATGCAAAAGCATCGTGTCGGCCAGCGCGTGCGCCGAGACGATGTACGGGCGCTCGAGGAACATCAGCGCTTCGCCGAAGGTCTGCCCCGGGCCGACGATCTCGACGACCTTTTCGCTACCTTGCGGCGACGTGAAGCCGAGCTTCACCTGCCCGTAGACCACGATGTGGAAGCCGCCGCAGGGGTCGCCGTGGTGGAAGATGCGCTCGCCTTTTTCGATGCGCAGCGAGTGCGTGCCGGCCGTGATCCGGCCGATTTCCGCGGCGTTCATCTCGCTGAACATCGGCAGCCTGGCGAGGAAAGCCTCGACCTTGATCGCTGGGCGCTTGGAGGCGCGCGCAGGCGCCGGTTGCCCCGGCAGATCGGCCTTCGAGAGTGTCTTTTGCCCCATGTCCATGCGTCGTCCCCTCGTTCGCCGTTATGTTAAGGGGTACGACCGGCCGGGGGTTGACGTGCGTCAAACACGGTCGCTCCGGCCCCGCGCGCCTTTTCTTGAGACAGATCAAAGGCACACGCTTCACGTCGGGGGATCGTTACGCACGCTAACCGTTCGAGGCACGATGACAACGCACACGATTCGGCTCGACGTCCGGCCGATCCTCGCGGGCGGGTGCGACCCGTTTTCCGAGATCATGCAGGTCGCGCGGCAGGTACCGGTCGATGGCGTGCTGGTGCTGGTCGCGCCATTCGATCCGCTGCCTTTGCGCGAGGTCCTGGGCAGCAGCGGATTCACCTCATCCGCCGTGCCGCACGGGCCCGGCGAATGGGAGATCACCTTCCGGCGGCAAAGTCCGCCGGTACCGCCAGCCGGCCCTGCCCCGAGGGCGGTTCAGACGGATAGCGCCGCACTCACGGGCACCGCCGCAAGGACCTGGTCCGAGAGCGGGGCGCGGCACGTCGATGCGCGCGGCCTTGCGCCCGAGGCCGCCATGCAGGCCGTCCTCGACGCCCGTGACGCCGGCGCCGGGACCCTCGTGGCCCACCTCGACCAGAACATCGAAGCACTCTATCCGGAACTGGCGCGGCGCAACTGCGAAGCGACTTTCGTCCCTGGCGACGGTACGGAGGTCAGACTGGAAATCTCGGCGCCGGGTTAACGCGTCACCATGCAGCGGCCACGGCCGCCTAACCGGAAGATTGTTCGCGCAGCGCGGCTGGCAGGAATGCGTCGGAGAAGCAGACGTCCTCGGTCAGCCCCTGGGTGACGAAGGCCGGGATCGCGGTCGCGACCATCTTCACCGAACCGCAGACGTAGACCTCGTACCCGGTCAGGTCGGGAAAATCCGCCAGCATCGCGGTGTGGACCAACCCCGTGCGGCCGGCCCAGGCGTCCTGCGGGTCCGGTTCGGACAATACCGGCGCGAAAGTGAAGTTCGCGTGCTCGCGCTGCCAGCCTTCGGCCAGGTCGAGCAGGTAAAGGTCGCTGCGCCGCCTTACCCCCCAGTACAGGCGCATCGATCGCCGGATCCCGCGATGGAAGGCGTCCTCCACAATGCTCTTGATCGGCGCGAAGCCGGTGGCCCCGGCGACGAACAGGATGGGCCGGGCACTCTCGTGCAACGCGAACGTCCCCAGCGGGCCCTCGAACTCGATCGAATCGCCTGGCTTCATCGCGGCGAATACGTGGGTGGTGAAACGCCCGCCGGGAATCAGGCGAACATGCAATTCGATCAGCGCGCTGGCGTGCGGCGGATTGGCGAACGAGAAAGCGCGCCGCTGCCCGTCTTCCAGGATGATGTTGATGTACTGGCCGGCCACGAAGGCAATCCGTTCATTTCCGGGCAGCGAGATGCGCAGCCGGATCACTTCGACGGCCAGGCGTTCGATGCTCTCCACCCTGCCCGTATGCCGAGGCACTGGCGCACGGGTCGGCTGCGTGGAGGGATCCAGTGCGATCTCCACATCGGAGAGCGGTGTTGCACAGCAGAGCAGGGCGTCGCCTCGCTCGCGCAGTGCATTCGGCAAAGCGCTGGGCTGGTAAGCACCGTGATCGACGCTACCCCGCACGATCCTGCAGCGGCAGACCCCGCAGCCGCCATTGCGGCACTCGTAAGGCAATGCGATTCCTGCCCGCAGGCCCGCCTCGAGCAGCGTCTCGCCCGGACGCACTCCGACGCGTTCGTCACCCGGCCGGACCAGCAACTGGAATTCCGCGGCCTTCGCACGCCTGAACCGGGGCGGCAGCCACGGCAATGCCACGAGCAGCACCGTCGCCCCCGCCAACAGCGCCCACACGTGGGCCAGCGGCCAGCTGTAGAGCAGCGGGAACGCCGCGAGGTAGAACCAGTCGAACGCGAGCGATCCGGCGGCCACGCCGAGATCGGCCGCGCCGCCCTGGCTCACGACCGGTTGCAGCAGCGCAAGGCCCAGCATCGTGACGAGCAGCCCCGCCATGACCGGCCGCGCCGGATTGGTATTGGCCTTCGGCACGCGCTGCACGTGGATCCACAGCATCAGCAGCATCAGCAGCGGGATGCCGATGTGCATGAACGCGAGCAGCGAGAACAGGCGGTCGTTGACGCTGTCGGTATAGATGAAGTTGCGCATCAGCGCACCGCCGAACGTCGGCAGCCAGTCGAGCCACTCGAAGCTCGCGACGACGACGAACTGCGCCATCCTGTCCCAGGGCAACATGAATCCATTGATGCCGGATACGTACACCAGCCAGATCAGCGCCACGCCGGTGACCCACGAGAACCAGCGAAAGCCGCGCAGGCGGTCGAAGGCGAAATGGCGCACCATATGCAGCAGCATCGTGAGCACCATCGCGTCGGAGGCGTAGCGATGGACGCTGCGCATGATGCCGCCGGCAAACCACTGGCCCTGCGTCAGCGCCTCGACCGAGTGGAATGCGCCCGTCACGCTGGTTTCATAGAACGCGTACAGGTAGAGCCCTGTGCCGGCAACGATCCAGAACAGGAAGTAGCTGATCGCGCCGAGCTGGTAGAGCGGGTTCAGCCGGTCACCGAAGGCCGCGTTGAACAGCGCCTCCACACGCATGAACAGCCAGCGCAGCACCGACTGCAATCGCGCGATCATGCATGGGCCTGCAGCGCAGGCCGCGCCGCAGATCGGTTGCGCATCGCGGCGACCACGACCACGACGAAGAGCAGTCCGCCGATGATGGCCACCAGCCCGCCGAGTCCCATCAGACCCATGCCGGCGATCTCCGCCCCCGTGCGCAACACCTGCTCTGAGCCGGCCACCTTGCGCTGCACGCCGTAACCACCCGACCAGACCAGCCCCACGATGTGCATCATCTGCCCGGTGCCGTAAAGGACCGGCTGCAGCGTGGCCAAACGCGTGGACGGTGCCCGGTACCCCAACCGCGGCAGCAGGTGGTAGACCAGGCCCATCAGCGCGAGGGTCACTCCGACGATGCAGCCGTGATAATGCGCCGGGATACGCACGTTGCTGCCGTTGATGAACACGCCGATCACGCCGCCCGCCGCGAACAGCAGCACGGAGGCCACCAGCGCGGCGCGCAGAGGACGCGCGGCAGGCGACACAGGCGCAGGCGGCAGCGCAGCGCCCGGACGGAGCGCGAAAATGATCGCGAGGCTCACCGGCAGGATCGACACGCCGCCGCCCATCCGCATCGCCCAGGTCAGCAGGTTGCGATGCTCGACCGAGGCAACGTCGTGGGCGAGGTAGGCATACGGCGTTACGAACACACTGGCAAGAGCGAGCGCGAACATCAGCAATGCGACGCGAGGGCCGAGCGGCACCCGGGCGCCGCTGGCGCTCGCCAGCCACAGCCAGGCCACCAGCATCAGCAACGTCCAGGTGAACTGCAGCGCGTGGCCGCCGCCCCAGAACAGGATCTCGTAGTACGCCTTGCCGGAGAGCGATCCCGGGACGCTCGCGTAGGACCATGCGAACGCGATCACGGCCACCGCCGCGGATATGGCACAGGCGTTCAGGCCGAAGCGCAGCGCGCCCTGCCCGTCGATGCGCGGGCCCGGCCTGGGCGAGGCCAGCATCGCGCGCAGCACAAGCAGGACCACGCCGCCGCCGAACACGAGCAGGCCGGCGATGAACCACGGCCCGTTGAGCACCGGGATGTAATTGGCCATGATCGCCTCGCCCCGATCGACGAAAGGTGCCAGGGCCATCAGCGCCGTCCCAGCCGCGCACGAGACCAGAGCCGCCCAGCCCCAGCGCAGGCCCCACGCCGAGCCGTTCAAAGTCCACAGCATCCCGGCGAGCGCCATGAACCACACCAGCACCGACAGGTCCACGTGCACGACCAGCGCGACGCGGAAGAAGTCGGCCACGGGCAGCCACTGCGACACATACGGCGTGCGCGAGACGACAAGCAGGACCGAGAACAGGCCGGCACCGACCAGGGCAGCGAGCCCAAGCAAGAGCCACGCGCGCGCCAGTTTGCCGCGGGCTCCGTCGGGCACTGCGAGCGAATAGCCGGGGGGGTCGGAAGGCGCCGGCTGACGTGAGATGCCTTGGAGTGTATTCATCGCAATGTGATGCCGCCCTTTTCTGCATCGAAATCGATCACCAGCACCTGAGCTGGCCTGAGCGAGACCGATTCGTCGCGTGAGTAGTCGAAGCCGGCCGCGCCGGCGCTGTCCTTCAGCCGCACCGAAATCCGGTGCACGCCCGCAGCGACCGGCAGCCGCCGGTAGACCGTCGAGGCGCCGTCCTTCGAGAGCCCCGATGGCGGGGCCGAGTGCCGCGCCGCCGGCACGCCGTCGATGTCAAGCTCGACCAGCACGGGAACGCGCTCGCGTGGGCACTTCATCGGCGCGCGCATGTTTGGCGGTAACCTGGCCAGTTCCGCTTGGCTCAACGGTCGGCATTCGCTCACCAGCTTGCCGCTATGCGAGAAGCTCAGTTTGATCAGCGCCTGGTCGGCGGCGAGGTGGTGGTAGGCCGGCCAGCCCGAAAACGTGCCGATCGCAATCGCGAACAGGGCGTACAGCGCGCCCTGCGCCAGCCACGCCAGCGGCTTCGTCGCCGGACTATCCATGCCGGCCTCTGAGGGAGTCCAATGCCCTGGTCAGCGTGCGTCGGTCGCCCGCAGGCGCCCATGCAAATTCCAGCTTGTCGCGCGGCACCCAGGCGCGAAGGTGCGGCTCCCGCACGCCGGTCAGGCGCTCTTTCGTCCAGCGCGTTCCGAGGCGATATTCGCATGCGCCCTCCATGCATCCAGAGACGAGTACGCCGGAGGCGCCTGCCCGGAGAGCGTACTCGACGAACGAAGGAGGCAGCATTCCGCTGCAGATCAGGCTCAGCGTGGTTACGTCGCGGGCGGCGAGCGAGTCGACCGGCACGCAGTGGTCGCACCCGATCACCACAATCTTGCGGTTTCCCTTCAACGCGGCCAGCCCTTGCTCGAGCTTTGTGCGCAATGCATCGACCGGCAGCTGCGGCATGTCGATGCCTGTCAGCAATTGCGCGCCGCTTCGAAACGGCGTCGAGGACGGGCAGGACCCGACGCATATCCCGCAGCTCGCACACAGGTCCTCATCCACGACCGCCAGTTGGCGCCCGGCCTTGCCGTTGGGATGCGCGCGCATGGTGATCGCGGTGTAGGGGCAGTCGTCGAAGCAGCGGCGGCAGCCATTGCAGTTGTCCGGATCCACCTTGGCAATCGCAGGCGGCGCCGGGCGCGGCATGAAAGGCAGCGCGAACAGCCAGAGCATCGCGCCACCGAACAGGGCCCAAGTCGCGCCGGCTGAGGTTGCGTGAGCGAGCGGATGCACGAAGAGCAGGAACCAGTCCATCGCGAGCGGACCCGGGACGAGCGAAAGATCCGCCGGCCCCTGGCTCATCACCGGCGCCGTGAGCGAGAGCGCTATCAGCGTCGTTGAAGCACCGATCGCCAGCGCGCGCGGCGGAAAAACGTCGGCACGCGCGATGCGCTGGATGTGGAACCAGAGAGCGAACAGGAGGAGCAAAGGCACGCCCAGGTGAACGAACACGAAGAGCGAAAACAGCCGGTCCGAAACGCTTTGCGCCCCGAGGAAATTTCGGGTCAGGGGCGAGGCGAAGATCGGCAGCCAGTCGAGCAGCTCGGCCGTGGCGAGCGCCGAGAGCTGGCCGAGCTGGTCCCAGTTCAGCCAGAAGCCGCCGATCCCGCAGGCGAACACGAACAGCGGCAGCGGCGCTCCGGTCAGCCACGAGAAGCGCCGGAACCCGCTGTATCGCCCGAGCAGGAACTCGCGCAGCAGGTGCGCAAGCGTCACGACGACGAGCGCATCCGCCGAATAGCGGTGCAGGCTGCGCAGGAGCCCTCCGAGGTACCACTGCCCGCGCGACAGTTCGTCGATGGACCGGTAGGCGCCCGCGGCCGAAGTGTCGAGCGCTGCGTACAGGTAGATGCCGCTCCCGGCGAGCAGCCAGAAGAACAGGAACCCCAGCGCCCCCAGGTGGCGCAGCGGATTGCCCGCGCTGCCGAAGGCGGCGTCGAAGGCGCGTTCGATGGCTTCGAAGGCCGCCAGCGCGCGCCTACGCGGCGAGCCGACGGGTCCCATGCGCGGCTTTTGCCCGGCGCGCGCGACGCTGGGTCCGCCATTCCGACAGGAAGAACCAGCCCATGGCCAGCGCGAACGTAATGCCGCCTGCGACCATGATCGCCAGGCCGTAGTCGACGCGATACGTGCCGGTCGCCGGGTCGTACACCGAGCACAGAATCCGCACGCGATCGATGAGGTCGGACAATCCCGCGCCGTCAGCGAGCGGCGCCCCGGCGAGAAGCTGCTTCAGCGGCTCACCGAGCTGGTTGGCGCCCAGGCGATCGCCGTACACCTGGCGTACGATGCGCCCCTCGGCGTCGAGGATCGACAGTTGAAGCACGTGGTCGAACCCGGCGGCGGTGGCCACGTAGCGGAAACCGAAATCGCGCGTCAGCGGCTCGACTATCGATGCAGGCGGGCTGAGAAAGTCCCAATTCGGCCGGTTGACGCGGTTCTGCGTGGCGAAGGCCTTGAGCGCCTGCGGCGAATCGGCCGGCTGGTTGAAGCCGATGCTGACGACGTTGAACTGGCCGGTGCCGAATCGGTCCTGCAGTCCGCCCACCGCGTCGTCGAGCATCCGGGTGCCGGTCGGGCAGACCGTGAAGCAGCCGGTGTAGATGAAGCTCACCAGCAGCGGCTTGCCGCGATAACCCGACAGTCGGACCGGCCGGCCCTCGCGATCGAGAAGCGTGTAGTCTGCCGGCGCGCTGCCGAGGGCCGCCTGGCTGACGCGAAGGGCATCGGCCTGTTCCAGCGCAGGCTGCAAATCGAGCGCCGGCCTGGCGACTGCGCCCTGTGAAGGGATTGCAAGTCCGGCGGCCACGATCGCAGCGATCATGGCAAGCGCTTTGCGCGGCGCGTTCACCGCAACAGGCCATCGATGCTCGCGGCCACCAGCAACAGGCTTAGTTGCACGAGCGATGCGAAGAAGGCCTCCATCGCCGTCCCGCGGCCGGGCCGGCGGGCCAGCGCCCACGCTTTGCGGACGAAATGCAGGCCGCCCACGAGGGCGCCTGCGAGATAGACGAGGCCGGCGCCGAAGAACACCGGCAGGATCGAGGTCGCGACCAGCGCCACCGTGCCGAGAAAGACGATCCTGGCCGCGCGCCGCTCGCCGACCACGACCGGGAGCATCGGCACACCCGCCGCCGCGTAGTCTTCGTGATTGGCGATCGCAAGGCTCCAGAAATGCGGCGGGGTCCACAGGAACAGCACCAGTGCGAGCAGCAGCGGCAACGGACCCAGCGCCGGATCCACGGTCGCGGCTCCCGCGAGCACCGCGAAACTGCCGGCAAGCCCCCCGATCACGATATTCATGGAGGTTCGCCGCTTGAGCCACACGGTGTAGACCACAGCATAGAAGAATGCCCCGAGGAAGACGTACATGGCAGCGACGGCATTGATCGCGAGCCACGCTGCCGCAACAGACAGCGCGAGCATGGCGCCGATCAAAAGCAGCCACAGTGGCGTGTGCGGCAGGGCGCCGGTCACGAACGCGCGTGTACGCGTGCGCGCCATGAGACGGTCGGTGTCGTACTCCACGTACTGATTGAACGCGCCTGCGCTCGCCGAAGATACGAACACCGACACCGCCAGCACGATCCACTGCAGGAGGCCTGGCGCCGGACCGGGCGTCACGGCGAGCCCCACCAGCGCGGTGAGCATGATCATCACGCCGATGCGCAGCTTGAACACGCCGAGCACCTCGCGCGCGAGGCTCGCCGCGCCCCGGTCGTGGCGGCGGCCGGGGTCTGGGAGCATTGTCGTCACGGTATCCATGATCGTCCCGTGGTCCGCGGTGGCCGGCGGCTCAGCTCAGGCCCCAGAGCGTGGAGAGGTACTTCCAGTTGATGAAGTAGTACAGGACGAAGGCGACCAGGAACACCATTGCCAGCACGAACGTGCCGGGCGCGGCGAAACCGATCGAGCCGTAGCTCTGCACCGCGACGGTCGGTGCGGTCGGCGGGATCGGCGTGAACGTCGGGCTCTTCTCGCCGCTCTCGAGGCGCTTGCCCCAGAGCAGCGAGCCGACGGTGACGTAGATGTAGATCGCGCCGCCGACGATCGCCGAGACGCCGGCGATGCCGACCAGTCCCATCATCAGGTAGGCAGCGCCGGGCCATTCATAGGCGAGCGCCGCGCCGCTGAACGCCATGTCCCAGTGCCGGCGCGAGACGCCGAGCGTGCCGGCCCCCATCATCACCAGGCAGAAGAAGTACATCGAAAAGCCGAACAGGTAAGGCTGCCATCTCGCCAGTCCCGGCGCGATCATTTCGCGCTTGAACAGCACCGGGATCAGGAAGTACGTCAGCGCCATGAACGACAGCGTCGTGCCGACGACCACGGTCGCGTGGAAGTGGCCCGGCACGTAGATCGTGTTGTGGATGATCATGTTGAGCTGCTCGGTGCCCATCATCACGCCGGAGATCCCGCCGAGGAACCCGAATCCGATCAGCGAAATGAACATCCCGGAGAACACCGGGTTACCCCACGGCGCCTTGCGCAGCCATTCGAACAGGCCCTTGGTGTAGCCCTTCTGGCGCTGCGCCACTTCGATCGCGCCAGGGATCGTCAGGCCATGGATCATCGACGCCAGCACCGCGAAGTACATGAAGTAGCTGGTGTTGACGACCTTCCAGGCGGTACTGAGGCCGGGGTCGGCCAACAAGTGGTGCGCGCTCGCCAGCTGCAGGAACAGGATGTACAGCAGGAACGCCCCGCGGCTCACTCGCTCGGACATCGGCTTGGCCCCGAACGCGATCGCGGCGATCGCGTACCAGATCGAGATGTGCGCGGCGACGTTGATCTGTTGCGACGAGTGCCCGAAGGCCCACCAGATCGTGCGGTACACCAGCGGGTCGATTTCCTTCACCACGCCCACCGACATGAGGAAGGTCGGGATCAGGATGATCGCCCCCGAGGTAATCGTGAACACCGCGATGATGCAGGCGGTGATCGCGCCGAAAGTAACCAGCGGCACCGAGCCCTGGTAAGTCTTGTCGCGCTTGGCGACAACCAGCGTGCCAAAAAACACGAAGCAGCCGATCAACGCTCCCACGGCGAACAGGATGAGCCCGAGGTAGAACGCGGGCGCCGCCATCATCGGCACGTAGGAAGTCATCATCACGCTCGAGCCGCCCTGGTAGACGGCGACGTTGTTGGTCACCGCGCCGATCAGCATCAGCGCGAAGGCGAGCCAGGCCATGCGCGGTGTCGCGAGCCGGCAGCGCAACAAAGTGGAAGCGCAGAAGTAGAGCACCGCCATCTCGAAGAAGATGATCCAGAAGATCAGCATGTCGATGCCGTGCGCGGTCAGCACCTGGTAGAAGGTGTCGGCCTCCAGCCAGTGCACCGCCGGCCAGCGCGTGAGCACGACGCCCACGGCCAGGATGCCGCCGATCAGCAGGAAGACGACGGCTGCGACGGCGTTGACCTTCATCAGCAGCTCGGCCTGGCCCTCGAACTGCAGCCCCGAGCGGGGGCAGGTCCGGTAAGTCGTTGTAGTAGACATTTCGACGCCCCCTATTTCACGTACAGGCGGCTGACCATCGTGTGATGGTTGATGCCGCAGTATTCGTTGCAAACGATGGAGTAGGTGCCCGCCTTGTTCGGCGTGACGGTCACGACGTGCTCGAAACCGGGCACGACCTGGATGTTGATGTTCGCCGGTTGCAGCGAAAACCCGTGGTTGTAGTCCATCGCCGTGAGGTGCAGGCGGTAAGTCTTGTCTTTCTCGAGCTCGAGGATCGGCCACCAGGCCCACAGCCGCGCGATCAGGTACACGTCGGAGCCTTCGGGTGGATGCACCACCGGGATCTTCTCTTCGGTCTCGGTGCGCACCGTGTGCTTGTCCACCATGGCCTGCGCCTTGGCGGCGAATGCCTCGGCGTTCGTCCTGTAGGTCTCGGTGGACAGGTTCTGCTTCCCGTAGACGTGCCAGCCGACCATCATCGCGAACATGATCAGGCACCAGACCAGCGCGATGGCGATCCAGGTGCCTTCGACGCGGTCCAGCGGGTGCTTCCACCAGAGCCGTTCTGCGGGCGGGAGAATTGCGCTCATTTGGGCATCCCCTTATTTGGCCAGCGGAACGGTGAGGATGTCGTACACGCCCCAGATGACATAGACGACCATCGGGATCATCACGCCGAGGAACAACAGCAGGAACGGGTTGTCCAGCAGCTGCTGCATCCAGGGAATCGGTTGGTTGTCCTGATCTATTTCGCTCACGGTGCCTCCTGTGGGTGTCCGGGCTGGTGCGCATCGACGCGTATCAGGACTACATCTTCGAGCGGACAGCCGCGTGTTTCTTTGCTCTACATCAAAGAAAGACGATATTGATCGGACTGCGCCGGGCGGGCGTCTTGATGCACATCAATGGCGCCTGGCCGCGGCGGCCGCACCATGCAGGCACTTGCCAGACACCCCTTCGCCCCTGGGAGCCGCGTGAACCCGCCCATCAATGCTTCGAGCCGACGCCAGGTCGCCTACTGGCTCTTTGCCTGTGCCGCCATGGTGTTCGCCATCGTGGTGGTGGGCGGCCTTACTCGCCTGACGCACTCGGGACTATCAATCGTCGAGTGGCAACCGCTGGTCGGCACGATCCCGCCGTTGTCGCAGGCCGACTGGGAAGCGTCGTTCGCAGGCTACAAAGCGACGCCCGAATTCCGGCTCGTCAACTTCGACATTGACGTCGAGGGCTACAAGCGCATCTTCTGGCTGGAGTATTTCCACCGCCTGCTCGGCCGCATGGTCGGGCTGGTGTACTTGCTGCCAATGCTGTGGTTCGTCGCGCGCGGCGCGGTGCGCGGGGGGCTCGCCTGGCGCCTCGGAGGCATCTTCCTGCTCGGCGGCCTGCAGGGTGCGATGGGCTGGTACATGGTGAAGAGCGGCCTCGTGGACGATCCGCGCGTGAGCCAGTTCCGGCTGACCGCGCACCTCGGGCTCGCGTTCGTGATCCTGGGCGCGCAGCTCTGGACTGCTTTCGGCCTCTTGGCTCCAAGAGGCAATGGCGCGAATCGCGTCCGCTCGCCGCTGGCTGCATTCACTCTGTTCGTCGCCGCGGTGGTCTTCCTGATGGTGCTGACCGGCGGACTGGTCGCCGGCATCCGTGCGGGGTATGCGTACAACACGTTTCCGCTGATGAACGGCCACCTCGTGCCGCCCGAGATCCTGCTGGTCGAGCCGTGGTACGCCAATTTCTTCTACAACATGGCCACCGTGCAGTTCGTCCATCGCGCGATTGCCTGGCTGCTGATGGTGCTGATCCCGCTGCTCTGGTGGCGAGCGCGGAGGATGCCCTCGCTCGCCGGCCCGGCTACGGCCCTGCTCGGCGTACTCGCAGCGCAGGTCACGTTTGGGATCGCGACGTTGCTGATGCGCGTGCCGGTCGCGCTCGCGGCGACGCATCAGGCCGGCGCGGTCGTGCTGTTTGCCATTGCGCTATGGACGGCGCACCGGGCGCGCACGGCAGGCGCGCCCGCCAGCCTCGCCCCCGCAAGGGCATATCGCCAATCGCTTACGCCGGCGACTCATGGGCACTGAAAGCCGCTGGGTCGTCCGGCTGGCAAGGACCGCATTCGTGCTGGTGCTGGCAATCGTCGGTTCGAGCGCTTTCATTCGGTTGAGCGCCGGGACGCCCGATGCCGTCCCGTCCGTGGTCGATGGTGCACGAATGGCGCATCGGTTGTCGGCCTCCCTGGCCGGGATACTGGTGCTGCTTGTGGCCGGGCTCGTCTTCACCCGGGATCGGAGCCGCCGGCCGGACTTCGCCCTTGCCGGCGTCACGCTTGTCGTGACGCTTGCGCTGGCTTGGGTCGGGCGCTATTCGGGTCCGGAGGCCACGAACGCGGTTCTCGTTGCCAATCTGGCCGGCGGCCTCGCGCTTTCGACGCTGCTTTGGGCGTTGGCTGCGCGCGAGTCGGCAGGAGTCGCGCAGGGCTCGTCGAGCGATGTCATGGCGCTTGCGCTGGTCACGCTTGTCGCCGCCGGGCTCCAATCGATCACCGGGGCGATGACGGTCACCGGATTCGCCAAGCTCGGCGCGGCCCACCACGCATCCGGGATTGTCGCGATCGCATTGTGTGTATGGCTGGCCATTCGGCTGGGGCGCTCGCCTGCGACCCGGCGGGTCGGTCAATCAATCATTGCGCTGGCGGCTTTTCAAGCCTCACTCGGCGTTGCGGCCTTGGTGTTTTCCCTGCCGCTGTGGCTGGTGCTTGCGCACAATATCGGCGCGGCCCTGCTTCTTGCAGCTCTCGCCCAGGGCATCGTGCAGTGCAGGAGCAGGGCGCTCTAATACTGCCAGTTTCGCACTTGAGTCCGCCATGGCATTGGCTCTCCGGGTGAAATACTGCCAATCGGGTCTCAATGGACCGACCCTATCCATTGCCGTCAGAAACCGTGGTGCGCGCTCGCGTTGCTGCCGGCGGATGCGCCGGGAACGGGCCGTTGATCTTTGTCAAAGGGGCGAATCGTGGCGGGGAGAGCGATAGTGATCGCAGGTGGGTGAAGTTGGCACCCATGCACCACCTGACCATCGAGCAGCGCGACTGGCCGCTGGCCGCGCTCGAAAAGCCGCACCGAAACTTCGCGCGACGCAATCGCGTTGTAAGTGGGGCATGCTCCGATGTGTATCGGTTAGCCGCTCGCCAAAGCGGTTTTGCTTGACCCAGATCAAGTGTGCTGGGCAGGACGCCTGCGACCGTTCTCCAATGACGGGCATCTTGAAATCCCTCAATGCGCATCACACGCGATTCGAGCAGCAACTGGTCGAGGTGCTGAGTGCTGCGCGCGCGGCCGAGTGGCTGGTGTACCGCTCTCGCTTCGCCGAGTTGCACGCCGAGATGGCCGAGCATATGGAGTTTGAGGAACTGGAGCTGTTCCCGGAGCTCGCGCGAGTACTGGGGGCCGACGTGCAGCTGGACGAATTGCGTGAGCATCACGAGCGGCTGCGTCGGCACTTCGACACGCTCGCGGCAGCAGCGCCCGAGCACGATCCGCAAGGGTGCATGGACGAGCTGGAGGAGTTGCATGCCCTCATCCGCGAGCACCACGAGAGTGAATGCCGCATGTGCTACCCGGAGTCGGATCGGCTGCTCGGCCGCGACACGTCGCTTGGGCGCAGTGCGAGCGTGATATCCGGCATCAGGCTGGCTCCTGTGGCGCTTGACCTGCGTGGCTTGCAGCCGCCCGAGCCGATCGTGCGCATTTTTGAAGCGCTGGAGCGCTCCCCGGCAAAGCCACTGCGAGTCATCCTGCCGCACGAACCCGCGCCGCTGTATTCGCTCCTGCGCGAACGGGGCTTTCGCTATGTCGGCGAAACGCGTCCCGACGGCGGATTCGAATTACTCATCGAAAGGGCCTGAGGCGGCGTCACGCCGACCGGAACTTCCAAGGTTACTTTCGACCTCATGAAATCCCTGTTTGCTCTCGGTTTTCGGCCCTTCTACCTGCTCGCAGGCGCCTACGCCGCGCTCGCGGTCCCCCTGTGGGCGGTGAGGTATGCCGGCTGGCTGCCCGGTGCGGATCCGATGTGGCATCCGCACGAAATGATCTTCGGTTACGCGTTCGCGGTGATCGCGGGTTTCCTGCTCACCGCCGTGCGCAACTGGACCGCGCAGCCGACCCCCACGGGGGCCCTCCTTGCGGCCATCGCCGCGCTGTGGATCGCCGCGCGATGCCTGTCGTTCTATTCGATCCTGCTGTCGGGCATTGCGGACGCGTTGTTCGCCCTGGCGCTTGCCTGGGGTATCGGACGGCCGATCGTGAAAAGCGGCAACCGCAACTGGTTTTTCATCCTGCTCGTGCTCGCCCTGGGGGCAGCCAGCGTGGCATTCAGTGCCTTTCCCGGCACGGCCCCCGCCGCGGCGCTGGATCTCGTGCTTTTCATCATCGCCGTCATGGCGGGGCGTGTCGTGCCGGCGTTCACCAACAGCGCGATTCCGGGCGCCGGCGCGCGGCGAATCCAGTGGATCGAATACGGAGCGTTGGGAGGCGTGCTCGTGCTCCTGCTGCTGGACCTGTCGAGCCTCGAGAAAGCCGCCAGTGCCGTCGCCCTGGCGTGCGCTGCCTTGCACGCAGTGCGGGTTGCGCTCTGGGCGCCCCTGAAGACGCGCGGCCGGCCGATCCTGTGGATCCTGCACCTGTCTTATGCGTGGATCGTCGTTCACCTCGTCCTGCGCGGGATCGCCGGTTTTGGCCTGATTCCGGCGGTTCTCGCCGTTCACGCGCTCACCATTGGGACCATCGGCGGGCTCACGCTGGGCATGATGACGCGCACTTCGCGCGGTCATACCGGCAGGCCGCTTGCCACCGGCCTGGCGGAACTGGCCGCGTACCTGATGGTGCATGCGGCAGCTGTGGTCCGGGTTTTCCTGCCGCTCGTCGCTCCTGGAGCTTATGCGGCCAGCATCGTGCTCTCTGCGGCGCTTTGGTGCGCGGCATACCTGGTGTTCGTCGTGGCCTACTACCCGATACTGACCGAGCCGCGCGTCGACGGGCGCGAGGGCTGAGAGACCGGCGCGAACCGCGTTCAGTCCTCGAGGCGCCTCGGGTCTAGGTGCTGCGGCGCAGCCGGTCGAGGTCGGGAATCTTGACTGTACGGCCGTTCAACTCGATGAGGCCATCGGCCGCGAGGCCGTGAAGGATGCGTGAGAAATGCTCGGGGGTCATGTTCAGGCGCGAAGCAATGACGCTCTTGCCGGGCGTGAGCTGCACTTCGACCGGCCTGCCGTTATCGATCACGTCGGCCACATCAGCAAGCAGGTATCCGATCACCCGCTCCTGGCCCGAGTGCAGGGTGTAGGCCTCGACATCGCGCACCAGGCTGACCACCCTGCGCGAAAGGCCGGACAACATGTGGCTCGCGAACCCGGGGTCGCATGCAAGCTCGTCCATTACCGCGTGCTTGGCCACATGCAACAGCATCGTGTCCGAGAGCGCCTGCGCGAACACGATGTATGGCGTACCCAGGAACATCGGCGCTTCGCCGAAGCTCTGGCCCGGGGTAACGATAGTCACCACTTTCTCGATGCCTTGCGCCGAGGTGAACCCGAGCTTCACCTGTCCGTACACGACGACGTGGAAACCCGTGCAGGTATCGCCACACTGGAACACCGCCTGGCCCTTGGGCGCATGAATGGGCACCGTCGCTGCGGCAACCCGGTCAAGCTCCTCGCGGCTCATGTCGCTGAACAACGGAAGGTTGGCGAGGAAAGCCTGGGGCTTGATCTGCAGCTGGCGCTTGTTCATCGGATGGCCCATTCGAGCGGCCCGGCCCGGTTCCGGCGGAGCGCGGGCGTACCCGCTGACCCGGTGTGCTCGGCTGGCATCGGGACTGCGGGAAACACAAGTGTCACCGCGTAAAACATAACCCCATAGTGCCGAACCTGCGCTTGCAGCGATTTAACCTGGATCAAAGGAGAGGCAGGTTTTGATATAAATCAAGGGCAGAAGGCGCGCGCCGCGATCAACTCCGGAACCATCACGGCACGGTGCGTGTTCATGAACGAAGAGGACGTCCTGGAGGCATTGAGAAGCGTTGAGGATCCCGAGGCTGGCATGAGCATCGTCGACCTCGGTCTGGTGTACGGAGTGTGGACGCAGCCGGGCGAGGTGCGCGTCGAGATGACGATGACTTCGCCGGCCTGCCCGGTGGCTTCCTACATCGTCGACGAGGCGGCCGCGGCGATCCGGGTGATCGCCCCGGCCGGGACCGACATCCATGTGGAACTTGTCTGGGAGCCCATGTGGACGCCCGAACGGATGAGCCCGGACGCGCAGACCCGGTTCGGTTGGTCATGAACAGCGCATTTCCGCGCGCGTACAACGCCGCGCAGGATCTCGTCGAGCGCAACCTGCATGCGGGGCGCTCGCGCAAGACCGCCTATGTGGACGACGCCGGCGAATACAGCTACGGCGAGCTCGACCGGCGCGTCAATCGATTTGCCTCGGCGCTTTGCGCACTTGGCATCGAGCCCGAGCAGCGCATTCTGATCGCAATGCTCGACAGCATCGATTGGCCGGTCGCGTTCCTTGGCGCTATCAAGGCCGGTGTCGTACCGGTGGCCGCGAACACGCTTCTTACCACGGCCGACTACGCTTACATGCTCTAGGACAGTCGGGCCATGCCGGTGCGCGCCTTCCAGCGCTTGCCGAGGTCCGCGGGCAGCGCCTCTCCGGCGGAAGTGCAGATCCTGATACCGGTTGCGTCTCGCAGACGAGCGCGGCGCCGATGTGGCGCCGGGGGAAATCGGCGACCTCTACATCAGCGGCCCGACCGCCGCGGCGGGCTACTGGAACCAGCACGAGAAGACGCGCACCACGTTCTGCGGCGAATGGATCCGCAGCGGCGACAAGTACAGCCGCGACGAGTCCGGCTTCTACACTTATGCCGGGCGCTCGGACGACATGCTCAAGGTCTCGGGGATTTACGTCTCCCCGTTCGAGGTCGAAGCGGCGCTCGCCTCGCACGAGGCGGTCCTCGAATCCGCGGTGGATCGAATTCGTCCCGGAATTGCCCAAGACCGCCACTGGGAAGATCCAGCGATTCAAGCTGCGCGCGGGCGTCGCAACTTGATGTGAATCAAGGTTGCAACGCCTCTCCGGGAAGAGATTGCCCCGTACAGGAGGAAACACCGATGAACAACTTTGCCGAACACATTTCCCGTCGTCGCTTTTTGCAAGCCGCAGGCGGCCTGGCCGTCGCGGCGAGCCCGCTCGGCGCGCCTTACGTCATTGCGCAGCCCGCTCCGATCAAGGTCGGCCTCATGCTGCCCTATACGGGCACGTATGCGGCGCTCGGCAACGCGATCACCAACGCGTTCAAGCTCCACGTCGAAGAGAAACGCGGTAGCCTCGGCGGGCGCCGCATCGAATACGTGGTGGTGGACGACGAGTCCGAACCGTCGAAGGCGGTGGAGAACGCCAACCGCCTCGTGATGCGCGACAAGGTCGACGTGCTGGTCGGCACGGTGCACTCGGGCGTGCAGATGGGCATGGCGAAGGTGTCGCGCGACAGCGGCGTGCTTTCGATCATTCCCAATGCGGGCGCCGACGCGGCCACCGGCGCGCTGTGCGCGCCGAACGTGTTTCGCACCTCGTTTTCCAACTGGCAGAGCATCCACCCGCTGGGCAAGGCGATGATGGAGCGGGGGCACAAGACGGCGGTCTTCATCACCTGGAAGTACGCGGCAGGAGAGGAAATGATGGCGTCCTTCCGCGAAGGCTACGAGAAGGCCGGTGGCAAGCTCGTGAAGGAGCTTCTCCTGCCGTTCCCGCAAGTCGAGTTTCAGGCGCTGCTCACCGAGATCGCTTCGCTCAAGCCCGATGCGGTCGCGTGCTTCTTCGCCGGCGGCGGCGCGGTGAAGTTCACCAAGGACTACGAGGCCGCCGGCCTCAAGGGCAAGATTCCGCTGTACGGCAATGGCTTTCTGACCGAGGGCACGCTGCAGGCGCAGGGCAGTGCGGCTCAGGGCCTGCTCACCACGCTGCACTATGCCGACGGCCTGGACGTGGCGCGTGACCGCGCGTTCCGCCTCGCCTACGCAAAGACCTACAAGCAGCAGCCCGACGTCTATGCAGTGCAGGGCTATGACGCGGCGCAGTTGCTCGCGGCGGGCCTGGAGAAGGTGAAAGGCGACCTGCGCGCGAAAACCGACATCATCCGCGCGATGGAGCAGGCGACCATCGACAGCCCGCGCGGCAAGTGGAGCATGTCGAAAGCGCACAATCCTGTGCAGGACATCTACCTGCGCCAGGTGGTGGGCGAACAGAACAAGTCGATCGCTGTGGCGTGGAAAGCGCTCAGCGATCCGGCCCGTGGCTGCCGCATGACCACGGCCTGACCCGGACCGGCGCAATGCCCCGGGAGATGCCGCTTGGACGCCGCCACATTCCTGATCCAGGTCCTGAACGGCGTTCAGTACGGGATGCTCCTGTTCCTCGTGGCGAGCGGGCTCACGCTCATCTTCGGCATCATGGGGATCATCAACCTGGCGCACGGCAGCTTCTATATGATCGGCGCCTACCTCGCGTTTTCGCTGAGCAGCCTGGCCGGCAATTTCTGGCTGGCCCTGGTTGGCGGCGTGGCGCTCGCGGCGCTGCTGGGCGCGGGGCTCGAGGTGCTGTTCATCAAGCGGCTCTACCAGCGCGACCACCTCGACCAGGTCTTGCTGACCTATGGACTTATCCTCGTTTTCGAGGAGCTTCGCAGCCTCGCCTGGGGTGACGACGTGCACGGCGTGCAGGTCCCAGAGATCCTCGCTTTCTCGATACCCCTCACCGAGACGCTTTCCTACCAGTCGTATCGCCTCGCGATGTCGGTCGCGTGCCTCGCAATCGCATTCGCCTTGTATTGGCTCATCCAGCATACCCGGCTGGGAATGAAGATTCGCGCCGGGGCGGAGAACCGCAGCATGGTGCAATCGCTGGGCATCGATATCGGCTTGCTCTACCGGGCGGTATTCGCGCTCGGCGTGGCGCTCGCCGCGTTCGCCGGCATGCTGGCCGCCCCCGTGTCCTCGGTCTTTCCGGGCATGGGTGCACAGGTGCTCATCGTCTCTTTCGTCGTGGTGGTGATCGGGGGGCTGGGTTCGGTGAAAGGCGCGCTGATCGCCGCGCTGGCCATCGGCCTGGTCGACACCTTCGGCAAGGTGCTCCTGCCGCAGGTGTCCGGGATGGCCGTGTACCTTCTGATGGCGGGTGTGCTGCTCTGGCGTCCGCAGGGGCTGTATGGGAAAGCCTGAGATGCGCTGGGTCGCCGCTGCGGTATTCGTCGCGCTGGCCGCGCTGCCGCTTGTCGCCGAGGGCTTTTACCTGCAGTTCGCCACGCGGATCCTGATCGCAGCCCTGTTTGCGGCCAGCCTGGACCTTCTGGTGGGGCATGCAGGGCTCGTGAGCCTCGGTCATGCTCTGTACTTCGGTCTCGGGGCCTACACACTGATGCTTCTTTCGCCGGCCGCAGCCGGCGCCAGCCTGCCGCTCAGCCTGGCCGCGGCCGCAGGCGTAGCCGCGCTGGCCGCATTGCTGGTCGGGGCCCTCGTGCTGCGCACCTCGGGCGTCTACTTCATCATGGTGACGCTCGCCTTCGCGCAGATGACGTACTACGCCGTTCACGACTCCAGGCACCTCGGGGGATCCGACGGCAAGTACATCTACGTGCGGCCAGCGTTGGAGATTGCCGGTGTCAAGCCGTTCGACCTCGAGCAGCCGCTGCATTTCTTCTATTTCTGCCTGGTGCTCCTCGCGCTGGCTTTCGTGTCGATCCGCGTGCTTCTCGCTTCGCCCTTTGGCCGCGTGATCGCGGGGATCAAGTCCAACGAGCACCGCATGCGCGCGGTAGGTTTCCCGACCTACCGATACAAGCTCGCCTGCTTCGTGATTGCGGGCGCCATTGCGGGCGTCGCGGGCTGGCTCGCCGCCGCGCTGGACGGGGTGGTCAATCCAGAGATGCTCTCCTGGCACCAGTCCGGGCAGCTGCTCATGATGGTGATCCTCGGCGGCAGCGGCAGCGTCGCCGGGCCGTTGCTGGGCGCCGCGGCGTTCAAATGCCTGGAGCTCGTGCTGCAGGGCTGGACACGGCACTGGCAGCTCGCGCTCGGAGCGCTGATCATCCTCGCAGTGCTCGCACTGCCGCGAGGCCTGTCGCAGCTTCTGCCAAAAATCGGGGCGCCATGGAAGGCGAAGTTGCTCTTTGCACGCAAGGCCTGACCCGCCATTTCGAGGGCCTGGTGGCGGTGAACCAGGTCGACCTCGAATGCCGCGTCGGGAAGCTGCACGCTGTCATCGGGCCGAACGGCGCGGGCAAGACCACGCTCATCAATCTGCTGTCGGGCGACCTCGTGCCGAGCTCGGGTCGCGTATTCCTGCGCGGAAGCGACGTGAGCGGGCAGCCCTCACACCGCATCTCACAGCTCGGCGTAGGGCGCAGCTACCAGCGCAGCAACGTGTTCATGGACTTCACGGTGCTGGAAAACTGCCGCCTGTCGGCGCAGTCGCGCCTGCCGAGCTCGTTTCGCTTCGTGCGACCGGCGAGCGCCTATCGCGGGATCCGCGACGCCGCCGAGCGGGCCATCGCAGCGGTGGAACTGGAAGCCCGCGCCGACGTATGCGCGTCCGCGCTATCGCATGGCGAACGCCGCCAGCTCGAGTTGGCGATGACCCTTGCGACCGCGCCGTGTGTGCTGCTGCTCGACGAGCCTCTCGCAGGCATGGGGGCCGAAGAAGCCGAGCGCATGGTTGCGCTGCTGCGCAGGCTCGGCCCCGGGCACGCGATGCTCCTCGTCGAGCACGACATGGATGCGGTATTTGCGCTTGCCGATACCCTCACCGTAATGGTCGACGGCAGCGTACTTGCCTCCGGCACGCCGGCCGCGATCCGCGCCAACCCGCAAGTGCAGGACGCGTACCTGGGAAGCGTTGCCGATGACTAGCGCATTGATCGAAGCTCATGCCGTGCACACTTACTATGGATCGAGCCATGTGTTGAATGGCGTGACTTTGGCGGTGGGTTACGGCGAATCGATTGGCCTCATGGGACGCAACGGCATGGGCAAGACCACGCTGCTCAAGTCGATGCTCGGCCTGGTGCGGCCGCAACGCGGCCGGGTGTCCGTCGACGGTCGCGACGTGACGCTCGAGGCGCCGCACCGGATCGCCCGACTGGGCATCGCCTACGTGCCCGAAGGGCGCGGTATTTTCTCGAGCCTCAGCGTAAAAGAGAACCTCTTGATGGCCGCGCGCCCGGGTCGATGGGCGCTCGGCGAAATCCTCGATCTCTTTCCGCGGTTGGCCGCGCGCCTCGCGCACGGTGGCGGCCAGCTTTCGGGCGGCGAGCAACAGATGCTCACCATCGGCCGTGCCCTGATGACCAACCCGCGGGTCCTGATCCTCGACGAGGCCACCGAGGGCCTCGCGCCGCGCATCGCGCAGGACATCTGGAAAATCGTGCGCCGCGTGCGCCTGTCCGGCATCGCGACTGTGATCGTCGACAAGAATTTCAAGGCGGTGAACGCGGTGACCGACCGCAACGTCATCATGGTCAAGGGGGAAATCGTGTTCGAGGGCACGGCCGCCGATTTGCTCGCGCGGCCCGACGTGCATCTCGCCCATCTCGGCGTATGAGATTTCCGCGCCGATTCCCGGACCCGGAGGACTAGCGTGCCACCGCGTTGGCGCCTGCCGCTGCTGTTCCTGGGCTTCGTATCGCTCGCATTCGGGGTGGCCGGGGGCCTGGCGCGGCTTACTCCTTCCCTGGGCGTTGCCCCGGCCGCGATAGCGCTGCATGGGCCGCTCATGGTCTCGGCTTTCTTCGGCACCGTCATTGCGCTCGAGCGCGCGGTTGCCCTCGATCGCCTGTGGGCCTACGCCGCGCCGCTAAGCGCCGGGCTGGGCGGGGCGTTCCTGCTAGCGGGGTTTCCGCTCGCCGGCTTCGCCCTCATGATTTTCGGGGCGGCCGTATTCTGCACAGCGAGCGCGGTGATCCTCGCGAGCCAGCCATCCGTCGAGATGGGCACGCTGCTTGCCGGCGGCATTGCCTGGCTCGCCGGCAATCTGCTCCTCGCGTTCGGATTGGCAGCGGTCCCATGGTGGATCGCTTTCTTTGCGCTCACGATCGGGGGCGAGCGCCTGGAGCTTTCCCGCTACCTCAAGCGCGGCTTGTGGGTGCGGCGTGCGTTCTTGGTTCTCGCCACGGGGGTTTTTCTCGCGCCATTTTTTCCGCGCGTGCTGGGCGCCGTGCTGTTTGCGCTCGCGCTTTGGCTGATCGTCTTCGACATCGCGCGGATCACCATCAGGCAGCAGCGCCTGCCTCGGTATGTCGCCGCGTGCCTGCTCGCCGGCTATTTCTGGCTCGCGGCCGGCGGTGCGCTTATCGCCGCTGCAACCGGCTACGATGCGGCGCTGCACTCGATCTTCGTGGGTTTCGTCTTCTCGATGGTCTTCGGCCACGCGCCGGTGATTCTCCCCGCGGTTTTGCGAGTGCGGTTTCCCTACAGTCCGGTGCTGTACGCGCCGCTCGCGCTGCTGCACGCCTCGCTCGCCTTGCGCGTCGCGGGCAGTTTCTTTCCGGAAGGTTCGTGGCTGTTGCGGTTGGGCGCGTGGGGCAACGCGGTCGCCATCGCGCTCTTTGTGGTCAGTTCAGCCACTTTGGTCCTTGCGCGCCGAAAAGTTTGATCGCGCGGCCTGACCGCGCAGCCTGACCGCGCGGCCTTCAACCGTGCATCGTCAGCCCGCCCGAGACACTCAGCACCTGGCCGGTGATGAAGTCTGCGTCGTCGCTGGAAAAGAACAACACCGCGCCGGGCAGGTCATCGGGCTTGCCCAGGCGGCCGATCGGCACCGCGCGACGATAGGTTTCGCGCAGCTTGTCGGGGTTGCCGGCGCCCTGCATGAAACTCTCCAGCATGCCGGTCTCGGTAAGGCCCGGGCAAACGACGTTCAGGCGCACGCCTTTTGAAGCGAGTTCGCGCGCCAGCGTCTTGGTCAGCGCGATGATGCCGCCTTTGCACGCCGAATAGGGCGCCTCGCCCGAGGAGCCCACGCGCCCGGCGTCAGATGCGATGTTAACCACCTTGCCGCCGCCGCGCTCCACCATGCCCGGCAGCACGCAATGCAGCAGATTCATTGCGCCG
>JBDTRN010000005.1:0-27648 GCA_039931715.1 Betaproteobacteria bacterium
TCAAGCAGGGCGAGCTGCAGCTCGGGGTCAAATAGCAGGCCGGCTGCCGTCCCGGCGCGCGCGCCGGGACTCAAAACCATGCTGAGCTTGCAAATCCTGGCCAACGGGCTGGTGCTCGGGGGCCTCTATGCCTGCATCGCGGCAGGCTTCTCGCTCGTCTGGGGCGTGCTGAACATTATCAACATCCTGCACGGCTCTTTCATCGTGCTGGGCGGCTACCTCGCCTTTTTCGCCTACGTAAAACTGGGCATCCACCCGTTCGCTTCGGTTCTCATCGCCGCGCCGCTGTTCTTCGCGTTGGGCTACGCCCTGCAGCGCGCGGTCATCAACCGCATGATCGCCGCACCGGTGCTGCTGACACTGTCGCTCACGTTCGGCCTCGACCTCATGCTCTCCAATGGCATGCTGTTCGCCTTCACGGCTGACTTCAAGAAGCTGAACCTGGACCCGCCGCTGGGGGTGCTGAACCTTGGGGGCATCGTCCTGCCCGTCGACCGCCTGTTCGCGATGGGGCTGGCGCTCCTCCTTACGGCCCTGCTGTACCTCGTGCTCTCGCGCTCGCGCATCGGGCGCGCCATCGTCGCCGTTCGCATGGACCGCGAAGCCGCTGCGCTCATGGGCGTCAACGTCAAGCGCATCTACGCAGTTACCTTCGGGCTGGGAGCGCTGATGGCGGGCGCCTCAGGACCGCTGCTGGCGATGATTTTTCCCATTTCGCCACTGTCCGGCCCGGTGTATCTGGGCAAGGCCTTCGTGATCTGTGTGCTTGGCGGGCTGGGCAGCGTGCCCGGCGCCATGATCGGCGGCCTGGCGTTGGGCGTGGTGGAAAGCTTCGGCGCGCTGTGGTTCGGCCCCGAGCATGCGATCACGCTTTCGTTCACGCTTCTCATCCTCATGCTGCTGTTCCGCCCCACCGGGCTGCTCGGCCGGACCGGCTACTCGTGAAGCGCACAGCGCTTATCGCGGCGATCCTGTTCGCCGCCGTGGCCCTCCTTCCGCTTGCGGGGGACGCGTACTGGCTGCGTCTCGGCACCACGATGCTCATGTACGGGGTGCTGGCGATGGCGTGGAATTTCATCGGCGGCATGGCCGGCTACCCGTCTTTCGCGAGCGCCGCGTTTTTCGGCCTCGGCGCCTACTCCGGCGCGGTTGCGCAGAAGTACGGCGTGCCGATGCCGTTGGCCTGGGCACTCGCCGCAACCCTGGCCGTCCTGTTCGCCGCCCTGCTGGGCCTCGCGTTGCTTCGCCTGCGCGGGCACTATTTCGCCATCGCGAGCCTGGTGGTGGCCGAAGTGCTGCGCGAACTCGTCAATTCCGCCACCGACCTGACCGGCGGCGGGATGGGCCTGAACCTCCCCGTGCCGCATGACGCAACCATCGCCAACCAATCGGCGTTCTTCTACTACGCGATGCTCGCCCTGGCGATTGTGACCTTCGCAGCCATGCTGTGGACGACGCACTCACGGCTCGGGTTTGGCCTGCGCTGCATCCAGCAGAACGAATCGGCCGCCGACATGCTCGGCGTGAACACCACGCTCTACAAGGTGGGCGCGTTCGTGCTCTCGGGCGCATTCGTCGGCGCGGCGGGGGCGATCTATGCCTCGTGGGTGCATTACATCGAGCCACCGGACGTGTTCGACGTGATGTACTCGATCAAGGCGATCGTGATGGTCCTGCTCGGCGGTGCCGGGTCGATTTTCGGCCCGCTGATCGGCGCGGCGCTGTTCCTTTCGCTGGAAGAGCTGGTCTGGCGCAATTACCTGCAGGTGCATACCGGCGTGCTCGGCCTCCTGATCGTCCTGCTGGTGCTGTTCCTTCCCAAGGGTGTGTTCTCGCTGCGCCTGCCCAGGAAAGCACGCCCATGAGTACGCTGCTGGAGTTGCGCGGCGTGACGCGCCGCTTTGGCGGGCTGACGGCGGTCGCAGGTGTGGACCTCGCAGTGGCCAAGGGCGAAGTCATCGGGCTCATCGGGCCCAACGGCGCGGGCAAGACCACGCTCGTCAACCTCATCACCGGGGTGCATCCGGTAAGTGCCGGCAGCGTGTGGTTCGACGGCGCCGACATCACCCGTCTCAAGCCATTCGAGGCGGCGCGAAAGGGCATCGCACGCACTTTCCAGATCGTGCAGCCATTTCCCGAGATGACGGTGGCCGAGAACGTAGCGGCGGCGGCGATGTTCGCCGGCGCCGTGCCCTATGGCCGGCAGGCCAGCGCCGAGGCGCTCGATCACCTTCGCTTCGTTGGCCTGGCGGAGATGGCGGGCTTGCGGGCCTCGTCGCTGACGCTCGCAATGCGCAAGCGCCTCGAACTTGCCAAGGGCCTGGCGATGCGCCCCAAGCTGCTCCTGCTCGATGAAGTCAACGCGGGCCTGAACGCCACCGAGGTCGACCACGCATTGACGCTGATCCGCGGCATCGCCGCGCGCGGCATCACCATCCTGATCATCGAGCACCTTATGAAGGTAGTGTTGTCCTTGTGCTCGCGCATCGTGGTGCTGCATCACGGCGAACTGATCGCCTCGGGGTCGCCCGATTCGATCGTGAAGGACCCGCGCGTGATCCAGGCGTATCTCGGGCGCCGCTATGCGTCCGTGAGTGGAACGGCGGACGGTACCAGTCCCGGCGGCGGAGCGCTTTCCGGTGGCTGATGCCCTTCTTGCGGTGTCCGGCGTACACGCGGGTTACGGCGACGTCCCGGTGCTGTGGGGCGTGGACCTCGCAATCCGGTCCGGCACCATCGCGTGCCTGGTGGGTTCCAACGGCGCGGGCAAGACCACTCTCATGCGCACCATCTCCGGACTCGTGCAGCCCTCGGCCGGCTCGATCGTGTTCGATGGCCGGGAACTCGCCGGCGCCGAGCCCGAGGCGGTCCTCGCGGCCGGCATCGCCCATGTCCCCGAGGGGCGGCGACTGTTCTCGGCCATGAGCATCCGCGACAACCTGCTGATGGGCGCTTACCTGCGCCGCGACAGCGCCCGGGCCGTGGCCGCCGACCTCGAGCGCATGTTCACGCTTTTTCCGATCCTTGCGGAGCGCCGCAGCCAGGATGCGGGCACGCTGTCGGGGGGCGAGCAGCAGATGTGCGCCATCGCCCGCGGCCTCATGGGCGCACCGCGCCTGCTGCTGATCGACGAATTGTCGCTGGGCCTTGCGCCCGCCGTGGTCGACCAGCTCTGCGATGCGCTGCAAAAGCTCAACCGCGACGGGCTCACGCTGCTGGTTGTCGAACAGGACGTTGCCACGGCGCTCGAACTCGCGCAGCATGCATTTGTAATGGATACAGGACGCATCACGCGCGCGGGCGAGTCCAGCGCGCTTGCCAATGACCCGGCGATCCGCGAGGCCTACCTCGGATCGCTCTGAACCTTTCGTTTTTTCACAGGAGAAGCAACCCATGTCCGACGTGCCAGTGTTCGCCCCCGGCAATTATCGTTACGTCAAAGCGGTGTTCCAGTATTCCGGGGGCGTAGCCGCCGAGCCCGGGTTCGAAATGGAGCGTGCGCGCTTCATGCAACCCGTTCCGATCGCCGACGCGTTTGCCGCCGTGGAAGCCCACCTCAAATCGCTGGGCCGGCCGGTCACCGCTTTCGCGCAGTGCGAGCTACGTTCCCCCGCGCCATTCACCGAGCAGGGGTTCTACGAGTTCAACAAGGTTTACGTCACCACCCTCGCACGCTGGGGCATCTACAAGGAAGGCGACCCGCTCATGAACCCGGTCGCGCGGACCAACGTCTGCCCGATGTACGACAAGCCCGCCGGACCGTCGATGTACGCGTTCTCGTACACTGTTCCGGCCAAGAACACCAAACGCGGCACCTTCGTCCTCGCCGGCGGCGGCGACGCGAGGGACAAAGGAACCACCTACCAGGACCGCATCGTCCGCCTTGGCGACACCTCGCCCGAGGGCCTGCGCGAAAAGGCCGCCTTCGTGATCGCCGAGATGGAACGACGCATGAAGCTGCTGGGCTTTGGATGGAAGGATGCGGTCACCACCCAGGTGTACACAGTGCAGAACGTAGGCCACCTTGTGGGCGAACTGCTCGCGGCGCGCGGGGCAGCCGCGGGTGGCGTCGTGTGGAACTACACGCGACCTCCCGTGGTCGACCTCGAGTACGAAATGGACGTGCGTGGCGCGGCGCGCGAAATCATCCTGTGAGCCACCTGCTTTAGAAGGCGAGCCTGCGCGGGCAAGCGCCCGCCCAGGCTCTCTCGCAGTACCGACACCGCAGTAGTCGCGTGCGCGGATACGCTCGCTAAACAACGTTGCGCTCGTACAGTGGCAGGTTCGCCGCTATTCGCCCGAACCCGAGTGGCGACAGGTCGATCGAGCGATAGCCGCCGTGCACGATGAGTTCGGCCACCCCGCGGCCTACGCCGGGCGAATGCTGCAGCCCATGACCGGAAAATCCGTTGGCGAATAGCAAGTTGGTGAATTCGGGGTGCGGCCCGACGATGCCGTTGCAGTCGAACGTGTTGTATTCGTAATAACCCGCCCATGCCCCGCTGGGGCGCAGTGCCTCGAACGCGGGCACACGGGCGGCAAGGCAGGGCCACAGCGTGTCCTCGAAGTTTGCGTGGTCGACTTCGAGCGGCAGGTCGTCGGGATCGTTGTCCGCGGCGGGGGAGTTGCCGCAGATGAAGCGGCCCGCGCCCTCGGGGCGGAAATACACGCCTGAGGGATCGATCACCAGCGGGACCGCATCCAGGCGCGTCGGGCAGGAGACGACGAACACGCAGCGCCGCCGCGCCCGTACCGGCAGGTCGATGCCAAGCCATGCCGCCGGCTCACGTGCCCAGGGGCCAGCGGCGTTCACTGCAATGTCGCAGTCGATCACCGCCCCGTCGGCGAGGCGCACACCACGAATCTTCGCGTTTTCGCGATCGAACCCGACGGCGCGCGCCGTGACATAGCGGGCACCAAGCGCGCGCGCCTTGCGCCTGAATCCCTGCAGCAGGCCGTAGCCGTCGAACCAGCCCTCGCCCGACATCCCCAGCGCACCGAGCGCAATGCCGTCGGTGGACAGCCAGGCAAAGCGCTGGCGCAGCGCGTCGGGGCCGAGGAGCGTGATGTCGGCCCCGAGCGACACCTGCACGCGATGGTTGGCTTCCAGCGCTTGCGCACCCGATGCGCTTGCGAGGAACAGGTAGCCTTGCTCCTTGAGGCCGACATCGGGCCGCTCGGCACCGACTGCGAGCCGGCTGCCCACGTCTCGCAGGAACTCAATGCCGAACTGGCTGAGGCGAATGTTGATGGGGCTGGAAAATTGCTGCCTGATCGAGCTGGCCGAAAGGGCCGAGGACGCCTTCGCATACGCCGGGTCGCATTCGATGACCGTCACGCTGCCGTCAAAGCCCGGGTCGCCGGCAACGAAATACGCGATCGCGCTGCCGATTGCGCCTCCGCCGATGATCACCACATCCTGTTTCGCCATCTATCCGCTTTGCCCCGCGTTAACACCCGTTCTGCGCATAGCATAGCGTCCCGATTCCTACCGGAGCCAGCGTGCCAGCCTCGATCCGCCATATCAACGCCGACGAAATCCACGCGGCGCTCGACTATCCCGGGCTGGTGGACGCCCTGCGCGCCGCCTTTGCCGCTGGCGCCGAATCGCCCCTGCGCTCCAGCTACGCCGTGACCCCGGAGGGCGACCGCCTGCTGCTCATGCCGGCGTGGCGCGCCGGCCTCGATATCGGCGTCAAGCTGGTCACGGTGTTTCCGCGCAACCTCGCCGGCGGCCTCGCCAGTGTTTCGGCCATCTATGTGCTGCTGGACGGGGCGACGGGCCACCCGCGCGCGCTCCTCGACGGCGAAGCCCTCACCCTGCGGCGGACAGCCGCCGCGTCCGCGCTGGCATCGTCGTTCCTGTCGCGCACCGATTCGACCCGCCTGCTGGTGGTCGGAACCGGCGCCCTCGCGCCCTGCATGGCGGCAGCGCATTGCGCCGTGCGGCCAATCCGTGAAGTCGTCGTGTGGGGGCGATCGGCGCTGCGGGCGCAGTCGCTTGCGCGGCAGCTGGCGGCCGAGGGCCTTCCTGCGCGGGCCTCGGACGACCTGGCCACGGCGCTTGCAACGGCCGACATCGTCACATGCGCGACCACCTCTCGCGAACCCATTATCCTGGGTGAGCAGGTCAGGCCGGGGACCCATGTGGACCTTGTCGGCGCATTCACGCGCGACATGCGTGAATGCGACGATGCGCTGGTCGCCCGCGCCGAAGTCTTCGTCGACACATTTGCCGGCGCGCTGCAGGAGGCAGGCGACCTCGTGCAGCCGCTCGCATCGGGGAGCGTCGCGCCCAGCCACATCCGCGCCGAGATGGCCGACCTGGTGGCCGGCCGGCACGCAGGGCGCAACTCAGCCGATGCGATCACGCTGTTCAAGTCGGTGGGAACCGCGCTCGAAGACCTCTGCGCCGCGACGCTGGTGTACAAACGGGTCGGGTAGTCGCCGTGCCTGTGGCGCGATCCAACCGAGCCGTGCGCTCAGTGCCGCATGCCCGGATTGGTGAGCGGACGCGGGATTTCGATGCCCTGCGCGCGAGCCTTCTGGTACCACCTGAGCGCCGTTTCGTAGTCCCGCGCCACGACCGCATTACCGGTGTTGTAGATGTCGCCGAGGCGCTTCTGCGCCGGGCCACTGCCTGCCTCGCCCGCCGCGAGATACGCCTTCATCGCGGCAGCCATGTCCCCGCTGCGTTCAAGCCTGCCGCCTTCCTCGAAGCGCTCGGCTGCCTGCTCAGGCGTCAGCTGCCCGCGCGGCCGTGCCGGCGGCTGGCTCGGGGGCAGCGGACGTGGCGCCGGCGGCGCGGCTTCCCTGGGCGGCGTCGGCGGCGCCGGTGGTGGAACCGGAACCAGCGGTCGCGCCAGGAGCTCGCGCAACTCCTGCGCCGCCTGCGCGGGACTCACGGCCAAAACCGCTTCGACGCTGGGAATCGCGAGCGTACGACCGACCTGCAACTGGTTGATGTTGCCTCCGAGGAAGGCCTCCGGATTTGCGCGGTACAAGCCGAGGACCATCTGGCCCAGCGTGGCCTTAGCGTGGCGGGTTTTGGTCCCGATGCGGTAGAGGGTGTCACCCTTGACGACCACGTGCGTCGACGATGCAACCGAACCGGCCGTCCCCGCAGCGGGCTGTACCCCCTGTACCCCTTGGGCAGCCGGCGGAGCAGTGCGAGCTGCTGCAGCATCCTCGGCGAGCGGCTCGGCGGGCAGGGCGAGGGAAAAGGCGGTTAAGGCAGCGAAGGCCGCGAGCGGGCCGGGGTGAAAAGGCGAGCGGGTCCTTACTCGCAAAAGAATTCGACGGTTTCCGTGGCGCTCGCCCTGGGCTGGCCGAAAGCGATCCAGCCGTGGCCGCGCAGCGCGAACTCGGCCCGGCGCAGGACGACTTCGGAATCGCCTTCGACGGTCACGTAAGTGCCGTTGGCACTGTGGTCGGCGAGCACGAACTTGTCGAGGCGCCTTTCGATCTTGCCGTGCTGGCGCGAAGCCATGCGGTCGATGATGACGAGGTCGCCGGCCTTGTCCCGGCCCAGTGACAGCCCCGTGCGCCCGCCCTCGAGCAGGATCTCCTGGTCGAGGTATTTGAGGCGCAGCGCGGTCTGCTTTTGCTTCACCATCGATCGGTTCGTCGCCAGCTGGGTCTGGTCCTCGGACTGTTGCCAGAGGATCTCGTAGAGGTCGACCGCCTGCTCCTTGCCCTTGACCTCGATAGAGTAAAGCCGCCGCGAGGATGAGCGCATGATCGGGCTCATGAGCTCGACGGTTTCACGCGAGGTCATGATCTGACCCTTCGAGGCCAGGCCCGCAAGCCGGGCGGCCAGGTTGACCGAGTCGCCGAACACATCGCCGTCGCGCTCGACGAGCGGGCCGAAGTGGAACCCGATGCGCACGCCGATCTTCGTGTTCGCCACGGGTGGCAGTTCGTCGATTGCGTTCTGCATCTCGATCGCCGCACCGGCCGCCGAGCTCGAGTCGGGAAAGGTCGACATCACCTCGTCGCCGATCGTCTTGATCACGCGGCCACCGATCACGGCCGTCTTGTCCTTGAAGATGGTGATGCACTTGTCGATAGCGGCGTGCGCGACGGCATCACCTGCGCTCTCGTAGAGGCGCGTGCTGCCGCTCACATCGACAAAAAGCACCGCAGCCTGGGCAGTTTCGTTCATTTACTAATTATGTCCAACTTACGCTATTCCCGCCACTCGCCGCTCGGGAGGGCGAAAACCCGCCGGGGCGGCGGATCGTTTCGCGCGCGCTCCCGGGATTTGCACGCGGCGGTGGCCGCAAAGTGACATCCCCCGCTCGCACAACGCCCGGATCCGGCCGGCTGGCCGGCTAGCTTGCCTTGCCTAGAACCACTTGATGGCCTGGAACCACACCCGCGGCTCGCGCCGCACATTGTCGGCATCCGGGTTGTCGTTCTCGCCGCGCCAGGCAATGCTCGTCTTCACGAGAAAATCGTTGTCCTTGCCGACCGATATGCCCACGCCCACCGACGACAGCCCGACGAAGTTGGGCGAGACGCTGGTTGCCAGCGGCGTGTAATTCACCTTCACGCGGCCGGCGTCATAGAATCCCAAGAACGTCACGTCACCGGAGAACAACTGGAACTTCGGCACGTTGTAGCGCAGTTCGGTGCTGAAGATGAATCCCTGGTCGCCGATGCCCTGGCCCGTCGGGTACGCGCGGACACCCGTGGCGCCGCCGAGCGACATTTTTTCAGCTGAGGCAAGGTTCTTGTTGGTGAGCTGGCCGTTGAGCGCGACCAGCAGGTTGATGTTTTCGGTGATGAGCTGCAGGCGCCGGACGTCGAAGTTGACCTTGCCGAACTTGCCCTGCGTGCGCAACCCGGTCACGCCCTGGTCGGCGATCGCAACCGCGGCCGGGTTGATCACGAGGACGCCTTCGGTGTAAGTCACCGCGAACGAGTTCAGCGCACCGCCGAACACGCGGTCACGGACGTCGCCCACCAGCCCGAGCTTGAAGGTGTCGATCTTGCGGTCTTCGAGGCTGTTGCTGGTGTCGATCCGGTCCTTGAGCAGCTTGGTCTCGTAAGACACCTGCCCGATCAGGTTCGCGTTGCGCGTGCGAATGAACGGGTACAAGCCGTACAAGCTCGTGACGCTGCCTTCGCCATGCGCCTTGAGGGCGGCGAAATCCTTTTCAAGGGTGTAGTAGAACTCGGCGTAGCTAGCCCCCACGCGAAAGCCGCCGTAACCCACCGGCACCGACACCGCGCCGCGCATGAACGTCATGCGCTCATTGGTGAGCGTTGCGCGCGCCGTGAGCTGGTCGCCGTAGCCGCTGAGGTTGTTGACGTTGACGTTCACGCCGGTGCGCCATTCCCCGGTGTAGCGGTTGCCGGCGTTGTCGAGGTCGGCGTAGCCGGAAACGAGGCGACCGCTTTCCTTCAGGTGGACGCGAAGGTCGGCCGCGCCGATGGACTTGGTGCTCGGGCCGATTTCGGAACTCACCACCACGTTGGGCAGGTCGCTCAGGAGGAGCAGCGGGCGCTCGAGGCCTCGCTCGGTGATCGGGTCGCCCTGCCGGAGATGCGCGTCGAGCACCCCGCGGGCGAAATCCGGGCGCAGGCGCGAGTTGGCGTCCGGCTTCAGCTCGACGGTCCCAATGAGGCCTTCGAGAACGGCGATTTCAACCACGCCGTCCTTGATTTGCTGTGCGGGCAGGTAAGCCTGCGCGAGGAAGTAGCCGTTGGCGCGATAGTACGCTCGCACGCTGTTGGCGGCCTCGTTCAGCCCCTCGAAGTCGAGTTCCTTGCCGAGGGAACTCGCGAGCGTGGGCTGCAGTTCGGCATCGGTGTAGATGTGGTTGCCGAAGATCTTGAATTGCTTGACCGTGACGCGCATTGACGTCGAGCCACGCAAGGCCGGGCGCGGCTGTTCCTCGTGCGGCAGCACGTCCTGTTCAGGACGCGCAGGGGGCGGCGCGCGATCGCGCTGCTGCTCGAGGATCTGGCCCGCGTCGGGGCGCAACTGGGCGATTTGGACGGCGGGCACAGCGGGCTGCGCCACGACCGACTGCGAAAACAGTACCGAGGCAACCAGCACCATGGGCGCGCGGAAATGCCAAAAAAGTCGCAGTCGCGTAGCCGAATTTTGTTGCATTTCACCGCACATGCGCGCGCCCCCAGACCCGAACGCGGATATTAGCACCGCATTTTTCCTGCCATTACAGCGATTTCGCCACCGGCGCGCATTCGAAAGCGCCATAGCCATCCAACCTCCACCAAAGAACTATCCCTGAGCAATATTGTTTGTTTTCTTCTAGTTATTGGTGATATCTAATAAAAATCAAGAGGTTTTCAAGCAAGACTGAGGGTAGCCGCAAAGCGCACCATCGACAAGCACCCATTCCGGCAAACGGCCACAGCAAAGCAAACCTGTTGCTCTTTTGCAACAGCCCCCCAGCCCCCTTTCCGGCCGGCCCTGCGAGCATCGCAATGCCGGGGTGAAAACCCAATTCCTGTAGAGTGCGCGACGATCGCAAACTGGAGGTCGCAAGCCGCGCATGGAACATCGATGAGCACCCCGCAGGGCGCGCCAGTGCTGCATGGTCGGGATCTGCGCTGCGAGCGGGGCAATCGCAGCATTTTCAGCGGCCTCGCCTTCGGCCTTGCCAGGGGCGGGCTGCTTGAAGTCCGCGGCCCCAACGGCAGCGGCAAAACCAGCTTGCTGAGGATGGTGTGCGGGTTCCTGCAGCCGGCGGCCGGGCGCATCGAGTGGGACGGCCAACCTGTCGGCTCGCTCGGCGAGGAATTCCGTGCGCACCTGGCCTATGTGGGCCACCTCAATGGCATCAAGGAGGAGCTCGTCCCCGCAGAGAACCTGGCATTTGCCGCCCGCCTGGCCGGGTTGCCGGCCGACCCCGGCGAAATCGCGTCCGCCCTGCGCGCGTTTTCGCTTCCTGCCGCGTCGCGGCTGCCGTGCCGCTACCTTTCGCAGGGACAGAAGCGCCGGCTGGCACTGGCGCGGCTGGGGCTGAGCAAATCGCGCGATCTCTGGGTATTGGACGAACCGTTCGCCGCTCTCGACGCACAAGGCATCGATGTGGTGCGTTCGATGCTGGAGCAGCACCTGTCGGGCGGGGGCATGGTGATGCTCACCACCCACCAGGAAGTGCCGATTCGCGGCGCGGCGATCCAGCGCATCGAGTTCGGCGCGTGAGCCTGGCCTGCTCGCCGCTGGCAAGCGTCATTGCGCGCGACCTGCTCGCCGTGGTACGCAACAAGGGCGACGCGGTCAATACGGTGCTTTTTTTCGTCATCGTGGTGAGCCTGTTCCCCCTCGGCATCGGCCCCGAAGCCGCACTCCTGCACAGCGTGGCTCCCGGCGTGATCTGGGTGGCTGCGCTGCTCGCTTCGCTGCTGGCATTGTCCCGCCTGTTCGCAGCCGATCACGCCGACGGGACTCTGGAGCAACTGGTTCTTGCGCCCTCGACACTAGGAGTACTGGTAGCCGGCAAGATCTGCGCACATTGGCTGGCCACCGGGTTTCCGCTGGTCGTGGTTTCCCCCCTCCTCGGGCTGCAATTCGGGTTGGGTCCCGATGCCGCACTCATGCTTGTCATGACACTCCTGCTCGGCACGCCAGTACTGAGCGTGCTGGGCGCGCTCGCAGCGGCCCTGACACTCGGCCTGCGTGCAAGCGCGGTGCTTGTCCCGCTGATAGTGCTCCCGCTGTGCGTACCGGTCCTCATTTTCGGCGCCGGCGCCGTCGACGCCGCCGCCGCCGGCCTGAGCGCAACGCCTCACCTTTCATTGCTGGGCGCCTGCCTCCTTCCCGCCCTGCTGTTCGGGCCTTGGGCTGCGGCCGCGGCGATTAAAATCGCCTTCGAATAGCCCCCACGCGCAAGGCGATCCGGATATGGGTTCGATCAACTGGTTCAAGTACGCATCGCCACTGGCGTTCTATCCGCTCGCCGGACGACTGGTGCCGTGGTTCCTCGGTGCTGCGGCCCTCCTTGCGCTGGGCGGAACATACATCGGCTTTTTCATGGCGCCCACCGACGCTCAGCAGGGCGAGGCCTACCGCATCATCTACGTGCATGTGGCCACCGCATGGATGTCGATGTTCCTGTACGTGGTGATGGCGTTCTGGGCCGGCTTCGGGCTGGCCTTCAATACGCGCTTGTCGTCGATGATGGCCTCCGCGATCGCCCCCACCGGGGCGCTGATGACTTTCATCGCGCTGTGGACCGGCGCTTTGTGGGGCAAGCCCACCTGGGGTACGTGGTGGGTCTGGGATGCGCGCCTCACCTCCGAGCTCATCCTGTTGTTCCTGTACCTCGGCTTTATTTCCCTGCAGGGATCGATCGACGACCGGCGTCGCGCCGACAAGGCAGGCGCGGTGCTCGCGCTGGTCGGCGTGGTGAACGTCCCGATCATCTATTTTTCGGTGCAGTGGTGGAACACCCTGCACCAGGGCGCCTCGGTCAGCCTGACCCGCAGCCCGAGCATGGCCAAGACGATGCTTGCCGGCATGCTGGTGTTCGCGCTGGCTTTCTGGATGTATTCCATCGCCGCGAGCCTCATGCGAGTGCGCTCCATCATCCTCGAGCGCGAGCGCGAACGCGCGCCCGAGCGAGTCGGGACGGCACCCGGAGCCGGACGATGAACTGGGCGAGTGCAACCGAATTCTTCGCCATGGGCGGCTACGCCCTGTACGTTTGGGGTTCGTATGCATTGGCCGCCGCATCGGTCGCCATCGAGATCGCCTTGCTCGTCTCGCGCCATCGCGCCGCGCAGAACGAGCGCGACGCCGCCTAGGGAACGACCGAATCGATCACCAGTGCGACCCCGCGTGCGCCGACTTTCACCGCCGCACTCGTGCCCTGGAGGTCGCCGGACTGCGCGATCGGATTTCCCGACCTGGAGATTCGCGCGACGACCACGACCTCGCTTGACTGCGAAAGCCTGAGCTCCGGGCTCATTGCCAGCGCGTCATCGAGTGTGAACGTGAGCGGCAGGTCCCCGGCCCGCTTGCGCAGCACTGCCAGCGGCATGCGCGGCCCGTTCACCGCCCGCGCAATGATGAACAGCGTGCTCTGCGAATCGGCCTTGCCTGCGAGGGAGGGCGCAACGCTGACGCTGCCACTCACGCTGGCGGCGCCTGAGGAAGGTGCCGCGCCCGGCGCCGGGACGGAGGAACCCGTGCCCGCCGCCTTGGCCGCAGGCCCGGCGCTACCGCCGCCGACCGGCGCTTTTTGCCCGACCAGTTCGCGCGCTTCCTCAATTCCGCCGGCAACGGCCTGCGCCATTTCCGACTCCGGCGGCAGCAACGGCAGGAGACGCTGCCAGAAACCCATCGCCGCAGCGTAGTCCTTGCGCTGGAAGGCTTCGGTGCCGGCCATCGCGAGCGCCTTGGGTTGGGCGGGATTGAGCGCGAGCGCGCGCCTGACCAGCTCGAGGGGCTTGCCTTCGATACTGCGCCCCTGGGTCAGGGCGAGTGCGTCGGCATAGTCGGCAAACAGGTCCGCGTCGTCCTTGGTCAACGCTGCGGCCCTGGCGTAAGCGGCCGCCGCCTCCGGCATGCGCTGCATTACGTAGTAAGACTTCGCGAGCATCGCCCAGCCGCGCGCATCGCCCGGCTCTTTTTCCAACCGTGCTGCGAGCTTTGCGACCATCGCCTCGACCTCCGCCGGCGCGACCTGCTGTTCGGCGGCGGTCGTCCCGTCGCGCAGCACGCGCGGCTCGCCGATCCAAAAATAAGCCGGCAGCGCCACCAGCGGAAGCGCTATCACGAGCGCTAGGCCGGCGCGGCGGCCATGCTCCGCGCGGGTCGACTGCGTCCGCGCAGGCGCGGCGGGTTCATCGAGCACCCGCCGCTCGATCTCGTTGCGCGCGAGTGCGAACTGCGCGGCCGAAATCGTGCCGCGGGCGAGGTCGGCCCGTAACTCCTCGAGCTGGTCGCGCAGGATGTCGAGGTTGGCCTCCGCAGTGGCGGCTGCGACGGCGCCGAAATCGCGGCGCAGGAGCGGCCACGCGAGGCAGACCATCGCCGCGGCGGTCATTGCCGCGCCGACCAGGATGAAGGCGTTCACGCCGCCGGGTCCCTGCCTGCCCCGCGCTCGAGCAACTCGCTCGCCCGGGCGTGCTCTTCGTCGCTCAGCACGGCCGCCTCGCGCGGCCTGCGCAGCCGGAGATTGCGCAGCAGGATGCCGATCCCGGCCAGCAGCAGCAACGCCGGGCCGAACCACAGCATTACCGTGCTCGCCTTGAGGGGCGGCTTGTACAGGACGAAATCGCCATAGCGCTGCACCATGAACTCGACGATCTGTGCGTCGCTGCGTCCTCGCGCGATCTGCTCGCGCACCTGCCGCCGCAGGTCCTGCGCCAGCTCGGCGTTCGAGTCGGCGATGGTCTGGTTCTGGCAAACGAGGCAGCGCAGGTGCTCGGAAAGTTCGACCGCGCGCTTTTGCTGCATGCGGTCAAGTTCGGTTGGCACGGCCTCGGCGCCCCGGCCAATGGCAGGCGCGAGCATCGCCACGGCCAGCAGGATGGCGGCGAGAACCTTCACGACTTCTGCAGCTCGCGTACCAGGGGCAGGATCTTCGCGTCGAGGGCTTCGCGGGTCACCGGGCCGATCTGCTTGTAGCGGATCACGCCGGCGCGATCGATCACGAACGTTTCCGGCACGCCGTAGACGCCGTAGTCGATCCCGACGCGACCGTCCTGGTCGGTGACGCTGAGCAGGTAGGGATCGCCGAACCGCGCCAGCCAGGCGCGCGCATCGTCCGGCTTGTCCTTGTAATTGAGCCCCACGACCGGCACCACGCGATTGCGCGCAAGTTCGACCAGCACCGGGTGCTCGTCGCGGCACGATACGCACCACGACGCCCACACGTTCAGCAGCCACACCTGCCCGAGCATGTCTTTCTGGGTGAATTCCAGTTCAGGGCGCTGCAGTTGCGCCAGGCGGAACGGCGGCACCGGCTTGCCTACCAGCGGCGAAGGCACCTCGCGCGGGTTTAGGGTGAGCCCGACGGCGAGGAAGCCGGCCAACACCACGAAAATCCCCAGCGGGAACGCGAAGCGGTTCAAGTCGGCGCCACGCGCGCGTCATCGCGCGGCACGGTCAGGGGCTGCGCGGCCGCCACCGGGCGCTTCCCGCGCCGCGCTTGCATGCGGTAGCGCCGGTCGGACAGCGCGAGCAGGCCGCCCAGCGCCATGATCGCGCAGCCCCCCCAGATCCACGCAATGAATGGCTTGTGATAGATGCGCACGCTCCAGGCCCCGTTCTCGACCGGTTCGCCGAGCGAGACATACAGGTCGCCGAAGAGACCCGAATCGATGTCGGCCTCGGTCATGGGCATATTGGTGGCGTTGTAGATGCGCTTCTCGGGCTTGAGCACACTGACTTCCCGGCCCTCGCGCAACACGCGCACCGTGCCGCGCGCGGCACGGTAGTTGGGGCCGCGCACGCTCTGCGCCCCCTCGAAACGGAAGGTGTAACCGGCCACCGCGACGGTGTCGCCCACCGCCATGCGTACATCGCGCTCGACTTCGTAGGTCCTTACGAGCGTCACGCCAATGATGAATACCGCCACCCCGCAGTGCGCCAGGAGCATCCCGTAGTAGCCGCCAGGCTGGGAGGCGAGCTTGTCGATCCACCGTCCCGGCAGCGAGGCGAGGCGTTCGCGCAGGTTCACGACGCCCGAGGCGAAGATCCAGAACGCCAGCGCCAGCCCGAAGCTGGTCATCGGGCGCCACTGCGCGAAGTTCCAGTCCGCGGCCGCGAGGGGCACCAGCAGCGCGGAGACCACGCTCACGCCCATTGCCCAGCGAAGTCGCCGCGCGAGCCCGGCCAGGCTGGCCTCTTTCCAGCGTGCCAGCGGCCCTACGCCCATGAGGAACAGCGCCGGGGTCATGAGCGGGACGAAGACTGCTTCGAAGTAGGGCGGCCCCACCGATATCTTGCCGAGGTTGAGCGCATCGAGGAACAGCGGGTAGAGCGTGCCGAGCAGCACCGACCCCGCGGCCACGACGAGGAACACGTTGTTGGTGAGGAGCAGCGATTCGCGCGACACCGGTTCAAACGCGCCACCGAGGCCCACCTTTGGCGCACGCCACGCGAACAGGGCGAGCGACCCGCCGATCACCGCCACGAGGAAGGCGAGGATGAAAACGCCCCGCTTCGGGTCAGTGGCAAAGGCGTGCACCGAGGTCAGGACGCCTGAGCGCACGAGGAACGTCCCCAGCAGGCTGAGGCTGAAGGCGCAGATCGCGAGCAGCACGGTCCAGCTGCGAAATCCGCCGCGCTTTTCCGTCACCGCCAGCGAGTGCAGCAGGGCCGTACCTACCAGCCACGGCATGAACGACGCGTTCTCGACCGGGTCCCAGAACCACCAGCCACCCCAGCCGAGCTCGTAGTACGCCCACCCGCTGCCCAGGGCGATGCCGCAGGTGAGAAAGCACCACGCGAGGATCGTCCAGGGGCGCGACCAGCGCGCCCACGTCGCGTCCAGCCGTCCGCCGAGCAACGCTGCGATCGCAAATGCGAACGCGACCGAGAAGCCCACGTAGCCCATGTACAGCACCGGCGGATGGATCACCATGCCAGGGTCCTGCAGGAGCGGGTTCAGGTCGCGGCCATCGGCGGCCGCCGGCAGCAGGCGCGCAAACGGGTTTGAAGTCAGCAGCGTGAACAGGAGGAACCCGGCGCTGATGAGACCCATTACGCCGAGGACGCGCGCAACCATCTCCTCGGGCAGGTGGTGGCTGAATGCGGTGACCGCCGCAGTCCAGATGCCGAGCATGAGCACCCACAGCAGGATCGAGCCCTCGTGCGACCCCCAGGTGGCGGCGATGCGGTACTGCAGCGGCAATTGCGAATTGGAATTGGTGGCGACGTTGAGCACCGAAAAATCGTTGGTGGCGAACGACCAGGCGAGGCAGGCGAAGGCCAGCGCGACGAACGCGAACTGGCCGCGCGCCGCGGGACGCGCCACCGCCATCCATGCCGGCCAGCCGCGGGCGGCCCCGACCAGCGGCAGGACCGCCTGCGCGAGGGCAAGCATCAGCGCGAGGATGAGCGAGTACTGTCCGATCTCGGGAATCAAAAGGGCCGCCTATCGGGTGGGGAGTGCAAGGCTCTGCTGCGCTTTCTGCGCTTGCTCGATGGCGTGACCCGCTTCAGGGGGCATGTAGTTCTCGTCGTGCTTGGCCAAGACGTCGGTCGCGTGGAACACGCCGTCGGCGCCCAGCCGGCCCTGCGCCACCACGCCCTTGCCCTCCTTGAACAGGTCCGGAAGGATGCCGGTAAACACAACCGGCACCGTCTGTGCGGTGTCGGTGACGTTGAAGCGCACCGTGAGGCCGTCACTCTGGCGCTTGACGCTGCCGGTCTCGACCATTCCGCCGACCCGGAAGGCGCGTTCCAGCGGCGCTTCCCGGGCAATGACCTGGCTCGGGCTGAAAAAGAACACGAGGTTGCTCTGGAAGGCATTGAGCACCAGCGCGGCAGCCGCCGCCAGCACGGCCAGGCCGGCGCAGATGAATGCAACGCGCTTGTGTCGGGGTTTCATTTCGCGGACTCTCGGCAAGCCTCTGAAGGGCTCGAATACGGCACGGGCACCCTAGGAAGCAACCGGCCTCCGGGAAAGGGTTTCGAGCAGTCCCGCATTTTACGCCAGCCGGTGCGGCCGGCCCGGTTCGTAAGCCCGCGGCACGCACTGCCGTGCAGTAGCGATACACTCCCGTATCCGTCCTCCAGCAAGGGGTTTTGCTGCAGGAACACGCGCACAGCGGAGCCGCACGACGAAACGATGCCCATCAAGGTCAACATTTCCCTGAGTGCCGGCGGCCGGCTCAAGCCGGTTGCAAGCCACACGCTGCACCAGAGCCGCATCACCATCGGCCGCGACCAGGACTGCACCATCGCCCTCGAGGATTCGCAAAAGCATGTGTCACGCGTGCACGCCGAGTTCGAAGCGGACGGTGACTCGTACTGGGTGAAGGTAGTCTCCAAGGTCAATCCCATCATGGTCAACGGCCAGCGGTTCTCTCATGGGGACCGCGTCCCTGTGGCCAAGGGGGACGAGGTGTCGGTGGGCCAGTACCGCCTCGAGATCCTCGAGGCAACGGCCGCGGCGGAGGCCACGCCCGTAGCGCCGGCGCTCGCCTCACCGGCGGCTGCGTCCATCGCGTCCGACCCGAGCGCCGACGAATCCACCTACGTGGCACCGGTCGACTCCGTCCCTGCCGCGTCGCAGTCGGCCGCCGGAGGGATGCCGGCGCTGCCCGACACTGCGGAGGATGAGGTCACCTACATTCCGCCAATATGGGCGCGTGCTGCCACCAATCGCAATATGCCAGGCAGCCAGGAGACGTCCGCAGAAGACATGACCTATGTCCGCCGCCCGGCGGCGGGCGCTCCTCCGCCGGCACGCGCAAAGGACGAGCCCGCGGAGGCGGCACAGGATCGCAAGCCCGCATCCTCCGCGGCATTGGACTTCGACCTGTCCGAAGCCTTCGACGCGGCCCCCGCGCCAGCGGCGCCCCCGCCGGCAGTCACCGCCGCACCGCTCAATCCCGAAGTCGAAGAAGGCTTTTCCGACGACCGCACTTACGTCCGGCGCCAGCCGCAAAAGCCCGCGACGCCAGGCGCCGCCGGACCCCCGGCGGGTGCGAAGAAGCCCCAGTCGCGCAACTCGCTTGCCGAAATCGAGGCGCGCATAGCCGCAAAGGCTGCCGAGGCTGCTTCGGTCACGGCACCACGCGCGTCGCGGGGGGTAAGCGAACCCGGCTCCGCGGTCGACCCGGCCGTCGCGGCATTCCTTGCAGGCGTGGGCCTGCCACACCTTCACATCGCCGATGCGGAAAAGTTCATGACGGAAAGCGGGCGGGTCGTGCGCGCCGCCGTCGAGGGCGTGATGGCCCTGCTGCACGAACGCGCGGAAGCGCTTGGGGATCTGGGCGCCGAACCCGAGCCCGGCGCTGGAGACAATCCGGTCACCTCGACAGCCAATTCGGCCAGCGTGCTGGAATTCCTTTTTGACCCGAAGCGGCCCGTCGTCGGTGACAGGGACCCGGCCAGGGCTTTCGCCGCGGCCTGCAACGACCTGCGCGCGCACCAGGCCGCCCTGCTGGAAGGAATGCGCGCGGCGGTCATGTCGGCTCTCGTCAGGATCGACCCGAAGAAGATCGAGCGCGAGCATGGCAGCGGCCTGGGCGTTCTCAATATCACCAGGAAATCCAGGATGTGGGACCTGCTGGTGGCCGAACACGCCAAGCTTACCCGCGAAATGGAGTCCGACTTTGCCAAGGTATTCGGCGCGGAAATCCACGCGGCGTACGCCGCCCAGGTCCGCAAGATGCGCGGCAACCGGTAGCGGCTAACCACTGGTGCGGTGCGTTCGGCGCCGAACCGAAGGGGCTGCGGTAAAAATTGCTGCCCGGCCAAAACAACAGCGACCGCGGCGATCGCCGCCCGGCCTCAGCGCAGGGTAATCAGCGCATCCACCGCCGTCACGCCATGGGCATGCGCCAGGATCGGGTTGACGTCGAACTCAGCGATGCGCCCGGCGTGGTCGGCGGCGAACTCGGATAGTCGCGCAATGGCATCGGCGAGCGAGTCGAGGTCCACCGGCTCACTGCCACGGAATCCGGTGAGCAGCCGGTAGCCCTTCAGGCGGGCGAGCATGCGTTTTGCCTCCTCGGCCGAAACCGGCGCCAGCGCCACGCTGGTGTCGCGCATGAGTTCCACCAGCACTCCGCCGAGCCCGACCAGCACGACCGGGCCCACCACCGGGTCGATGCGCGCGCCGACGATGACTTCAACGCCCGGTTTTGCCATCGGCTGGACCAGCACGCCCTCAATGTCGTTGGTCAGTCTGCGCGCGTTGGCCAGGATCCCGGCATAAGCGGCGCGCACGCTCGCGTCGTCTGCCAATCCCAGGCGCACACCGCCGGCTTCGGTCTTGTGCGCGATCGCGCGCGACTCGATCTTGAGCGCCACCGGATAGCCCAACCCACGCGCGGCCGCGACGGCCTCCTCTTCGCTTCCGGCCAGGCGGTCCTCAACCACCGGCACACCGTAAGCGGCCAGCACACGTTTGGCGCGTCGCTCGGTGACGACCTTGTCGGTCCCTTCGAGCAGCGAACCGGCCTCCATGGCTGCTTGCGCGCCCGAGCGCCGGGGTGACGCGCCGGGCGGCGTCGATGCCGCATGCGCATGCCACGCCGCGATCGCCGCGAAGCAGCGGTCCATCGAACGGAACAGCGACAATTGCGGGTCGGCTTCGTACAACTCGGCGCCCGGCCCCTGCAGCCACTCGCTCAGCCACGCGATGACGATGGGCTTGCCATACTTCTGCGCCAGCGCGCGGATCTGCGCATGGCGTGCGATGGTGACTTCCGGGTGCGCAAAGCTCATCGGCAGCACCAGCGCGCCGTACTGCGGGTCTTCGAGCAGTGCCGACACGCATAGCGAGAACGACTCCGGAACGTTGAGCACCTGGCCGGTGGGATCGCAGGGATTGCGGGCCGCGCCGAAGGCCGGGACGATGGTGCGCAGCACCTGGGTGGTCGCCTCCAGCGGCTGCGGCATCGGCACGCCGTGTTTTTCCGCCTTGTCGGCAGCGATCACGCCCGCCCCGCCCGAGCTCGAGACCACCGCCACCCCACGCGCCGAAGGCCTGCCAGCGCAGGCAAGGAAATGACCGGTCTCGACCAGCGCCTCGAAGTCATCGACCACCACGAAACCGGCACGCTCGAACAGGGCCTGCATGGCAGCGTGCGAGCCCGCAAGCGCGCCAGTGTGCGACTGCGCGGCCAGGGCCCCGGATTCAGAGGCGCCCACCTTGTACATGACAACCGGTTTGCCCGCCCGCCGCGCGCGCTCGCCGGCCGCGAGCATCCGTGCCGCGTCGCGAATGCCTTCGAACACGCAAACGATGGCTTTGCAACCGGGGTCGTCGGCGAGGAAGGCGACCAGGTCGGCCACGTCGATGGCGGCCGAATTGCCGGCGGAGATAAAGTGAGAGAACCCGCGCCCGCGTTCGGCGGCCTGCAGCAGTGCGTAGCCGAGCGCGCCGGACTGGCTCACGATGCCCACCGGGCCGACGCGGTGCGGGAGCTTGTGGTAATCGGGCATGAAGGTCATGCCGGCGCGCGAGATGTTATTGACCAGGCCGATGCAGTTGGGGCCGAGCACGCGCAGGTTGCGCTCGCGCGCAATTGCGGCAATGCGGTCCTGGGCGGCCTGGCCTTCGCCCTCGCCCATTTCGCCATAGGCCGAGGCGTACACGATGACGCCGCCGGCGCCGCAATCGGCCGCCTCGCCGAGGAGCGCCTCGACGCCATCCTTTGGGACCACCAGCACAACCGCGTCGGGAGGCTCGGGCAGCGCCGCCAGCGACGGGTAACACGGCCGCCCGGCGATCTCCTTGTACTTCGCATTCACGAGGAAGACTTCGCCCGTGAAGCGGCCGAGATTCTCGAATGAGCGCATGCCGAACGCCCCGGGGCGCGGCGACATGCCGACGATCGCGACGCTGCGCGGATCGATGAGGCGCGCGAGGTCCGCATGCGCGAGCGGTGGACGCGTGTCGGAAGCTGCCGCCATGTCATCGCCCGGTGAAAGAGGGCGCGCGTTTCTCGATGTAGTGGGCGACGCCTTCCTTGAAATCTTCGCTGCGAAAGCTCATTTGCATTTCGTTGTCGGCCACGGCCAGCGCTTCGGCGAAATCCTGGAAGGGCGACTTCCACACCTGCGCCTTGATCACCGCCATCGAGCGCGGCGAAACCGTGTAGGCCAGCGTGCGCGCGTAGGCCATGACCTCTTCCATGAACGTGGCCTGCGCGAACACCTTGTTCACCAGGCCGATGCGCGCGGCCTCGCCGGCGTCGAACTTACGCGCCGAAAGCAAGAGATCCAACGCATGCGCTGGCCCCACCAGGCGCGGCAGCAGCCAGCTCACGCCATGCTCGGCAATCAGTCCGCGCTGCGCGAACGCGGTGGTGAACTTCGCATCGCTGGCGGCAAAGCGCACGTCCGCGTAGAGCGCGATCACCAAGCCCAGGCCGGCCGCCGGGCCGTTGAGCGCGGCAATGATCGGCTTGCGCGCCTGCAGCAGGTAGCCGAAACGCCCGCCGTAGTGGCCCGACACGTCCGGACCGAGAGATGAAGGCGAATCCGCCGCGGGGGCCGCCGGCGCGGCGGGGGGCGCCTGCGCAGCCGATGCGCCCCGTTCGATGCCCTGCAGCAGCTTCATGTCGGCACCGGCACAGAAGCCGCGCCCGGCGCCGGTCAGGACGATCGCGCGCACGCCATCGTCGGCGACGGCGGCCGCAACAGCTTGCCTGAGGCTCTCCCCCATCGCCGCCGTAAAGGCGTTGAGCACCGCAGGCCGGTTGAGCCGGATGACCGCGACCCGGTCGCTGACTTCATACAGGACATCCTCGAATGTGCGCATGCTCCCTCCGTGTGGTGTGCTGCTCAGGCCTGCCAGACGCCGTAGCCTTCCTCGCGCAGGCCGATCGCCAGCTCGACCTCCATTTCCTGCGCCGCGCGATACGGCATCGGGTTGTAGAACCGGTACAGCCCGGGCAGCAGGCGCAGGCCGTATTCGTGCGCGAAGCGGTTGGACTTGACCCCTTTGCGGTGATTGTCGAAGCGCCGCTCGGGCGTAAGGCCGGTCATGCCGACGTACACGCACGGCTTGGTCACATCGTAATCCGGATTGGCGCGCCGGAACCGCGGCTCGTTGAGCACCTCCGGGCTGAGCTCGATCACGTAGACCGAGTGGCGATGACGCGTGCTGGCCCCACTGGTTGCTTTTGTCACCTCGTGGTTCGCTGCGCAGCCATGCGGCCAGACTAACCGGGTTCTTTTTGCGCCGCAATTGCGCGGCCAGCCTGCGGCGGCCCGACGATTGCGCGATACTTTCGCCAACCGGGAGACGACCAGTGGCCGACGAAACCCTGCTCAGTGTGGTGCGTGATGTGGTGGCGCAGAACCCCGATGCGGTGGCCTACCGCACCCCCGCGCGCAACTGGACCCTGGCCGAAGTCGCCCAAGCCTCCAGCCGCATCGCGCAGGGCCTGCGCACGCTCGGCATCCGGCCGGGCGACCGGGTGGCGGCGCTCACCAAGCACACCGCGGAATGCATCCTCCTCACGCTCGCCGCCTGCAAGGTCGGCGCGGTGTTCATGCCGGTGAACTGGCGGCTGGCCGCCCCGGAGGCGGAGTTCATCATCAACGACGGCAAGGCGCGCTTCCTCATGGTGGACGCCGCGTTCGTGCCGGTGGTGCAGAAAGGCGCCTATCCGGGCATTGCGCTTACGCTCGCGACCGACAAGGCCGAGGGCCTCGAATCCTTCCACGCCTGGTACGCGCGCTTCGAGCCTGTCCGCGAGGACTACCCGGCGGCACCGGGGGACACCGCGCTGCAGTTGTATTCCTCCGGCACGACCGGCCTGCCTAAGGGTGTCGAGCTCACCCACGCCAACCTCCTCCTTCCACGCACGCTGTTCCGCGACGTGTGGGGCTTTCGTGGCGGGAAATCGGTCATGTTCAATGCGCTGCCGTCATTCCATATCGCCGGCATGGAGCTTGCGCTGCTCACGCTGCTCCTCGGCGGCGAAACCGTGCTGCAGCCGGATTTCGACCCGCACAAGATCCTCCCGGCCATTGGCGAGCACCGCATCACGCACATGTTCCTGGTGCCGGCGATGATCATGGTGCTGGTCAATACGCCCGGCGCGGAGGGCGCGGACTACTCTTCGCTCGAGCGCATCGCATACGGCGCGGCTCCGATCAGCGACAAGGTTCTGCTCGACGCGATGCGCATCTTCGGCTGCGGATTCCTGCAGGTCTACGGCCTCACTGAAACCACCGGCGCGGTGACGTTCCTGCCGCCCGAGGACCATGTGCCCGACAGCCCGCGTGCCCACCTGTTGCGCTCTGCCGGCCGGGCACTGCCCGGGGTGGAACTGCGCATCGTCGATGCCGCGGGGCGGGACGCGGGCGAAGGCGAAGTGGGTGAGGTATGGATCCGCACCGCGCAGAACATGAAGGGCTACTGGAACAACGCTCGCGCCTCACGCGAGGTGTTCCCCGAAGGACAGCCGCCCGACGGCGGCTGGTTCCGCAGCGGCGACGCGGGCTTCCTGCGTGAGGGGTACCTGTACATCCACGACCGCATCAAGGACATGATCATCTCGGGCGGCGAGAACATCTACCCGGCCGAAGTCGAGAACGCCCTCATGAAGCACCCAGCCGTAGCCGACGTGGCAGTGATCGGCGTGCCGGACGAAAAATGGGGCGAAGCGGTGAAGGCGTGCGTGGTGCTGAAGCCCGGCGCCGACGCAGACGTTGCGGCCATCATCGCTTTCGCACGTGAGCAGATTGCCCACTACAAGTGCCCGCGGAGCATCGACTTCCTGCCCGCGCTGCCGCGCAACCCCAGCGGCAAGCTATTGAAGTACCAGTTGCGCAAGCCCTACTGGGAAGGCTTCGAGCGCAAGGTGCACTGAAAACGCGCCAGGCGCGCCAGGTGCTAGGCGCGCGGGTCTGCGCGCCGGCCGCCGAAAACGAGCATGGTCGCCGCCCACGAAATGACGGCGTAGACGATGGCGCCCAAGAACGCTGACCCAAATCCCGCCACGTGGAAGCCCTCTACGAAGGTCGCGACCATCCAGAACAGCACTGCATTGATCACGAAAATGAACAGCCCGAGCGTGACTACTGTGGCGGGCAGCGTGAGCAGCACGAGCACCGGCCGGATCAGCGTGTTGACCAGCCCCAGCACGAGCGCGGCCACCAGCGCGGTGCCGAACCCGCTCACCTGCACCGAAGTCACGACATACGGCAGCGCGAGCAGCGCAAGCGCGTTAATCAGCCAGACGAGGAGCAGCTTGCCCATGGGGATTCCTTGTTCGGGGAGAGTTTACGCGGGCACCAAGCGCAGATGCGTGATTTCGGACGGGGCGCCCAGGCGGGTCGGCGGCCCCCAGTACCCGGTGCCGCGGCTGGTGTAGACCCATAGCCGCCCGAGGCGGCGCAAGCCGGCGGTGAACGGCTGCTGCAGGCGCACGAAGAAATTCCACGGCCAGAACTGGCCGCCGTGGGTGTGCCCGGAGAGCTGCAGGTCGTAGCCTGCGGACTCGGCCAGGAAAGCCGAGCGTGGCTGGTGCGCGAGCAGCATGCGCACCGCCGCGGCCGGGGCGCCGGCGAGCGCCCCGGCCGGGTCGCTGCGGTGCGACTCATGGTAGGAGTGCGCGCTGAAGTCGGTGACCCCGGCCACCACCACCGACGCCCCGGCGTGGTCGAGCACCACGTGCTCGTTCATGAGCACGCGCACGCCCAGGCGCTCGAGCTCCGTCAACCAGCCGCCGACGCCGGAGTAGTACTCGTGGTTGCCGGTGACGAAGTAACTGCCGTGCCGCGAGGCGAGGCGCGCAAGCGGGGCGGTGTGGGGCGAGAGCTGTGCAACGCTGCCATCGACGAGGTCGCCGGTGATGGCGATCATGTCGGCCTCCAGGCCGTTGACCGCATCCACGATCGCGTCGACATACTTGCGCCGGATGGTCGGCCCCACGTGCACGTCGCTGATCTGGGCGATCGTGAAGCCGTGCAGGGCGCTCGGCAGACCGGCGATGGCGACATCCACAGGAAGCACCACGGCGCGGCGACGGGCGTTGAACATGCCCACCGCGGTGAGTGCCGCAGCCACGGCCGGGACGGCGGCCGCGCTCCAGTGCTGCAGGATCGCCACCGGGATCGTCCCGCCCGTGGCGAAATCAAACGCATGCGTCGCCAGCAGGCCGGCATCGCGGACCAGGGTCAGCACGAACAGCGACGAGAATGAGCCCATCGCGATCGCGCCCCCCCACACCAGGCCGTCGGACAGCGCACGATGGACCTTGCGCCGCGCGAACAGCGCCTGCGGCATCAGCGCGGCCGAGAGCGCCAGCCATGCGCCCAGGCCGGCGGCCCACGCGCCACCGAACATGCGCAGGTCGGGCAGCAGTCGCCAGCCTACGCAGGCATGCAGGAGGATGACGAGGGTGTAGAGACGGAACATTCGCATCCGCAGGGTGGGAAGGGGCAAGGGGCGCCGTGCCGGTAGCGGGCCCGCCACCCCCAGATCGGGGCAATCGGACCCAATGCAAGACCGCGCCAGCCTGACGCTATCATGGTGGCGTGAGCCCCATCGTCTACGCCATCCCCGTGTTTCTCGCGACCATCGTCCTGGAGGCCTGGATCGCGCGCCGCCGGGGCATCGCGACCTACGATATTCCCGATGCACTCACCAGCCTGCACCTGGGCACCATGAGCCAGGTCGCGGGCGCTTTCTCGCGCGTGGTCACGCTCGGGCTGTACCTCGCCGTGTGGGAGCAGTTCCGCACTTTCGACCTGTCCCCCACCAGCCCGCTGGTGTGGGTGTTCGCCCTGCTCGCCTACGACCTCGCGTATTACTGGTACCACCGCATGAGCCACGAAGTGGCCCTCTTCTGGGGCGGCCACGTGGTTCACCACTCGTCGGAGTACTTCAACCTCAGCACTGCGCTGCGCCAGTCGTCGACTTCGCCGCTTTTCGCGTGGGTGTTCTATGTCCCGCTGGCGGCGATCGGCGTGCCGCCGGTGGTGTTCGTGACGGTCGCGCTCATCGACCTCCTGTACCAGTACTGGGTGCATACCGAGCTCGTCGACCGCCTTGGATGGCTCGACCGCGTGCTGGTCACGCCCTCCAACCACCGCGTTCACCACGGCCAGAACGATTACTGCATCGACCGCAACTACGGCGGCATCTTCATTTTCTGGGACCGCCTGTTCGGCACCTTCACCGAGGAGCGCAGCGCCGAGAAGGTCGTCTACGGGGTGCGCACGCCCCTGCGCAGCTGGAACCCGCTGTGGGGCAACCTGCACGTCTTCCATGCCCTGGCCCGCGCGGCATACGAGGCGCAGGGAATGCGCGCGAAGCTTGCGGTGCTGTTCGCGCGGCCGGGCGAACAGGCCGACCCGGACAACGCACTGCGGGCCGATTTCGATGCGCAGCAGTTCGTGCGCTATTCCACCGGAACCGCGCGCGCCGTGCGTATCTATGCCGCATTCCAGTACGCCGCGCTGGTGCCGCTCATCACCCATTTCATTGCCGTGCAACCGGGCCTGGGAAGTGGGGCGCGCATCGCGTATGCGCTCGCGATCCTCGGCTCCATGGTGTCGGTTGGGGCGCTACTCGAAGGCCGCGGCACGGCGCGCGCCATCGAGGCGGCCCGCCTTGTCCTGCTGGCTGCGGCCTTCGTGCTCCTGCCCACGTGGTTCGGCTGGGGGACGCCCGCGTGGGCGAAGGGATTGGCAGCGGCCTTCGCGCTTGCCAGCCTGTGGCGCCTGCGCGGCCTGAGTCCACCGGACACGGAGCCCGCGCCGGCGTGAATACCGGGTACGCGATATCAGACGCCGTGCTCGCAACGGCGTGCATTTTCATCGTGGTGCGCGCGGGGGGCCGGCCCGGCGTGCGGCTCGCGTGCGCGACCCTGGGCGCGGCAGCGATGATCGGAACGATGCGATTTGCGGGCGCCGAAGGACTCGCCGGCGCGCACCGCTTCGCCTCGCTCCTCGGGGGGGTCGCAGCGCTGCCCCTGCTCGCGGCCAGCATCGCGTGGCCCGAGGGCAAGCCCGCCACCGAC
>JBDTRN010000006.1:0-27183 GCA_039931715.1 Betaproteobacteria bacterium
CGCGGCCGAGCATGGTGATGCCGATCTTCTGCGCGATGTCGTGGCCCATCTTGGTGAGCCCGGAGCGCGACACGAGGAAAGGGATCCCCATCTGGGCGCACTTGATCACCATCTCGCTGGTGAGGCGGCCGGTGGTGTAGAAGATCTTGTCCGAGCCGTCGATGCCGTCGAGCCACATGAAGCCCGCTATCGCATCCACTGCATTGTGGCGGCCCACGTCCTCGACGAACCGGAGGATCTCCGCGCCTTCGGGCGTGACCCTGGCGAGCGCGCAGCCATGCACCGCGCCTGACTGCTTGTAGATGGTCTCGTATTTGCGCACCTGCTCGACCAGCGAAAACAACTGGAAGTCCTCGAGCTTCACGTCGTCGCGCAGCTTGATGGTGTCGATCTCGTCCATGAGCCCGCCGAACATCGTGCCTTGCCCGCAACCCGTGGTGACAGTGCGCTTGCCCAGGCGTGCCTTGAGGTCGGCGGCCCGTAGCCCCGTGCCCTTGCGCGTGACCACTGCGACCGAGTCGGATTCCCAATCGACCTGCACCTCGGCGATGTTGTCGATCGAGGCGACGAGGCGCTGGTTGCGCAGATAACCTATCGCGAGCGCTTCGGGCGCCTGGCCGAGCGTCATGAGCGTGAGCAGCTCGCGCTTGTCGAGGTAGAGGGTGAGCGGATGCTCGCCCGCGATGGCGGTGGGCACCATCTCGCCGCGCTCGTTGTAAGCCTCGACCTCGAAAGTGGCGGGGCGTCCTGCGTTGGTGAGCTTGGGCCGGGTCATGCGCACGCCATCGCAGTTGCCGTGGATGCCATGGGATTCATCCGCCGATGTAGGACATCTCGACCTTCGATCCGACCTTGGCCGGCCGGGCGGTATCGGCGGTGCGGATTTCCGAGTACCGATCCCCCCGCGCGCGCCAGACGGCGACGATCTCGTCGCGCAGGCCTTCGTCGGAGGCGCCCGAACGCATCAGCTCGCGCAGGTCGTGTCCCTTCTGGCCAAACAGGCAGGTGTACATCGAGCCTTCGGTCGACAGGCGCAGGCGGTTGCAGTCGGCGCAGAAAGCCTGTGTCACGGAGGAGATCACGCCGATCTCGCCCGAGCCGTCGGCATATTTCCAGCGATCGGCGACTTCGCCGCGGTATTCGGGGTCGGCTTGCACCAGAGGAAATTGCGCCGAGATGCGGCGCACGATCTCCGCTGAGGGGATCACGTCGTCCATGCGCCAGCCGTTGGTGCTGCCCACGTCCATGAATTCGATGAAGCGCACGATGTGACCGGTGCCGCGAAAATGGCGAGCCATGTCGAGCACCTGGCCGTCGTTGACACCGCGCTTGACGACCATGTTGACCTTGACCGGCGCGAGTCCCGCAGCAGCGGCGGCATCGATGCCTTCGAGCACCTTGGCGACCGGGAAATCGGCGTCGTTCATGGCCTTGAAGGTCGCGTCGTCGAGCGAATCCAGGCTGACCGTGATGCGATCGAGCCCGGCATCCTTGAGCGCCTGCGCTTTCTTCGCCAGCATCGAGCCGTTGGTGGTCAGCGTGAGGTCCACGCCCAGCGGGGCAAGCAGGGCGATCAGGCCCTCGAGGTTGCGTCGCACGAGCGGCTCGCCGCCTGTGAGGCGGATCTTTTCCACCCCCAGCCCGACGAACACCCGCGCAAGGCGCGCGATCTCCTCGAACGAAAGCAGCGACGACTGCGGCAGGAACTTGTAGTTGTCGTCGAACACATCGCGCGGCATGCAATACACGCAGCGGAAATTGCAGCGGTCGGTGACCGAGATGCGCAGGTCACGCAGGCGCCGCCCGAGCGTGTCGACGAAAGCGCCCCCCTCGAAGCGCGCCGGCTTCGAGCGAATTTCGCCCGCGCGAAAGGTGCTCGCCGGGTGGATTGGAATAACCTTTTCAGGCATGGTGTTACTGCGTATTGAGTCGTGTTTTTGATGATAACAGAGGGGGAATCGCGCCCCGATGGGGTTATATTGCGGCGCATGCACGAATCGTCAATCCCGATCGCCGTCATCATGCAGCGCCGCGCGTTGCAGAACCGCTGGCAGAGCATCGTGTGGGAACCACTAGGTCTGGTGGTGAACCATTCGGGCGGCGATGCCCCGAGCCTGCTGGTGGAGCAGGAAGGTCTCGCGCAATGGCTGCACCCGGGCTTCGACGTGAAGTTGTTTCGCGACGAATGCGAAGGCTATTACCTCAACGTTTCCTCCAACGAACCGCGCGTGTTCGTGATGTGGCGCATGGAGGACGACCTCGCGGTGCCCAAGTTCGTCACCGTGAGTTACAACGAGGCCGGCCGGCTCATGGATGGCGGCGAGCAGGTCGACAACGTGGCGATGCCGCCCGAGCTCATGGCGTGGGTGGGGGGGTATGTCGAGGCGAACTACCGGCCCGAACCCAAGCGGCGCGTGCGGCCGCAGTCGTTCGTGAATCCGAAGGACCGCGCCGGTTCCGGGCGCAAGGCGCGCAAGGGAGGCCTGCCTGAACGCGGATGACGTCGGGACTTTCCTGTCGCGCTGGTCGCGCAGGAAGCTCGACAAGGAAAAGCCGGCCGACGCCCCCGATGCGGAGCCTGCGCTCCCGGCGGACGCGCCTTCATCGGCTACCGGAGAAGGCGCCGCCGTGGACGCCGCAGGGCCTGCGACGCATGAACCCGAGCCGCTGCCGCCGGTCGAGAGCCTCACGCCGGAATCGGATTTCAAGCCGTTCATGCGCGCCGACGTCGACCCGTCGGTCAAGAACGCGGCTCTCAAGCAGATGTTCAAGGACCCGCACTTCAATGTGATGGACGGGCTCGACACCTACATCGACGACTATTCCATCGCCGACCCGATCCCGGAAGAAATGATGAAAAAGCTCTACCAGGCGCGCGAGCTCCTGTTCAGCCCCGAAGAGAAGGCGGCGGCAGATGCCGCCGATGCAGCCGACGCAGCCGCTGCGGCCGCCCAGGCCGATGTGGCGCAAGCGCCCGCCGCCGCCGCCGATCCCGGCGCAAAGGACACATGACCATGGCGCTCCAGGACAAGACCATCAAGCTGTGCAACTGCAACCGCACCATGCCGCTGGACGCCAAGGCGCTGGCGGCGGCATTGAAGTCGAAGGGCGGCGTGACCATCCACACCGAGCTTTGCCGCAAGGAGGCCGGCGCATTCCATACGGCGCTGCGCGATCCCGAGGTGCTGGTGGCATGCACGCAGGAGGCGCCGTTGTTCACCGAACTGGCCGAGGCGGCGGGTGCCAAAGGCGTGCTGGGGTTCGTCAATATCCGCGAGGCGGCCGGGTGGTCGGTGGAGGCATCGGCGGCCACGCCCAAGATCGCGGCCCTCATCGCGATGGCCGCGCTGCCGGATCCAGAGCCGGTGCCCACGGTGGGCTATTCGTCCAAGGGCAGCATGCTGGTCATCGGCCCGGCGGCCGCGGCGCTCGGCTGGGCTGAGCGGTTGGCGGATGCCCTGGAAGTCGCGGTGCTGGTGACCCCCGGAAAAAATGCGGCGCAGACCGAGCTGCCCGCCGAGCGCAAATACCCGGTCTGGTCGGGCAGCGCGACGCGCATCGCCGGCTACCTCGGCGCGTTCGAGGTCGAGTGGTCGCAGGACAATCCCATCGACCTCGACGTGTGCACGCGCTGCAACGCGTGCGTACGCGTCTGCCCGGAAGGGGCGATCGACCTTACCTACCAGGTCGACATGGACAAGTGCAAAGGCCATCGCGACTGCGTGAAGGCCTGCGGCGCGATCGGCGCGATCGATTTCAGCCGCGCCGAGCGCGACCGCACCGAGCGTTTCGACCTCGTGCTCGACTTGTCGCGCGCGCCGGTGCTGAAGGTCCCCGACCTGCCGCAGGGATATCTCGCCCCGGGCGACGATCCACTTGCGCAGGCGTTGGCGGCGCACAAGCTCACGCAACTGGTGGGCGAATTCGAGAAGCCGAAATTCTTCGCCTATAAAGAGCGTATCTGCGCGCATAGCCGGTCGGGCCAGCCGGGTTGCACCCAATGCATCGACGTGTGTTCCACCGGGGCGATCACCAGCGACGGCGACCGCGTCAAGGTCGAGCCGCACCTGTGCGCCGGCTGCGGAGGGTGTTCCACTGTGTGCCCCTCTGGGGCCATGACCTATGCCTATCCGCGAGTGCCCGACACCGGCGCGCGGCTGAAGACACTGCTCACTACGTTTCGGGAAGCCGGCGGCCGGGACGCCTGCCTGCTGTTCCACAATCCTGAAGACGGGCGCGCGCTGGTGCATTCGGTCGGCCGCAGGGCCGCGATCGGGATGGCCCCAGGGGCGGGCGGGAGCCCGGCACGCGGCGGCAAGGGCCTGCCCGCGCGCGTGATCCCGGTCGAGGTTTTCCACGTCGCCTCGATTGGCATGGACGTGTGGCTGGGCGCAATCGCGTATGGCGCGAGCCAGGTTGTGGTCGCCTCGGCCGGCACCGAGCCCGACGGCTATTTTGATGCGATCCGAGCGCAGATGGCCATCGCGCAGACGATCCTCACCGCGCTCGGGTATACCGGTCGCCATCTGGAGCTGGTCGTCGCACAGGATGCGCCAGCGCTGGAGAAAGCGCTGTGGGGCCTCGTGCCCGCCGGCACGCCGGCCAAGCCCGCCACGTTCAACCTTGCGGTCGAGAAGCGCGCCACGCTCGACTTCGCCATCGACCACCTCGCGCGTCACGCCCCAACGCCCAAGGATGAGATCGCGCTCATGGCGGGCGCACCGTTCGGTCGCCTGCAGGTGAACCGCGACACCTGCACGCTATGCAAGGCGTGCATCGGCGCCTGCCCCGAGGCCGCGCTGCTCGATTCCCCCGATGCGCCGATGCTGCGCTTCATCGAGCGCAACTGCGTGCAGTGCGGCCTGTGCGCCAACACCTGCCCGGAGGACGCCATTACCCTGGTGCCGCGATTGCTGCTCACGCCGCAGGCGCGCGAATCGGACACCCTCAACGAAGCCGAGCCATTCAACTGCGTGCGCTGCGCCAAGCCCTTCGGCACGCGGCAGATGATCGACAGCATGATGGGGCGCCTGACCGGTCACTCGATGTTCGCCAGCGGCGGAGCGGGTGGCAACGCGCTGCGGCGCCTGCAGATGTGCGCCGACTGCCGGGTCGTGGACATGATGGAATCCACCAACGAACCTTCCATCCACGACATTCCTAAAATCCGATGAGCACCGCCGAGCCGATCCGCTTCCTGCCGCCCGAGGCGCCCGAAGACAACGCGCGCGCCGACCTCTATGCGCTGGTCGCGACACTGTTTTACGCGCCGCCGGACACCGAGCTGCTCGCTTCGCTGGCCGAGGCCGACGAGATCATCGGCGAGGGCGATTCGGTGCCGCTCGCCGACGCATGGCGCGGACTGCAGGCCGCCTGCGCCGCGGCTGACGAGGAGGCAGTGCAGGAGGAATACGACGCGCTGCTGGTGGGCGTGGGCAAGGCGGTCGTGCCGCTGTACCTGGGCGCCCATGCGGGAAGCACGGGCGCCGAAAGCCTGTTGGTCGAACTCAAGGCGTTCCTCGTCGAGCGCGGCCTCGGCCGGCGTTCCTCGGTGAACGAACCAGAAGACCATATTTCCGCGCTGTGCGAAGTCATGCGCCACATGATTTCGGTGCAGCAGGCGGGCATAGACGAGCAGCGCGAGTGTTTCCATCGGTTCATCCACGTCGCCGGCACCCGATTGTGCGATGCAATAGTCGAAGCCGACGAGGCCAATTTCTACAAGAGCGTGGCCAGGTTCGCAAAGAGTTTCTTCATGCTGGAGCACGCTGCTTTTGAAATGCACTAGAATCATGCGGCGTAGTGCTAAAGTCGTGTCACAGTAGTGCCAAGATAGTGCCAAAACTATAAAAGTGTCTTGAAGGAGACGAACATGGCTCGATCGGAATCCAAGGCAGCAGGAACCTCCGCGGGCAGGCGTAATTTCCTGCTGGCAATGGGAGCGGGCGGGGCCGCAACGGTCGCTGCGATCGCCGCTAAAACCCAGACTATCCCGACGCCCATAAAAACCAGCGCCGGAAAACGCTCGACCAAGGGCTACACGGTCTCCGAGCACATCAACAACTACTACCGCACAACCAAGGTCTGAGGGGTCACGCCATGCTGCTCACCAGAAAATCCTCTGGGGGCGCCGACGCGCCCTCGTCTTCGTCCTCGCGCCTCTCGCGCAGCCTGTCGGGCGTCCTCGGCAAGACCATCGACCGGCGCACCTTCCTCAAGCGCTCGGGCGTCACCGCCGGCGCAGGCGCAGTCGCCGCGCAACTGCCGTTCAACATGATCGGCCCGGCCGAGGCGGCCGATGCCGCCGGCGGAAAAATCGAAATCAAGCGCACCGTCTGCACGCATTGCTCGGTCGGCTGCTCGATCGACGCGGTGGTCGAGAACGGCGTCTGGGTGCGGCACGAGCCGGTGTTCGACTCGCCCATCAACATGGGCGCTCACTGCGCCAAGGGCGCGGCGATCCGCGAGCACGGCATCACCGCCGACTCGCATCGCCTCAAGTACCCGATGAAGCTCGAGAACGGCAAGTACAAGAAGATTTCGTGGGACCAGGCCTACGACGAGATCTCGAAAAAAATGCTTGCGATCAAGAAGGAGTCCGGCCCCGACGCGCTGTTCCTGGTCGGGTCTTCCAAGCACAACAACGAGCAGTCGTACTTGCTGTGCAAGTGGGCGCGCCTGTGGGGCTCGAACAACACCGACCACCAGGCGCGCATCTGCCACTCCACCACCGTGGCCGGCGTCGCGAACACCTGGGGCTACGGCGCGATGACCAACTCGTACAACGACATGCAGAACACCAAGTGCGCGTTGTACATCGGCTCGAATGCGGCCGAAGCGCACCCGGTGTCGGTCATGCACATGCTCCACGCCAAGGAAAACGGCGCGAAGATGATCGTGTGCGATCCGCGCTTCACGCGCACCGCGGCCAAGGCCGACGAGTACGTGCGCATCCGCTCGGGAACGGACATTCCCGTGCTGTTCGGCATCCTGCACCAGGTCTTCGCCAACGGCTGGGAAGACAAGAAGTACATCAACGATCGCGTCTACGGCATGGAAAAGGTGCGCGAGGAGGTGAAGCGCTGGACGCCGGAGGAGGTCGAGCGGGTTTCCGGCGTGCCGCAGGAGCAGTTGAAGCGCGTCGCCGAGATGATGGCCAAGAACCGGCCTTCGACGCTGGTGTGGTGCATGGGCCAGACCCAGCACTCGATCGGCAACGCGATGGTGCGCGCCTCGTGCATCCTGCAGCTCGCGCTGGGCAACATCGGTGTGTCCGGCGGCGGGGCAAATATCTTTCGCGGCCACGACAACGTGCAGGGCGCGACCGACCTGGGCCCCAACCCGGATTCGCTGCCGGGTTACTACGGTCTCGCCCCCGGCGCGTTTGCGCACTGGGCGCGGGTCTGGAACGTGGACCTCGATTGGCTGAAGAAACAATACGCACCCGGCATGATGGCCAAGTCGGGCATGACGGTGTCACGCTGGATCGACGGCGTGCTCGAGAAAAACGATCTCATCGACCAGGAGAGCAACCTGCGCGCGATGATCTTCTGGGGCCATGCGCCCAACAGCCAGTCGCGCGGCCTGGAGATGGTCGAGGCGATGAAAAAGCTCGACCTCACCGTGGTGATCGACCCCTACCCCTCGGCCACCGCTGCGATGAGCGCAATGGTGAGGAAGGACGGCGTGTATCTCCTGCCCGCCTCGACCCAGCTCGAGACCTCGGGCAGCTGCACCGCATCGAACCGCTCGCTGCAGTGGCGCGAGAAGGTGATCGATCCGCTGTTCGAGTCGCGCACCGACCAGATGATCATGTACCAGCTCGCGCAGAAGCTGGGCTTTGGCGACCAGCTCATCGGCAAGAAGGACGGCAAGCAGTCGATCAAGCTGGTCAAGGGCAAGGGCGGCATGGACGAGCCCGAGATGGAGGACACGCTGCGCGAGATCAACCGCGGCTCGTGGACCATCGGCTACACCGGGCAATCGCCCGAGCGCCTCAAGGCCCACATGCGCAACATGCACGTGTTCGACGTTAAGACGCTGCGCGCAAGGGGCGGCATCGACAAGGAGACCGGCTACGACCTTACCGGCGATTACTTCGGCCTGCCGTGGCCCTGCTACGGCACCGCTGCGATCAAGCACCCGGGCTCGCCCAACCTGTACGACACCTCGAAGACGATGATGGACGGCGGCGGGAATTTTCGCGCCAATTTCGGCGTCGAGAAGGACGGTGTGAACCTGCTCGCCGAGGATGGCTCGTCTTCCAAGGGCGCCGAGATCAACACCGGCTACCCCGAGTTCGACCATGTGTTCATGAAGAAGCTGGGCTGGTGGGACGAACTCACCGAGGTGGAGAAGGCCGAGGCCGAGGGCAAGAACTGGAAGACCGACCTCTCCGGCGGCATCCAGCGCGTGGTCATGAAGCACGGCTGCCATCCCTGGGGCAACGCGAAAGCGCGCGCAGTGGTCTGGAATTTCCCCGACGGCGTGCCATTGCACCGCGAGCCGCTCTATAGCCCGCGTCCCGACCTGGTCGAGCAATACCCGACCCACGACGACAAAAAAGCATTCTGGCGCCTGCCCACCTTGTTCAAGTCGGTGCAGCAGAAAAACAAGGACATCGGCAAGCAGTTCCCGATGGTGCTCACGAGCGGCCGGCTGGTCGAGTACGAAGGCGGCGGCGAGGAGACGCGCTCCAACCCGTGGCTGGCCGAGCTGCAACAGGAGAACTTCGTCGAGATCAACCCCAAGGCGGCCGCCGACCGGGGCGTGCGCAACGGCGAATACGTTTGGGTGAGCACGCCCTCGGGCGCGAAGCTCAAGGTCAAGGCGCTGGTGACCGAGCGCGTTGGACCGGACACCTGCTTCATCCCGTTCCACTTCTCGGGCTGGTGGCAGGGGCAGGACATGCTGGCGTACTACCCGGAGGGGGCGGCGCCGATCGTGCGCGGCGAGGCGGTCAACACCGCCACCACCTACGGCTACGATTCTGTGACGATGATGCAGGAAACCAAGACCACGCTTTGCCAGGTGGCGAAGTTCGTTGCGAATGCATAGGGACGCCGTCGTGCTCTCCCGCACTCCCCTAGCACAATCGAATAATCAAGGAGGCTGAGATGGCCAGGATGAAATTCCTCTGCGACGCTGAGCGCTGCATCGAGTGCAACGGCTGCGTCACCGCGTGCAAGCAGGAGCACGAAGTGCCCTGGGGCGTGAACCGGCGCCGCGTGGTCACCATCAACGACGGCGTGATCGGGGCGGAGAAATCGATCTCGGTGGCGTGCATGCACTGCTCGGATGCGCCCTGCATGGCGGTGTGCCCCGTGGACTGCTTCTACCGCACCGAAGACGGTGTTGTGCTGCACGACAAGGATCTTTGCATCGGTTGCGGGTATTGCTTTTACGCCTGCCCGTTCGGCGCGCCGCAGTTCCCCCAGGCCGGCGCTTTCGGGCTGCGCGGCAAGATGGACAAGTGCACGTTCTGCGCGGGCGGCCCGGAGCCCGACCGTTCGGAAGCCGAATTCAAGAAATACGGCCGCAACCGGCTGGCCGAGGGCAAGCTCCCTGTCTGCGCCGAAATGTGCTCGACCAAGGCGCTGCTGGGCGGTGATGGCGACGTCATCGCCGACATCTACCGCCAACGCGTCACCACGCGCCACAAGGGCTCCGAGGTCTGGGGCTGGGGCACTGCGTATGGCCAGGGCAAGCCCGGGGCTGCGCCCGCGCCGGCCGGGGCGAAATCATGAGGTCGCGTCGTTTCACCCGCGCGATGCTGGTAGCAGTGGCCGTCGCGTTCGGCGCCACCGGCTGCATGGAAGTCGAGCAGACGTCCATCGGCCAGAAGCAGGGTCGCTACCAGGGCAAGCCCGACGGCCATCCGTGGGACAACGCGCCCCTCGCATTGGGCGGGGGAAACGCCAAGTGGACCAAGGGCGACCGCAATACCTGGGAAGCCCAGCTCAAGTCCCGCGCCGAAGTCCAGAACGAATACAAGCGGATCGGGCAGTAGACCCGCGCTCCCAAGGAGACCCACGATGAAGACGCGTCCCTGGCTCGCAAGCCTGGTCCTCGCGCTCGGCGCGGCTCTGCCGCCGGGCGTTTTTGCCCAGGCACAGCCGGCGCCTCCGGCCCAGCCGGCGGCTGCGGCTCCTGCTGTCGTAGCACCAGGGGCCACCCCTGCGGCCGGACCGCCCGCAACCCTCGCGACCAATCCCGCAGGCGTTCAGCCCGCGACCCCGGGTCCGAATGACTCGCAGGCGCGGCGCCAGGCCGTGCAGCCGGGCAACAACGCGCCGGTGTGGCGCGAGGTGCGCTCGGGTGAGGCGAACTACACCAGTATCAAGGGGCCCGAGACGGGCGTACTCATCCAGCAGCAGGCCAAATTCTTCGGCCAGGACGTGATGTCGACGGCGGGTGAAGCCTGGCGCCAGTACCGCAACGGCCCGGTGACGTTCTACGGCGGGTGGCTGGTGGTGGTCGCGGCCGTGGCGATCGCGATTTTCTACCTGTGGAAAGGCCCGATTCGCCTGCACGAGCCGCCCACCGGCCGCATGATGCTGCGCTTTACCGCCATCGAACGCTGGACTCACTGGAGCGTGGCGATCAGCTTCAGCATCCTCGGCATTTCGGGGCTGGTGATCCTGTTCGGCAAGCACATCCTGCTGCCGGTCATCGGCTACACGCTGTTTGCGTGGCTCACGATCCTCATGAAGAACCTGCACAATTTCATCGGGCCCCTGTTCATCGTCAGCATCTTCCTCATGGCGATCATCTACGTGCGCTACAACTTCCCGCACGCGAGGGACCTCAAGTGGATCGCCCACATGGGCGGCATGTTCTCGGGCAAGGAAATCCCGTCGGGACGCTTCAACGCCGGTGAGAAGGGCTGGTTCTGGGCCGGGCTCGTGCTGCTTGGGACGGTGATGAGCATTTCGGGGCTGATCCTGCTGTTCCCCAACTTCGACCAGCTGCGCGCCACCATGCAGCAGGCCAATATCGTGCATGCGGTCGGCGCGGTGATATTCATCGCGATGTCGTTCGCGCACATCTATCTCGGCACCATCGGCATGGAGGGGGCCTACGACGGCATGCGCCACGGCTACGTCGACGAGGAATGGGCCAAGGAGCACCACTTGCTCTGGTACGAGGACGTCAAATCGGGCCGGACCAGCACGGATGAGCCGGTTGCCTCCCCGCCGCCCCGGCCCAGCGCCGCCCACTAGGAGAACACGGACATGAAAAGAATTCTCTTCGCATGCATCGTCGCCGGCGCCGTTGCGGGCACGGCCTTCGCCAAACTGCCGCCGACGCCTCCCATGACCGACGAGCAGAAGGCGGAAAAAGCAACCAAGGACAAGTCCGCCGCCGACAAGGCCGCTGAAGGGCTGGCCAAGTCGCAGGACAAGGCCGTGGCCAGCTACAAGAAAGGCAAGGGCGGCACGGAAGCCAAGGCCGCTCCCGCCGCCGCCAAGAAATAATCGTCCCCGCGCCGCGCGGGGACGCTCAGCGCTTCCTGCTCAGAGCCCTTCGGCCAGGATCAGGCGCGACTTCGCGGCCTTGAGGCGGATCGCCAGCGCAGGCGCATATTCGGGCGAGTCGTAAAACTTGCGCGCCTTTTCCATGCTGGGAAATTCCACCACCACCAGCCGGTTGGGTTTCCAGCCGCCCTCCTTGCTGTCGACGGTACCGCCGCGCACGATGAATTTGCCGCCGTACGCGGCCACCGCGCCGGGGGTGAGTTTGCGGTACTCCTCGTAGGCCACGGTATCCGCGACGTCGATTTCGGCAATCAGGTAGGCAGGCATGGGGTCTCCAGAAAGGGGAAGTCGGGACGATTCTACGCGAGGCCCGCCAGCCGCAGCGCGAGGCCCGCGGCCGCCGCGACGCCGATCAGCGTGATGAGCCCGACCTTGTAGCGCACCGCGGCCACGAGCGCGGCTGCAGCGCCCAGCGCCGCGACCCAGTCGGGGCTTGCGGACGGGCCGCCGGGCCAGAACACGTGTCCGGCGAAGAACAGCGCGAGGCTCACGATGACGCCCACCACGGCCGCAGTGATGCCGGTGAGCGGGGCGGTGAACTTGAGGTCGCCGTGTGTCGTTTCCACCAGCGGCCCGCCCACGAGGATGAACACGAACGAGGGCAGGAAGGTGAAGTAGGTCACCACGGCGGCCGCGGCGGCGCCGGCCAGCAGCAGTTGCCCGGGCCCGAAGATCTCGGCGCCCCAGCCGCCGACGAACCCGACGAATGCCACCACCATGATGAGCGGCCCCGGCGTGGTCTCCCCCAGCGCGAGACCGTCGATCATCTGCGTGGGCGTGAGCCAGCCATACGTTTCGACCGCCCCTTGATACACGTACGGCAGGACCGCATACGCGCCGCCGAAAGTCAGTAGCGCGGCCTTGGTGAAAAAAGCCCCCATGCGCGCAAGCGTGCTGTCCCACCCGAATGCGGCCACCAGTCCGGCCATGGCGAGGGCCCACAGCACGAGCCCGCCGACGGCCCAGGCGGCAACACGCGAAAGCCGGTAGGTGGCGTGGGCAGGAGTCGGCGTGTCGTCGTCGATGATCGCCGGGCCGTATGCCTTCTTCGCCCCGGCGTGGGCGCCGCCCATCGCGAACACGCGCGGCGCGATCCTGCCGCCAATGGCGCCTATGACGCCGGCGCCGATGACGATGAGTGGAAAAGGGAGCGACAGGAAGTAGATCGCGGCGAAGGCTGCGACGCTGATCGCCCACAGCGCGGGATGCTTGAGCGCGCGCTGGCCGATGCGCCACGCGGCCGCAAGCACAATGGCCACGACCGCCGGCTTGATCCCGTAGAGCAGGCCCGCGATCGCCGGCAGGCTGCCATAGGCCATGTACACGTACGAAAGCGCGATGAGGATGAAAAGCGATGGCAGCACGAAAAGCCCGCCGGCCACGATACCGCCCCACGTGCGGTGCATGAGCCAGCCGATGTAGGTCGCGAGCTGCTGCGCTTCCGGGCCGGGCAGCACCATGCAGTAGTTGAGCGCATGCAGGAAGCGCCCTTCGGATATCCAGCGGCGTCGCTCGACCAGCTCCTGGTGCATGATCGAGATCTGCCCGGCCGGCCCACCGAAGGAGATGAACCCGAGCTTGAGCCAGAACCAGAAGGCTTCCCTGAATGGGACCGGGGAGGGCTGCAGGAGGGCGAGGCTGGGCGAGGATGATTGCAAGGCGATTTTCCGTTCTTGTTGGTTGGTGCGCGGCTTGGGGCGCAGCCTACGCGAAGCCTACGCTATGCCGGTCAAGCGAGATCGCCTTGACCAGTGCCCAGGCCTCCTGGCCCGGTACGAGGCTGAGCAGACCGGCGGAATGGCGCGTGATGCGCGCTATGAGTACTGTGCCCGCCACGTCCATGCGTACGTCGACGCTGGCGCCCGATTCGCTGCCGATCTCGACGATGCGCCCCTTGAGGCAGTTGAGGATGCTGATGCCAGCGGGCTTCTCGAGCGCGATCGACACGTCGCGTGCACGTATCCGGATGCGCACCGCCTCCCCGGCGAGCGCGTCCACGTCGGGAGCGAGGAGTTCGCCGCCCGAAAACCCCAGCCGCGCGAGGCCGCTGCCGAGGTCGTGCGAGAGCACCGTCGCTTCGATCACCGCGCCGCCCTCGTAGCGGCCGATCATGCGGCGCAGTTCGATCCGGCCCATGATCTCGCGCAAGGGGCCGGCGGCGGCGACCGCACCGTCGGAGACGAGCACCAGCGTGTCGGCCAGGCGCACGACCTCCTCGATCGAGTGGCTCACGTACACGATGGGGATGCGAACCTCGTCGCGCAGGCGTTCGATGTAGTACAGGATCTCGCCGCGCCGGCCGGCGTCGAGCGACGCGAGCGGCTCGTCCATGAGCAGCACGCGCGGGCTCGACAGCAGTGCCCGCCCGATGGCGACGCGCTGCTTCTCGCCCCCGGAGAGCGAGGCCGGCCGTCGCGCGAGGAGCGCGCCGAGGTCGAGAAGCGTAACCACCTTGCCGAAATCGGCGTAGCGTTCGGAGCGCGGGGTGAAGAAGCGCCCATACACCAGGTTCTGCTGAACGCTCAGGTGCGGTAGTAGCCGCCCCTCCTGGAATACGTAGCCGATGCGCCGACGGTGGGCAGGCACATCGATGCCGCGCTCGCTGTCGAAAAGGACGCTGTCACCGATCGCGATGCGCCCGCGCGCGGGGGCGAGCAACCCCGCCACGAGGTTGAGCAGGGTGCTCTTGCCCGAGCCCGAGCGGCCGAAGAGCGCGGTGGTCGCGCCGTCGGCCGTAAACGCCGCGCGCAGCGTGAAGGTGCCGAGGCGGCTCTCGACGTCGACCTCAATCCGCATGGCCCGCCACTCCGCGATTCGCGCGCCGCACGAGGACTTCCGACACCAGCAGCGCCGCCAGCGACAGCAGCACCGAAACCACGCACAGCCGCAGCGCCTGGGCGTCGCCGCCGGGCACTTGGGTGTAGCTGTAGATCGCCAGCGGCAGGGTCTGCGTCTGGCCGGGGATGTTGGACACGAAGGTGATGGTGGCGCCGAACTCGCCCAGGCTGCGCGCGAACGACAGCAGCGCGCCCGTGACCACACCGGGCAGGCTCAGCGGCAGCGTGACCGTCGCCAGCACCCACAGGCGGTTCGCGCCCAGCGTGGAGGCGGCGGCATCGAGCCGCGGGTCGATGGCTTCGAGCGACTGGCGGATGGCGCGCACCATGAGCGGCAGCCCCATGATCGCGCAGGCGAGGGCGGCCCCGGTCCATCGGAACGCCAGCACGAGGCCGAAAGTCTCCTCGAGCCACTGGCCGACCGGCCCGCGCCGCCCGAACCCGAGCAGCAGCGCGTAACCGATCACCACCGGGGGCAGGACCAGCGGCAGGTGCACGATCGCATCGAGCAGCGCGCGGCCCGGGAAGCGCTTGCGCGCAAACAGCCAGGCAAGCGCGAAGCCGATCGGCAGGCTGGCGAGCACGCTGACGCTCGCCACCTTGAGGCTCAGCCAGAGCGCGTCCATTTCAGCCGGGGTGAGGGCGGTCCACATAGGTCAGTGCGGCGGGTTCAGTGGAGGGGATTCAATGCGGCCGGTTCATTGCCGCAGGTTCAATAGTGGCGGTTCAATGCAGCGGACTCAATGAAGCTGCGCAAAGCCGTGCTTGCGGAAGATCGCGCCGACGGCCGGTGTGGCGAGATAGGCCAGGAATCCGGCCGCGCGAGGATCGCGCGCAGGAGCCACCAGCGCGGCCGGGTAGACGATGGGCGGATGCAGGCTGGCTTCGAATATCGCGGCGACGCGCACGCGCGGCTCGGCGTTTGCATCGGAGGCGTAGACGATGCCATAGGGGGCTTCGCCGCGCGCCACCAGCGCGAGCGCGGCGCGCACGTTCTCCGCCGGCGCAATGCGCCCGGCGACCGACGCCCATACGCCCAACTTTTCCAGCGCGGCCTTGGCGTACTTGCCAGCGGGCACGCTCTGCGGATCGGCGATCGCAAGCCGGCCGTTGCCGAGCAGCACTGCAAGCGCGAACCCGGGCCGGATCGTCACCACCTGTGTGCGCTCGGGAGTGGTAATGAGCGCCAGGGCGTTGCCGGTGAGGTTGCGGCGCGAATCCTTGCGCACCAGCCCCTTGCGCTCGAGGTAGTCCATCCAGTCGAGGTCGGCGGAGATGAAGACCTGCGCCGGCGCACCGTTCTCGACCTGGCGCGCGAGCGTTGAACTGGCGCCATAAGCCACCACTACCGGCCCGTTTTTCCATGCGGCCACTGCCTCGTCGAGCGCATTCTTGAGGCTCGCTGCCGCAAACACCGTGAGCGACTCGGCGTGAGCGGCGCCAGCGCCGAATGCCAAGGCGCCCAGCACCAGCGATCGAAGGGCGAGGGCGCGCATCATTTGCCGCGGGCCCCTGCGGCCGGGATTTCCAGCGGCGCGCCCGATTGCGCCAGGTCATAGCCGGGAAACGCGGCACGCTTGCGAAACGTGCGCGAACCCAGCAGCGCGAGCACCTTGCCAAAGGCGGGCGATTCGAACGTCGCCTTGTCGGCAGCGAGGCAGTAGCGCTCGGTGGCCAGCGGGACGAATCCGAGGCCGTACTCCGCCGCGGCGGCGCGGATGCCGAATCCGGCATCGGCGTGCCCCGCGGCCACCGTGGCTGCCACCGCGAGGTGGGTGAACTCTTCATCGGCGTAGCCGCGGATCGCCTTGGGCGCGACGCCTTGCTCTGCAAGCAGTCGGTCGAACAGGTCGCGCGTGCCGGACCCCTTTTGCCGGTTGATGAAGCGCACGTTGCGGCGCGCGAGGTCGCCGAGCGCATCGATGCGCGCCCCCTTGGCCACCAGGAGTCCCTGCTCGCGCAGCGCGAACTGCACCACCCGGTGGCGATCCGGCCGCAGCGGCCCGAATCCTTCGCCGGGCGCCCCGCCGGCATGGAACCCGGCGATGTCGCAACGCCGGCGTGCGAGGTCCTCAAGGCACGCGGTGGAACCTTGGAAATGCAAGTCGAGCACCGTCCCGCGCGCGGCGGCCAAGTCGCGCAGTACACCGAGCGCAAGGTCATGGCTGGCATGGACGAGCAACGTGTTGCCGGCGCGCGACGCGACACCCGCAAGCCCCGGCTGGAACTCGGCCGCGAGGCGATCGAGGAACGGCGTGAGCCGTTCGCCGATCTTCTCGTCGAGCGCAAGAAGCCTGAGCCCGGCTTGCGTCAGGGTGGCGCCGCTGCCGCGCTTGAACTCCACCAGCGGGCCATCGAAGTCGCGCGCCGCCGTGGTGAGCACACCCCACGCAAACCGGTACGAAACGCCGGCGGCGCGCGCCGCGTCACGCAGCGAGCGGTGCTCACGCAACAGGCGCAACAGGCGCAGCAGTTCCTGTCCCTGTGCCGGACCCAGTGATGCGGTGGCCAGCCAGCCGGCGGAGAAGGCGATCCGCATTCAGGCAAAGCCGTGCATATAGTCGGGCGAAGACGCTTCCATTAGGATGCAGGTCCTTTCCATGCCCGATCATATGTAATCACGTGCATATTACGCAAGTCCACCGGCTGTCACCCCCCACCCGCCCGGATGCCGGCCGGGTGCGTGCCTGGCGGCGATGAACCCGCTCGTCGAGGCGTTCGGCGGCGCGGTGGCGCTTGTCGCCTCAGGCGATCCCGCCTTCGTGCGGGTGGTACTTCTGAGCCTTGGCGTGAGCCTGTCGGCGGTGCTGCTGGCCGCGTTGGTTGGACTGCCGCTCGGCGCGGCCATCGCCGTGGGGCGCTTTCCCGGGCGGCAGGCGGTGGTGGTGCTGCTCAATGCGTTCATGGGCCTGCCCCCGGTGGTGGTCGGGCTGGCGGTGTACCTGCTGCTTTCGCGCGCCGGGCCGCTCGGCTCCCTCGGCCTTTTGTTCACCCCCGGCGCGATGGTTTTTGCGCAGACGCTCCTGATCTTTCCCATCATCGCCGCGCTCGCGCGCCAGGCTGTCGAGGACGCGTGGGTGGAGTACGAGGAACAGTTGCGCTCGCTCGGCGCGCACGGGTTCGGCGCGGCGCTGACGCTGGTGTGGGACATCCGGTACTCGCTCGTCACCGCGGTGCTCGCGGGCCTGGGGCGCGCGCTGGCCGAGGTCGGCGCGGTGATGATCGTCGGCGGCAATATCGACGGCGTCACGCGCGTGATGACCACCACCATCGCGCTGGAAACCTCCAAGGGCGACCTCGCGCTTGCGCTGTCGCTCGGCCTGGTGCTCATCGCACTGGTGCTGGCCCTGAACGCAGCCGCCCAGTGGGTGCGCGAAGCGGCGCGCCGGAGGTTGGGGTAATGAACGCCATCCTGCCACTGCGCCTGGCGGAGGTCAGTTTCGTGGCCGGCGGGCGCACCCTCATCGACCGGGTGTCGCTCAGCCTCGAGGCCGGGCCGAGCACCATCGTGCTGGGCGCTAACGGTGCCGGCAAGAGCGTGCTCATGCGCCTCATGCACGGCCTGCTCCAGCCCAGTGCGGGCCGGGTGACGTGGCTGGGGGCCAACGCGCAGCGTGCGAGCCGGTTGCAGGCGATGGTGTTCCAGCGCCCGGTGCTGCTGCGGCGTTCGGCGATCGCGAACATTGCCTATGCGTTGCGCCTTGCGGGCGTCGCCGCTGCCGAGCGCGAACCGCTCGCGCGCGAAGCGCTGCGGAGCGTCGGGCTGGCCGGCCTGGCAGAGCGCCCGGCACGGGTGCTCTCCGGCGGCGAGCAACAGCGCCTCGCGCTTGCGCGCGCGTGGGCCCTGCACCCCGAAGTGCTGTTCCTCGACGAGCCCACGGCAAGCCTCGATCCCGGGGCCACGCGTGAGATCGAAGCGGTGATCCGTGCCTTCGATGCCGCCGGCACCAAGATCGTCATGGCGACCCACAACCTCGGCCAGGCGAAGCGCCTGGGCGACGAGGTGCTGTTCGTGCACGAGGGCAGGGTGGCCGAATGCACGCCGATCGACCAGTTTTTCGCGCGGCCCGCCTCAGCCGAGGCGGCCGCATTCATCAAAGGAGAAAGTCCATGGTCCTGACCCGCAGCCTGATTGCCTGCGTTGTGCTCGTACTGACGGGGGCTGTGCAGGCGCAGCCCGCTTGGATCACCGTCGCGTCGACCACGTCCACCGAGCAGTCGGGCTTGTTCCGGCATCTCCTGCCGGCGTACGCGAAACGCAGCGGTGTCCAGGTGCGTGTCGTCGCGGTGGGCACGGGCCAGGCGCTGGAGATCGGGCGCAAGGGGGATGCCGACGTGGTGTTCGTGCACGACCCGGTGGCCGAGCGCCGGTTCATCGACGAAGGCTGGGGCGTGGATTACCACAAGGTCATGTACAACGACTTCGTGCTCGTCGGGCCGCAATCGGATCCCGCCCGCGTTCGTGGCAACGACATCCTCTCGGCGTTGCGCAACGTCAAGGCAGCGCAAGCCCCGTTCGTTTCGCGCGCCGACCGCAGCGGCACGCACGCCGCGGAACTGCGGCTGTGGCAGATGGCCGGCACCGACATCGCGGCGGAGAAAGGCGCCTGGTACAAGGAAACCGGCTCGGGGATGGGCCCGGCGCTCAATACCGCCGCTGCAATGGACGCCTACATCCTGGCCGACCGGGGGACCTGGCTGTCGTTCAGGAACCGGGGCACCCTCGGCATCCTCGTGGCCGGTGACCAGCGCCTGTTCAACCAGTACGGCATCATGCTCGTCAACCCCGCCCGGCACGCGCACGTCAAGAAAGCGCAGGGCGAAGCTTTCATCGCGTGGATCGTGTCGCCCGAGGGGCAGAAGGCAATCGCCGATTACCGGATCAGCGGCGAGCAGCTTTTCTTTCCCGACGCGAACTAGCCGCGGGCGCAGGCGCGGGGGTGGACGCGCGGGGGTTGCCATTCCCGCCATGGCAGGCGAGCATTCGCCTCGCTGCGGCCTGCGGTGTGCCTTCCCCCCTTCCTCTGAGAACAAAAATTTTGATGCCGAGAAGGATCTCGCATGGCGCTTGATGCCCACGCGCTCGCGATTCTGGCCCTGACCGGGCTCGCTTTCGTGCTGTTCGCGAGCGAAAAAGTGGCGATCGAGACCACCAGCCTCATCGTGCTGGTGCTGCTCGCCACGCTGTTCCAGGTGTTTCCCTACGAGCGCGGCGGGGTCAGCGTGGCGCCGACCTCGTTCTTTTTCGGCTTCGGCCACGAGGCGCTCATCGCCATCTGCGGCCTGATGGTGCTGGGCCGCGGGTTGGTGGTCACTGGCGCGCTGGAGCCCGCCTCGCGCCTGCTTGCGAGGATGATCAAGGCGTTTCCCGGCGGGGCGCTGCTGGTGGTGCTCGTGTTGTGCGCCGCGGCCAGCGGCGTGCTCAACGACACGCCTATCGTGGTGCTGATGATGCCGATCCTCGTGGGCGCCGCGCTGCGCTCGAAGTCCTCGGCCTCCAAGACCCTGTTGCCGATGAACTACGCGGTGCTGCTCGGCGGCATGGGCACCACCATCGGCACCTCGACCAACCTGATCGTGGTGTCGATCGCCGCCGACCTGGGCGTGCGGCGGTTCGAGATGTTCGATTTCATCCATGTCACTGCGCTGGCCGCCGTCGCCGGTATCCTCTACCTGTGGCTGGTACTGCCGCGCCTGATTCCCGAGCGCCATGCCCCCCTTGAAAATGCCGAGCCGCAGGTGTTCTCGGCCGTGTTGCACATTCCCGAAGGCGCCTCGGCCGAAGGCAAGGAATTCGCCGGCATCCGAGAGAAGCTGGGCACCGAAGTGGAAGTGCGGCGCATCGTGCGCGGCAAGGGCCTCGAGCTGGCGCGACTGCCCACGCTGCGCCTGCAGGCGGGCGACCGCATCTTCGTCGCCGCCGATGCCAAGACGCTGCACGAATCGGCCAAGCAGCTTGGCGCCACCCTGCACAAGACCGACGACCTCGAGCATGCCGTCGACGACGAGAATCCGCTCGCGGCCAAGGACGAGCGCCTGGTCGAGGCGGTGGTGACGGAGGACTCGGTGCTCAACGGGCGCACGCTGCGCGACTCGCGCTTTGGCGAATGGAACGACGTCACCATCGTCGGACTGCACCGCACCAACGAGCAGGTCATGCGCAACCACGAGGACATCGCCACCGTGCCGCTGCACCCGGGCGACATCCTGCTCGTGCAGGGCAGCGAAGAGGCCATCCGCGGCCTGCGCTCGCGTGCGCGCCTGCTGATCCTCGACCAGAGCTACGAACTGCCGCGCAGCAGCCATGCGCCCATCGCGATCATCATCCTCGCCGCGGTGGTGGTGGCCGCGGCGTTCAAGATCATCCCCATCTCGATCGCGGCCCTGGCCGGCGCCGGCGCAATGATCCTCACGCGCTGCATTACTTGGGAGGACGCTGCCTCGGCGCTTTCCATGAAAGTGGTGCTGCTGGTCGCCTCCAGCCTTGCGCTTGGAGCCGGGCTGGAAGCCACCGGCGCGACTGCGTGGCTCGCCGCGTCGTTCGTTTCGGCCACCCATGGCCTGTCGGCCCAGTGGGTGCTCGCGCTGCTCATGCTGCTGACCGCGGTGTTCACCAACGTGGTCTCCAACAACGCCGCCGCCGCGGTGGGCACGCCGATCGCCGTGAGCATCGCGCGCGAGCTCGGCGTGGCACCCGAGCCGCTGGTCCTCGCCATCATGTTCGGCGCCAATTTCTGCTACGTCACCCCGATGGCTTACCAGACCAACCTGCTGGTCATGAGCGCGGGAGGCTACCGGTTTTCGGATTTCGTGCGCGGGGGGCTGCCGCTGCTGGTCATCATGCTGATCGCCTATGCAATCCTGCTGCCGATGTTCTTCCCGCTTTGAGGCCCGTTACCCCCAGTACCATAGGCGGCAATGGCTGAATTGATCGTCGTGCGTCACACCACCCACGCGGATATCCCGCATATCGTGGATATCCAGTCGCGCGTGTACGCAGGCGTCGGCGTATGGGATCGCGAGCACCTCGAGCAGCAACTCGACGCTTTTCCCCAGGGGCAGGTAGTGGCTTGCCTGGGCTCGCGCGTGGTGGGTGCGGCCAGCTCGCTCATCATCCGCTGGGACGACTGGGGGGTGTGGCATTCCTGGGACGAGGTGACTGGCAAGGGCACCTTCAGTACCCATTCCCCTGGCGGCCGCACGTTGTACGGCGCCGAGGTTTTCGCCGACCCGGCCATGCGCCGCCTCGGGATCGGCGCCAAGCTCTACGGCGCGCGCCGGCGCATCTGCCGCGCATTCAACCTGCGGCGCGTCATGGCCTGCGGGCGCATGCCCAATTACCACACCTATGCCAGCCGCTATTCGCCCGAGGAGTACGCGATGCGCGTCATCTGGGGCGATGTGGAGGACCCGGTGCTGCTGTTCCAGCTGCGCGAAGGGTTCCACTATTGCGGCATCAACCGGGGCTACCTGCCCTGGGACGACGACTCGCTGGGCAACGCCACCGTCATCGTCTGGCTCAACAAACACTTCAAGCCCGGGCGGCCCGACGCGGTGATCGAAGGCGGGGTGCTCTGAGCGGCCCGGCCGCAGGCATGCGCACCGCCGGGATCGCGTAAAATCGGCTCAAATGAAGATCTTCGGATTCGCGGGCTTTTCCGGCAGCGGCAAGACCACTTTGATCGAGAAGCTGATCCCGCGGTTCGTGAAGCACGGCCTGCGGGTGTCGCTCGTCAAGCATGCGCACCACACCTTCGACGTCGACCAGCCCGGCAAGGATTCGTATCGCCATCGCCACGCCGGGGCCGCTGAGGTGCTGGTGACCTCCTCGCAGCGCTGGGCGCTCATGCACGAGCTGCGCGGCAGCCCCGAGCCCTCGTTCGACGACCAAATCAAGCACCTCTCGCCATGCGACATCGTGATCGTGGAAGGCTTCAAGTTCCAGCCGATCCCGAAACTCGAAGTGCACCGCGCCGCCACCGGGGCCGCCCTGCTGCACCCGAACGACGCCAACATCGTGGCCGTGGCGAGCGACACGCCGCTCGAAACGCGGCTGCCCTGCCTCGATCTGAATGATGATGCAGCGATAGCCGCATTCATCCTCGGATACCTCAAGCTGCAATGAACCAGGAAACGCGGCGAACAAACGACTCAATTGATCAAAGGGACTGAATCGGTCGACGAAGCCGACGGACACAGAATGGCCGGCTGAAACTGACTACGTCTGCCAGGGGTCGACCACGGGTACTTTCAGATCCTGAAAATGACGCACATTCCGTGTCGCAAGGGTGGCACTCCGCGCGAGCGCAATGCCGGCGATTTGGGTGTCGCGCATGTCCACGGGCCGCCCGCGTTTTCGCCTTTCCGCGGCCAGCAAAGCCGCTTGCGTCGCCGCGGCGGAGTCGAAATCGAGGACCCGGTTCTCGAGGTCGTCTTTCAGCAGATGCTCGAACGCGGCTTCGAGCGCCCGCCGGCGCCGTCCGGCAGGCAGCAAGGCCAGGCCGAAGCGGGCTTCGAACAGCGTCAGGCTCGTGATCCAGATCGATTCTGCCGGCTGGCGATCCAGCCACGCCACAACGGGGGCATCGGGCGACTCCCGCATCAGCGCCGACAGGACATTCGTGTCGAGGATGATCATCCGTCGTAATCGGCCGGGCGGGCGGAATGGCCTCGCAATTCCGGCAGATCCTCCGGCAAACCGGCTTTGGCGAATCGGGCGGCGATGCGCGAGCCCAATCCGACCGCTGGCCTGCCCGTCTGCCTGAGGGCATTGCGCAGGATCTGTCTGGCTTCCTCCTCCATGCTGCGGCCGTTGCGCTCGGCGCGCCGCTTCAGGCGGGCTTTCACCTCTTCCTCCAGGTTACGGACGACGACTTGGGCCATGACTGGTCTCCACGCTCAGTTCGAATCGATATCATGATATCAAATCGGGCGGTTTTGGCCTGACTGATAAGATCGGTCCATGCGTCGAAGTCGAAACCCGACCGTCGCTGCTCGACCCGAACAATGATGCAGCCATCGCGGATTTGATCCTCGGGTACCGGCGGATCGAATGATGCGAAGGCGCCGGCCGGCGGGTGCCGGCTTGAACGAAGTAGGTATTTTTCGTATAATTCTTACCTTCCGCACTGGGCAGGATTTCATGCGCACCGTCATATCGACCAAGGGTCAGGTCGTCATCCCGAAAACGCTGCGCGAGCAGTGGGGGCTCGCGAGCGGCTCGCGGGTGAAGATCGAAAGCACCTCCTCCGGCATCCAGATAACGCCGCTCGCGGCGCGCAATGCCAAGGCGGTTCTCAAGGGCCTTGGCATCTCAGGCTACAAGGGCAAGCCCCTTGCAATCGAGGATATGGACCCGGTTGCGGCGCTCAAGGGGCAGAAGTGATCGCGCTGGACACCAACGTGCTTGCGCGGTTCTACCTTAACGACGAGCCGCGGCAGGCCGGGGTGGCGGCAAGGTTGTTAATGGAGGAAGACGTGTTCATTCCCAAGACCGTCCTGCTCGAACTGGAGTGGGTAATGCGCGGCGCGGCCGGCATAGGGCACGAGGGCGTGGCGCGATCGATCGCCCATCTTCTCAGCCTGAAGAACGTCCGCATCGAGGATGAACCCGCGGTCAGGGCCGCATTCAAGGCGTTTTCAAAAGGCGTCGACTTTGCCGACGCGCTCCATATGGCCTCCAGCGCCGGGACGACGCGCTTCGTAACCTTCGACAACCGGTTGGCGAAGCGCTCTGCGCGCGTGTTGCCGCGCCCGCCGGTTGCGCTTGCCGAGTGAATCGATGAACAAAGGCCTGCTCTCGGTGGACGAAGCGCTGGAAGTGCTGCTGGCCGGTGCGCGGGCGGTGGCCGAAGTCGAAGAGGTGCCGACTCTCGAAGCGACTGGTCGCGTGCTCGCCCGCGCCCAGGCCTCGACCATGGACGTGCCGCCGATGGACAACAGCGCCATGGATGGCTATGCGGTGCGGGTGGCCGACATCGCCGGGCCCGATACCCGGCTGAAAGTGGCGCAAAGGATTGCCGCTGGTGCCGTCGGCGTACCCCTCGCCGCCGGCACGGCTGCGCGTATCTTCACCGGTGCCCCCATCCCGCCCGGGGCCGATGCGGTCGTGATGCAGGAGTTCTGCGCCGTGGACGGTGACCACGTGGTGGTCAAGAAAAAGCCCCAGCCCGAGGAGTGGCTGCGCCGCGCCGGCAGCGACATCCGTTCGGGCGACACGATCCTCGCCGAAGGCATCAAGCTGCGGCCGCAGGACACCGGCCTTGCGGCGTCGGTGGGCATCAAGACGCTGCCGCTGCGGCGCAAAGTGAGGATGGCGCTGTTTTTCACCGGCGACGAGCTCGTGATGCCGGGGGACCCGCTTCCCCCGGGGCGCATCTACAACTCCAACCGGTTCACGCTCAACGGCATGGCCAACCTGTTTGGCTGCGAGGTGCGCGACTACGGCATCGTGCCCGACCGGCTCGACGCCACGCGCGAAGTGCTGCGCCGTGCCGCCGCCGAGAACGACCTCATCGTCACCTCGGGCGGCGTCTCGGTGGGCGAGGAAGACCACGTCAAACCTGCGGTAGAGGCCGAGGGGTCGCTGCTCATGTGGCGGATCGCAATGAAGCCGGGACGGCCACTGGCGTTCGGCAAGGTCGGCGAGGCTGCCTTTATCGGGTTGCCGGGAAACCCGGTGTCCTCTTTCGTGACCTTCCTTATCTTCGTGCGACCTTTCCTGTTGCGCACCCAGGGCATCGCCGAAGTGGCGCCCCGCGTCATCGAAGTGCGCGCCGATTTCACCTGGGACAAGCCCGATGCGCGCCGCGAGTTCCTGCGCGCGAGGTGGAACGCCAGCGGCGGGCTGGATCTCTTCCCCACCCAGGATTCAGCGGTCATGACTTCGACCGCGTGGGCCGACGGTCTGGTCGACAATCCGGCCAACCAGGCGGTGCGCAAGGGTGACACGGTGCGCTTCCTGCCGTTCTCGGATCTTTACCAATGAGCGTCACGGTGCTTTATTTCGCCCGCCTGCGCGAGCAGCTCGGACAGGCCTCGGAAGCCATCGACCTGCCGGCTACGGTGGCCAGTGTAGGCGCATTGCGCGCCCACCTCGCCGGCCGCGGCGGCCGCTGGCAGGAAGCGTTTGCGCAGGCCCGCAATATTCGCGTGGCAGTCAACCAGGACATGCTGCCGCAGGGCGCGGCCGATGCCACCGCGATCAAGTCCGGCGACGAAGTCGCCTTCTTTCCCCCCGTCACCGGCGGCTGACGATGGCAGCCCACATCACGATCGCGGTCCAGCAGGAGGACTTCGACGCCGGGCATGAGATCGCCGCGGTGCGCGCGGCCAACCCCAAGGTCGGCGGAGTCGCCAGTTTCGTCGGGGTGGTGCGCGACATGAACGACGGCGCCGGTGTGGCCGCGATGACGCTCGAGCACTACCCGGGCATGACCGAGAAGGCGCTCAGGGGCATCGTCGACGAAGCCGCCGCGCGCTGGGAGGTGCTCGGCTGCAGCGTGATCCATCGCCACGGCCGCCTTGCCCCGATGGACCAGATCGTGCTGGTGGTGGTTGCGAGCGGCCACCGTGGCGACGCCTTCGCGGCGTGCGAGTTCATCATGGACTACCTCAAGACACGCGCGCCGTTCTGGAAAAAGGAGGAAACCCCCCAGGGTGCGCGCTGGGTCGAAGCCCGCGATGCGGACGATGCGGCGGCCGGGCGCTGGAAATGAGCGCGTCCCCGGTGTGGCCACTCGCGTGAGCCCCATGGCTTTTGCAGCGGTCGGCATCGGCGCGGCATTGGGCGCGTGGCTGCGATGGGCGCTGTCGACGTGGTTCAATCCCGCCGTGCCGAGCCTGCCGATGGGCACCCTCACGGCCAACCTGGTTGGCGGCTACCTCGTCGGGATCGCGGTGGCGTACTTCGCCGCCAGCACCTCGATGGCGCCCGAGTGGCGCCTGTTCTGCATTACCGGCTTCCTCGGCGGGCTGACGACGTTCTCGACGTTCTCCGCCGAATCGGTCCAACTCCTCATGGGGGCGCAATACGGGGCCGCGCTGCTGCACACCGCGGCCCACCTGGTCGGATCGGTGGCGGCCACATTCCTGGGGTTCGTGACCTACCGAATCGTGGCCTGACCCGGCCCCAGGGCGTTTGCCGGTTGAATCCGGGCGCAATGGCCCCATCTGCCTGTCAACCTTTAATGGATGCAGGCCATGCGGATCGAAAAGCTCACCACCAAGCTCCAGGAAGCCCTCGGCGACGCGCAAAGCGCGGCACTGGGCAACGACAACCAGTACATCGAGCCTCAGCACCTGCTGGTGGCCCTGCTCGAGCAGGCCGACGGCTCGATCGCCGCCATCCTGCAACGCGCCGGCGCCAATCCGCAGGCGTTGAAGACCGCGCTGGCGCAGGCCATCGGGCGCCTGCCCAAGGTCGAGGGCACGCCGGGCGAGGTGATGCTCTCGCGCGACCTCACACAGCTGCTCAACGTGGCCGACAAGGAGGCGCAGAAGCGCGGCGACCAGTTCATCGCCTCGGAGCTGTTCCTGCTCGCGGCCACCGACGACAAGGGCGAAGCCGGCAAGCTGCTCAAGCAGGCCGGCGTGTCAAAAAAGGCCCTCGAGGCCGCCATCGAAGCCGTGAGGGGAGGGCAGAACGTGCAGTCACAAGCCGACGAAGGCAACCGCGAGTCGCTCAAAAAGTACACGATGGACCTCACCGAGCGCGCGCGCATCGGCAAGCTCGACCCGGTAATCGGGCGCGACGACGAAATCCGCCGCTGCATCCAGATCCTGCAGCGGCGCACCAAGAACAACCCGGT
>JBDTRN010000007.1:0-27014 GCA_039931715.1 Betaproteobacteria bacterium
CAAGCCAGCCTTTTATTTGAGTTGTATCAACCGAAATGCCAAACTTATTTAATGCAGAGATTAATGTATCTAACTTAAATCCTAGTGGAGTCAAAACTAATTTTGGTTCTCTCCCCTGTTGGTGGCACCGCTTCGAATGCGCGATGATTGTATTCCCTTGCTACCTGCGCGCAATCGCGCACCGCAGCGTGAACTGGTTCATTGTGTGGCCCAAACGATGCCGATATGATGGGCATTGGTTTTCGAAACGCATGATGGCGGAGGGCCGATGGCAAATGTGAGCAAGGCGGATCTGACCGATGCCGTGGCCAAGCGGGCTGCGATCAGCAAGACCGCCGCGGCCGAAGCGGTGAACGCGCTGTTCGATACGGTGGTGTCCGGCGTCGCAAAGGGAAACCGCGTGACCGTAGTCGGATTCGGCACATTCCTCGCCCGCACGCGCCAGGCGAGGGCAGGGCGCAGTCCCGCCAACGGCAAGGAAATCAAGATCCCGGCCAAGACCTGCCCCGCATTCACCCCGGGCCAGGCGTTCAAGGACGCCGTCGAAGGCGCCCGCGCCGCCGGTAAAGCGCGCGCCTCGAAGCGTTAGTTTCTGCTTTAGGGAGCGTTGCCAAGTCCAGAAGGATTCGGCAGAATCCTCCGGGTCATTCGATTCGATGGGGTTTAAAGGCAAAAAGCCGGCCATGGACAGTCCGCTGATTCTTTCCCTCGACCTGCATGGCGTGCCGCATCGCTGGATCAGCTGGCAGCAGGCCTGCTTCTATTACGCGAAGAACCTCGTAGCGTGGACGATGGGAGAGCGCACCTTCACTTTCAACGGCGGCATCTCGCGCGCCACCGGCGAGCGGTCCAGCATCACCGCCCACTCGATCATTGCCATCAAGGGCAAGGCCATGGCGAGGAAGGGGTTCAACCATGTTCCACCGTTGAGCAACCGCGAGCTGTTTCGCCGCGACCGCCAGATCTGCGCGTACTGCGGCGGCGATTTCCACTATTTCAGGCTCACGCGCGACCACATCACACCGTTGTCGCGTGGCGGCCGCGACACCTGGATGAACGTCGTGACGGCCTGCCGGCATTGCAACGGCCTCAAGCGCAACCGCACCCCGGAAGAGGCGGGCACTGAACTGCTGTACGCGCCTTACATCCCCAACAAGGCGGAGTACCTGATCCTTACCAACCGGCGCATCTTTGCCGACCAGATGGAATTCCTCAGGCAGCATGTGTCGGCGCATTCGCGCCTGGTACTGGCTGCAGCGTAGCCGGATCGGGGACACCGAAAAGGTGTCCGTCGGACTCCCACCCTCCTATTTTCGAACGGACCAGCGTGCCCGATTTCTGGCGCAACAGCGGCTTTCACCTCGTAAGCAGGAATGAGCGCGGGTGGCTGCGTGTCTCGGACGATTTCCTTCGCGCCTACTTCCTGCGCCCGGAAGTGCATCCGGTGGAGGAATCCGGCGAGGCCGAGCTCGCGCTCCATGCATCGCTGATGGCCGAACCGAGCCGCGCCGTGGACGCAGCCGAAATCGAAGCGGTCGAGGACGAGGATGCGCGCGATAACTATCGCGTGGTGCTGCGATTTCGCGATCGGCTGCTCGCCGCGGGCACGCTGGAGGGCGCCTATCTGGCGCTGTTCAGGTCGGGGAGCGTCGACATTCCGCCGTTATTCATCGAGCAGATGACGCATGTGATCCTGCGCAGCGTGCTCGAGGACACCGACGAGCCGCTCCGCGCCCGCGCGGGAGAGCTGTTTTTCCGCGACCAGAAGCTCAACCTGCAGCAGGACTCGGGCAGCACCACGATCCTGCTGGCCGACCTCGAGACGGTGGAGATGCACGCCGCGGGCAATGCCTACGGCAATATCGGCCGCCTGCTCGTCGAGGCGCAGACCAGCCTCAAGAGCGTCGAGCTCGACGTGCTCGACAAGGACAACGCGGCGGCGTACTGGGAGCGCGATTCGCGCCACGACACGGTGATCAGCATTAATCACGGGCGCGCGGCGCTGGAGGCCTTTTGCCGCGTGATCGAGCAATGGGTGGCGCATTTCCATGGCATCGCGGTTCGCGTCCGGCCGCTGGCGCGCATCGACGAGCCGCGCTGGGCCTGGCATATCGGCCTCGACGCGGCGTCGACGGCCATGCTCAATGACCTTTACGCGGGCACCGAGGTGGACCCCGGGCGCATGCGGCGTCTGCTGTCGCTGTTCCGCATGGATTTCGAGAACGCATCCGACATGCGCGCCGACATCGCCGGGCGGCCGGTGTACATGGCGCTGTCGGCCAACGACGACGACATCGTGCGCATGAAGCCGCAGAACCTGCTCGTCAACCTTCCGCTCGCCCGCGCATCGTGACTGTTGCAGCCATTCCTGCGGCACCGTTGCTCCTGGCCAAGCCGGACTTCTGGCTCAAGGCCAAGCGGGAATTGGCGCGCTCCGACCCGGTCATGGCGAAGATCATCCGCGCTTACCCACGCGTCTCGCTGCAGCGTCGCGGCGAGCCGTTCTATACGCTCGCGCGCTCCATCGTCGGGCAGCAGATCTCGGTGAAGGCGGCGCAGAGCATCTGGGACCGGGTCGCGGCGCTCGCGCCGCAAATGCAGCCGGCGCAGATCCTGGCGCTGCGCGCGCGATCCCGGCGTTTGCGCGCAGCGGGACTGTCGGAGCGCAAGGTGGAGTACATCGTCGACCTCGCGCGCCATTTCAGTGACGGCACCATCCATCCGTACCGCTGGGGCGAGATGGCCGACGAGGATGTGATCGACGAGCTCGTCCAGGTGCGCGGCATCGGCCGCTGGACCGCCGAGATGTTCCTGATGTTCAACCTGCTGCGTCCCGACGTATTCCCGGTGGCCGACCTCGGCCTGCAAAAGGCGGTGCACCTGCACTATTACGACGACCGCCGCATCCCGCTGGCCCAGCTGCGCGAGCACGGCGAAGCGTGGCGGCCGTGGCGCTCGGTGGCCACGTGGTACCTGTGGCGCAGCCTTGACCCGGTGCCGGTCGAGTACTGAGCGCAGCCGCCCGCCGCCGATAGGCGCGGGGCGACTAGCGTAAAATCGCGCCATGCCGCCGCCCGCCAGCAAGACTACGTTCCTGGAGTTCGAGCAGCCGATCGCCGAGCTCGAGACGCGCATCGACGAGCTGCGTTTCGTGCAGGACGACTCCGCCGTCGACATCTCCGAGGAAATCGCGCGGCTGCAGAAAAAGAGCCAGGTCCTCACCAAGGAGATCTACGCCAAGCTCACGCCGTGGCAGGTGGCCCAGGTTGCGCGCCACCCGCAGCGCCCCTATACGCTCGATTACGTCGGCATGCTGTTCACCGGCTTCGAGGAACTGCACGGCGACCGCCTGTTCGCCGACGACCTGTCCATCGTCGGCGGCCTGGCGCGCTTCAACGGCGAATCGTGCATGGTGATCGGGCACCAGAAGGGCCGCGACACCAAGGAAAAGATCACGCGCAACTTCGGCATGCCCAAGCCCGAGGGCTATCGCAAGGCGCTGCGGCTCATGAAGCTGGCGGAAAAATTCCGCCTGCCGGTGTTCACGTTCGTCGATACGCCCGGTGCATACCCAGGCATCGACGCCGAGGAACGCGGCCAGTCCGAAGCGATCGGGCGCAACCTGTACGCGATGGCGTCGCTGCGCGTGCCGCTCATCTGCACGGTGATCGGCGAAGGCGGCTCGGGCGGGGCCCTGGCGATCGCGGTGGGCGACGTCACCATCATGATGCAGTACTCCACCTACTCGGTGATTTCGCCCGAGGGTTGCGCGTCGATACTTTGGAAGAGCGCCGACATGGCGCCGGAAGCCGCCGAGACACTGGGCATCACCGCCAGCCGGCTGAAGACGCTCGGCCTGGTCGACAAGGTCGTCGCCGAACCGCTGGGCGGCGCGCACCGCGACCCACAAGCCGCGGCGCAGGCGCTGCGCAAGGTTCTCGCGGAGGCGCTCAAGCAGCTTCAAGTGAAAAAGCCCGCCGTGCTCGTGGAAGAGCGCCTCGAGCGCCTCATGGGCTATGGCAAGTTCAAGGAAACCGGCGCCAAGTAAGCGTGGGGCGGCACAGGGCGCGGCGGCGCGCGCGCGTCAGCCGTCGCTCGCGCCACTAACGGCAAAAAGCACAGCGACGCGACTTGGGGCGCGGGTCAATCCCGGCCCGCGCGCGCAGCGTTCCGGGCAAACGCCGGTTGCATCGGGGCCGGTCCTTGCCGCGATCAGCGCCTCGTTCCAGCGCGTGGTTATACCCCCGGTGTCGGTCTGCGTGGCCCTCTCAGGCGGTGTCGACTCGGTGGTCCTTCTGCATGCGATGGCCACCCTGGCAGGGCGCCATGCCATCGCGCTCACCGCAATGCATGTGAACCACGGGTTGAGCCTGTCGGCGTATCGGTGGGAGCGGCACTGCCGCGACCTGTGCCGGCGATTGCGCGTGCCGCTCACCGTGAGGCGCGTGAAGATCCCCGCGCGTCGCAAAGGTGGCCTCGAATCCGCCGCCCGCACGACGCGCTATGCGGCGCTGGCGCGTGCGAAGGCAGACTTCGTCGCGCTGGCCCACCAGATCGACGACCAGGCCGAGACCGTCCTGCTCAACCTGCTGCGCGGAGCGGGGCTGCGCGGTGCTGCGGCGATGCCGGAATCCGGCGTGTTGCCGATCACAGGCGCGACGCCAGATACGGCAACCGGTGCGGAACGCGCACCGCGTGCCCTGCGGCCCCTCCTGTCGGTGCCGCGCGAAACACTCGTCGCGTATGCAGTCGCGCATCGCCTGCACTGGGATGAGGACGAAAGCAATGCCGACCAGGCGTTGTCGCGCAACTGGCTGCGCCACAGCATTGCCCCGATGCTGGCAGCGCGCTATCCGCGCTGGCGCGAAAGCCTGGCGCGTGCGGCGGCGCATTTCGCCGATGCGGACGCGTTGCTATCGAACGCGGCCGTCGATCAAGGCGTCGCTCACCTGTCGGTGACGTCGCTGCGCGCCGCGACCATGCCGCGTGCAAGGCTCATGCTGCGTGCATTCCTGCGCTCGGCCGGCACCCGCGCGCCCGATGCGCGCCGGCTGGACGAGATGCTGCGCCAGGTGCTGGGCGCGGGCGAGCGGGTCTCGGTTGCCCATGACGGCAAGGTGCTGCGGCGGTACCGCGATGAAGTCACGCTCGACAGCGCACCCCGGGTTGCAGGCGCAGCGCAGGTCGAAGGCGAGATTGTGTTTCGTCCGGTCACCGGCGCCGGCATCGATGCGGCGAAGCTTCGTACGCAACCGGTGACGGTGCGCCGGCGCGAGGGCGGCGAGCGCCTGCGGGTTGGGGCTGGGCGGCCGAGCCGCACGCTCAAGAACCTTTTCCAGGAGGCCGGTATTCCGCCGTGGGAGCGCGAGCACGCGCCGCTCCTCTATAGCGGGGAAACCCTCGTCTTTGTTCCCGGCTTGGGGATCGCGCACGGCTATGCCGCCGCCAAAGGGTGTGCCGGGCTGGTCCCGGAGTGGGTCCGCGGCGGCTCCGCGGCCAGTCCGCGCCCCCGGCGGACACCCTCCGGGGGGGCGCGCAAGGTGCCGGAGGGCTGAGCGCAAGCCATTGTTTTTACGAAACTCCCTTGAGCTTATGTTAGAATATTGGGTTTCCTATCCAAGCTTACGGAGCAGCAGAACATGGCGGTTGAACGCACCCTTTCCATCATCAAGCCCGATGCAGTCAAAAAGAACGTTGTCGGCCAGATCGTCGCCCGGTTCGAGGCGGCCGGCCTCAGGGTTATTGCCATGCGCATGAAGCACCTTTCGCGCGCCGAGGCTGAGGGCTTCTACGCGGTCCACCGCGAGCGCCCCTTCTTCAAGGACCTGGTCGAATTCATGATTTCGGGCCCGGTGGTGGTGCAGGCCCTCGAGGGCGAGAATGCCATCGCCAAGAACCGCGATCTGATGGGCGCGACCGACCCGAAGAAAGCGGCCAAGGGAACCATCCGCGCCGACTTCGCCGATTCGATCGACGCGAATGCGGTGCACGGCTCGGATGCGCCGGATACCGCCTTGGTGGAAATCGGTTATTTCTTCGCCGCGAGCGAAGTCCACAGCCGCTGACCTGCGCCCATTCACCCTGTCCCTGTCGCGATGACCGCCACCACCAACCTTCTCGAACTCGATGCCGCGGCAATGCAGCAGCATTTCGACGCTTTGGGGGAGAAGGCGTTTCGCGCCACGCAGGTGCTGCGCTGGATCCACCAGCGCGGCGCCGGCGATTTCGATGCCATGACTGATGTCGCCAAGTCGTTGCGCGCGAAGCTCGCCGCGTGCGCGTCGATCGAGGCGCCGCAAGTCGTGGGCGACAGCGTGTCGGCCGATGGCACGCGCAAATGGCTGATCAAGGTCGACGGCGCAAACTCCGTCGAAGCGGTGTTCATTCCTGAGACGCGGCGCGGCACGTTGTGCATTTCCAGTCAGGCGGGCTGCGTGCTCGACTGCGCTTTCTGCTCCACCGGCAAGCAGGGCTTCAATCGCAACCTCTCGACGGCCGAGATCATCGGCCAACTGTGGATCGCGCGGCGCGAGCTCGGCGGCGCCTGCGAGGTGGCAGGCGAACGAATCGTCACCAACGTGGTCATGATGGGTATGGGCGAACCCCTGCTCAATCTCGACAACGTGATTCCGGCTCTGCGCCTCATGCTGGACGACAACGCCTACGGCCTGTCGCGCCGGCGCGTGACGGTGTCCACCTCGGGCGTGGTGCCCGGCATGGACCGGCTCGCGGAGGAGTGCCCGGTGGCGCTGGCCGTGTCGTTGCACGCACCTAATGACGCGCTGCGTGACCAGCTCGTGCCGGTCAACCGGAAATATCCCATCAAGGACCTGATCGCCGCGTGCAATCGCTACCTCGTGCGGGCGCCGCGGGATTTCGTGACCTTCGAGTACGTCATGCTCGAGGGCGTCAACGATGCCGACAGCCATGCGCACGAGCTCGTGGCGCTCTCGCGCCAGGTGAAGTGCAAGTTCAACCTGATCCCTTTCAACCCGTTCCCGCAGTCGGGTTTCGGCCGCTCGGGTGCGGAACGCATCCGCCGGTTCGGCGAGATCCTGCAGCGCGCCGACATCACGGTCACCACGCGCAAAACGCGGGGCGAAGCGATCGACGCGGCCTGCGGGCAGCTGGCCGGCGATGTGGCCGACCGCACGCGGCGCACGCGCAAGGCCGTGGGCGTGCCAGTCAAGGAGCTCCGCGCATGAACCTGAAATTGCTCGTGTCGCTGCTGGTGCCGGTGTTGGTCGCAGGGTGCGCCGGCGCAGGAGGTGGCGCCCCGGTCGAGCTCGAAGTCGCGCAGTCACGCAGCGACATCAGCGATGCCGGCGACGGGCGCAACCGCGCTCGCGCCAACACCGAGTTGGCCGCGCTGTACTACGAGCGCGGCAACCTCGGCGTGGCGCTCGAAGTGCTGCGCACTGCAACCGCGTCCGACCCGGGCTACGCCCCAGCGCACGGCATGCTGGGCCTGGTCTATATGCAACTGCGCGAGAACCAGCTTGCGCAGCAGAGCTTCGAACGGGCGCTGCGTGTTTCGCCGAGCGATCCCGACATCAACCATAACTACGGCTGGTTCCTGTGCCAGACCGGCCGCGAGGGCGAGTCGGCGCGCTACTTCCTGCAGGCGGTGCGCAACCCGCTGTACCAGACGCCGTGGAAATCCTATTCGGCCGCCGGCCAGTGCGCCCTGCAGAAAGGCAACCTCAAGGATGCGGCGGAATATTTCGGCCAGGCACTCAAACTCGATCCCGACGAGCCCAACGCGCTGCTCAAGCTGGCGGTCATCCAGTACCGCAACAACGACCTGCCGGAGGCGCGCCGGCTGATCGGGCGTTACAACCGCGTTGTCGAGCCCAGCGCCGAAGGCTTGTGGCTCGGAGTGCGCATCGAGCGCAAGGTCGGCGACAAGAACGCCGAGAACAGCTACGCCAACCAGCTTCGCCGGCGCTTTCCGAGTTCGCTCGAGTACCAGCAGATGCAGCGCGGCGAATACGACTGAGGGGATCGAATGAGTGATACCTCCGACGACGACCGTCCTGACCGCGCCGCCACCGAGGCGGGGCAAGGCCAGAATGCAGCGGGACGGCATGACGCGCTGGCCGGGCGCAGCGAGGCGCCGGTGTCGATGGCCGAATTCGCCCGCCGCCGCGCCGAGCTCGGCCTGTCCTACGACGACATCGCCAACCAGCTCAAGTTCGCTCCGCGCCTCATCGAGGCCCTCGAGGCGGGGGAGTTCGACAAGCTTCCCGGCCGCACGTTTGCGCGCGGGATGCTGCGCAGTTACGCCAAGTTGCTCAAGATCGACCCGGCGCCTTACCTCGTCTTGCTCGGACCGACTTCGGCCGAGGCGGTGGCCGCGCAGCAGGCCATGGCGCTGAGCGACTCGGTGCCGTTTTCCGAGGGCGGGCGGCACGTGAACCTCGTCTACAGCGTATTCTCAGCGCTCATCCTGGTCGCGGTGGCGTTCTTCGCCTTCAGCTGGTACCAGGAGCAGGGCCAGTCCGGCAAAATGACTTTCGTGTCGCCAGCCCAGGCGCCCGTAGCTGTGCCCGCGCCGGATACGGTTCCACAAGAGGCTGCGGCACCGACCGTTCCCGGGCCGGTCGTGGTGCCGGGCAACATTCCGGCGGCTCCGCAGGCCAAGCCTGAGCCGGCTGCGCTTGCGCCTGTGCCGGCGGCAAAGGAGGCGACCAAGGCTGACGCGGCTGCCGCCAAGGCGAAGCCGGCCGCGCTCGCTGCGGGCAAACGCCGCATCGTGCTGCGCTTCGCCAAGGATTCCTGGGTCGAGATCAAGGGGCGCAATGGGCAGACGTTGCTCTCGCAGCTCAATGCCGCGGGCAGCGAGACGTCGGTCGAAGGCGAGCCTCCGTTCCATCTCACGATCGGCAACGCGCCGAACGTGCAGGTCACCTACAACGACCAGCCGGTCGACTTGAAGCCGCATTACAAGGTCGACGTCGCCCGGCTCACTCTCGAGTAGGCGCAACCGCGCCCCGACACGAAAACCATGTCCGCCATTGCGCGCAGGAAGTCCCGCCAGGTCATCATCGGCGCCAGTGGCCGGGACACGGTAGCCATCGGCGGCGGCGCGCCGATCGTGGTGCAGTCGATGACCAACACCGATACCGCGGATGCCGAGGCCACTGCGCGGCAGGTGAGCGAACTCGCGCGCGCGGGCTCCGAGGTCGTGCGCATCACGGTCAATTCGCCCGAGGCCGCGGCGCAGGTCGCGCCGATCCGCGACCGGCTCGATGCGATGGGGTGCAGCGTCCCGCTGGTGGGCGACTTCCATTTCAACGGCCACCGCCTGCTGAAGCAATATCCTGAGTGTGCCGAGGCGCTCGCCAAGTACCGCATCAACCCGGGCAATGTCGGCCATGGCAGGAAACGCGACGACCAGTTCGCCACCATGATCGAGGCGGCGTGCCGGTACGCCAAGCCGGTGCGCATCGGCGTCAACTGGGGGTCGCTCGATCCCGAGCTGCTTGCGCGAATGATGGACGAGAACGCCCGCAGCGCGGCGCCTCTCGATGCCGGCGGAATCATGCGCGAGGCGCTCATCGCATCGGCGCTCGAATCGGCCGCCCAGGCGGTGCAGTGGGGCCTGCCGCCGGAGCGCATCGTGATTTCCTGCAAGGTGAGCGGGGTGCAGGACCTTATCGCGGTCTATCGCGAGCTCGGGCGCCGATGTGATTACGCCTTGCACCTGGGACTGACCGAAGCCGGCATGGGCACCAAGGGCATCGTGGCCTCCACTGCTGCGATGGGGGTGCTGCTGCAGGAAGGCATCGGCGACACGATCCGCGTGAGCCTCACGCCCGAACCCAATGGCGATCGCACGCGCGAGGTGATCGTCGGGCAGGAACTGCTGCAGACCATGGGCCTGCGCAGCTTCACGCCGCTGGTCACGGCCTGCCCGGGATGCGGGCGCACCACGAGCACCTATTTCCAGGAGCTCGCCGACAAGATCCAATCCTACCTGCGCGCGCAGATGCCGGTGTGGAAGGCGGCGCACCCGGGCGTGGAGGACATGAAGGTCGCGGTCATGGGGTGCGTGGTCAACGGGCCGGGCGAATCGAAGCACGCCGACATCGGCATCAGCCTACCCGGAACCAACGAGGTCCCAGTCGCGCCGGTGTACGTTGATGGCGAGAAAACCGTGACGCTCAAGGGCGAGCGCATCGCCGAGGAGTTCCAGGCGCTGGTGGCCGACTACGTGGCAAGGAATTACGCCGCCGGCGCCGTGCGCAAACGTCCCGCATCGCCCACACATATCCCGATCAAGGTCGCCTAGCCATGGCTGCGACTCTGCAGGCCATCCGTGGCATGAACGACGTTTTGCCCGACGAGGCCGATGCCTGGCTGGCGTTCGAGGCCATCGTGCGCGACGCGATGTTCCGCCACGGCTACCGCAATATTCGCACCCCGCTGCTGGAGCATACGGGCCTGTTCCGGCGCGCCATCGGCGAGGTCACCGACATCGTCGAGAAGGAGATGTACACCTTCACCGACGAGTTGAACGGCGAGCAGCTCACGCTGCGGCCCGAGGCAACCGCCTCGACGGTGCGCGCGGCCATCGAGCACAGCCTTACCTACAACGGCCCGCTGCGCCTGTGGTACGCGGGGCCCATGTACCGCCACGAGCGCCCGCAGAAAGGCCGCTACCGCCAGTTCCACCAGTTCGGCGCCGAGGCGCTGGGGTTCGCCGGCCCGGATGTGGATGCCGAGCTCATCGTGATGTGCGCCGCACTCTGGCGCGAACTCGGGCTGCAAGGCATCCGCCTCGAGCTCAACTCGATCGGTTCTTCGCAGGAGCGCGCGCGCTACCGCACCGAGCTGGTCGCGTTCCTCGAGTCGCAGTCGGCTGCGCTTGACGCCGACGCCAAGCGTCGCATGCACACCAATCCGCTGCGCGTGCTCGACTCCAAGAACCCGGTGGTGCAGGACGCCCTCAAGGGTGCGCCGGTGCTCATGGATTTCCTCGGCGAAACGTCGCTCGCGCACTTCGACGGCCTCAAGCGCCTGCTCGACTGCGCCGGCGTTGCCTTTACGGTGAACACGCGCCTGGTGCGTGGCCTGGACTACTACAACCTCACCGTATTCGAATGGATCACCGACAAGCTCGGCGCGCAGGGCACCGTGTGCGCCGGCGGGCGCTACGACGGGCTGTTCGAGCAGATCGGCGGCAAGGCCACGCCGGCCGTCGGTTTCGCCGCGGGCATGGAAAGGCTGATCGCGCTGTGGCAGGACGCCGGGCGCGTGCCCGCGCCGCAGCGGCCCGATGCGTACCTCATCAACCAGGGCGAGGGCGCGGCCGAATGCGCGCTGCTGGCCGCGCAGGCGTTGCGCGCGGCGGGCCACTCGGTGGTCCAGCATGCCGGTGGCGGCAGCTTCAAGTCGCAGATGAAGAAGGCCGACGGCAGTGGCGCGCGCATCGCGCTCATCGTGGGCGAGGACGAGGTTCGCGCCGGCGAGTTCACGCTTAAGTACCTGCGCCGCGACGCGCCGCAGCAGAAGATCCCGCGCGGCGACCTCGTCGCCGCGTTTGGCACCGCAATCAAGCAATCCACCTAGGCAGCCCATGGCACATCTCGACCTCGAAGAACAGGAACAGCTCGCGCAACTCAAATCATGGTGGGCAACCTATGGCAACGCGCTGATACTGGCCGTGGTGCTGGCCGCGCTCGTGTTCTCCGGCTGGCAGGGATGGCGCTACTGGCAGGAACGCCAGTCCGGTGCCGCGAGCAACCTGTTCGAGACGCTGTCGAAGGCCACCCAGGGCGGTGACGCCAAGGCGGTGCGCGATGCCAGCGGCGAGCTGCTGGAAAAATACCCGCGCACGTTGTATGCCTCGATGGGCGCGCTGACCTCGGCGCGTTTCTTCTTCGACAAGGGCGACCTCAAGGCCTCCAAGGCGCAGCTCCAGTGGGTGGTGGACAACACCGCGTCGGATGAGATGCGCGACATCGCCCGTTTGCGACTGGCGAACGTGCTCATCGACGAGAAGGGCTACGACGATGCGCTCAAACTCCTCGAGGCCAAGCATGGCGAGGCGTTCGAGGCGCAGTATGCCGCCCTGCGCGGCGACATCCTCGTGGCCAAGGGCAAGGCGGCCGATGCCCGCTCTGCGTATAAATACGCCCTCGAAAAGGTCGACCGCAAGACCGCCGGCATGCGCGAAAGCGTGCAGATGCGCCTCGACGCGCTGGGGGGCTGATCGTGCGGCGCGCGTTTCGGTCGACGGCGCTGCTCGCCGTGTTCGCGCTGGCGGGCTGCTCGAGCATGCCCAGCCTCAACCCGCTCGACTGGTTCAGGCCCGCGCCAAGCGGCGTCAAGCCGGCCGAACTTCCGCCGCTGTCCAGCGGCCAGCCGGTGCGCACGCTATGGCAGGCCAACGTGGGGCCTGGCGGGATCTTCGTATTCAGCCCGGCGGTGGCGGGCGGCAGCATCTACGCCGCGGCGCGTGACGGCAACGTAACGCGCCTTGACGCGGCCACCGGCAAGGTGATCTGGAAGGCGAGCGCCGGCGCGCCGTTGTCCGGCGGCGTCGGCACCGACGGCAAGCTGGTGGCGGTGGGCACCGAGAAAGGCGAGCTCATCGTGCTCGATGCCGACAAGGGAACCCTGCGCTGGCGTGCGCGGGTTTCTTCCGAAGTCCTCGCGGCGCCGAAGGTTGCCGGAGGCCTCGTGCTCGCGCGCACATCGGACAGCCGGATCTTCGCGTTCGATGCAGCCGACGGCAAGCGCAAGTGGGTCTACCAGCGCGCCGCGGCGGCCCTCATCGTGCGCTCGCCTGCGGGCATGACCGTCCACGAGGGCACGGTGTTCGCCGGCTTTTCCGGCGGCAAGCTGGTGGCGCTGCAACTCGAAACGGGGGCGCTGCGCTGGGAGGTCTCGGTTTCGCAGCCCAAAGGCGCGACCGAGCTCGAGCGCGTGTCCGACCTGAGCGGCGACCCGGCCGTGTCGGGCAGGGAAGTGTGCGCGGCCTCCTACCAGGGGCGCGCCGCGTGCTACGAGTGGCAGAGCGGCAACCAGGTGTGGGCGCGCGAAATGTCCACCCTCAACGGCATGAGCCTCGACGCGCGCTATGCATACGTCGCGGACGAGAAGGGCGCGGTGCATTCGCTCGATCGCACCAACGGGCGCAGCGTGTGGAAGCAGGACCGCCTCTCCTATCGCGAGCTCACGCTTGCGCTGGCCATCGGCAGCGAAGTGGTGTTCGGTGACCTGCAGGGTTTCGTGCACTTCGTCGCGCGCGACTCGGGCGCCTTCATTGCGCGTGCCGCGACAGATGGCAGCAGGATCCGCGCGGCGCCGGTCCGGCTGGCTAACGGGGTGCTGATCCAGACGCTCAACGGCGGCCTGTATTTGCTGGCGCTTTGACGCTCCGGGGGCAATCGGTTGCGGGGCAGCGGGCCTGTGCACCCTCGACCAGGCTGGCAGTAGGCGTCCCATGAAGCGGATGGTCGATCAATGAAGCCGGTGGTGGTGATCGTCGGGCGGCCCAACGTCGGCAAGAGCACGCTCTTCAACCGGCTGACGCGCACGCGCGACGCGATCGTCGTCGACGTGCCGGGAGTGACGCGCGACCGCCACTACGGCGATGGCGTGCTCGGCTCGCGCCCCTACCTCGTGGTCGACACGGGAGGCCTCGAGCCCAAGACCACCGAGGGCATCTTCGCCGAGATGGCGCGGCAGACCAAGCAGGCGATCGCCGAAGCCGACGCCGTTGTGTTCCTCACCGATGCGCGCGCCGGGCTGACTCCCGACGACCGCCGCATCGCCGGGGAACTGCGCAAGTTGAAGCCGCGCATGTGGATCGCGGTCAACAAGGCCGAGGGCCTGCAGCCGGACTCGGCCGCGGCCGACTTCCAGGAGCTGGGGCTGGGCCTGCCGATCGCCATTTCGGCTGCCCACGGCGAAGGCATCCGCGGTCTCATCGAGCAGGTGCTGGAAGAGTTTCCCGAGGACGAAGACGAAGAGGCCGACGAGCGCGACCGCTGGCCGCGCGTGGCCATCGTCGGCCGGCCCAACGTGGGCAAGTCGACGCTGGTCAACTCACTCGTGGGCGAGGAGCGCGTGATCGCCTTCGACAAGCCCGGCACCACCATCGACCCGATCGACGTGCCCTTCGAGCGCAACGGCAGGCGCTACACCCTGGTCGACACGGCCGGGCTGAGAAAGCGCGGCAAGCAGGGCGAGAGCATCGAGCAGTTCTCGGTCATCAAGACCCTGCAGGCGATCGACCGGGCCAACGTGGCGGTGTTCGTGATCGACGCCGTCGATGGCATCACAGAGCACGACCAGCACGTGGCCGGCTACATCCTCGAGCGCGGCCGCGCGGTGGTGGTGGCGGTCAACAAGTGGGACGCGGCCAGCACCGAACAGCGCGATCGCATCAAGGCCGAGCTCGGCTGGAAGGTCGGTTTCCTCGGGTTCGCCAAAACGCTGTACGTGTCGGCCCGCAACAAGAAAGGGCTGGGCGACATCATGACCGCGGTGGACAAGGCCTACGCGGCGGCGCTTATCAAGCTGTCCACACCCAAGCTCACGCGCGCGCTCATCGCCGCGGTCGAAAAGCAGCAGCCGCCGCGCCGTGGCATGGGACGGCCCAAACTTAGGTACGCCCACCAGGGCGGGCAGAATCCGCCGACCATCATCATCCACGGTAACCAGCTCGACCGGGTGCCCGACACCTACAAGCGCTACCTGGAGGGCGTCTTCCGCACCCAGTTCGCGCTGGAGGGCACCCCGATGCGGATCGAGTTCCGCACCGGACGCAATCCCTACGCGCGGCGCGAATAATCCGGTGCGTGGTTTAATATGTCCGTCCGGAAATCCGCCACGCGGATGCCGACTCTTCACCAACCCATTTCGGAGTCATCGCATGAAAAAAATCGCAGCTGCCTTTGTCCTGTTCGCATTTGTCGCGCCCAGCGCGATGGCCTACCAGGTGACCGGCCCGGTGATCGAACTCACCGACACCAAGATCGTGGTCGAGAAGGGCAAGGAGAAGTGGGAGATTTCCCGCGACAAGGACACCAAGGTGACGGGTGACCTCAAGAAGGGCTCCAAGGTGACGATCGAATACAAGATGTCGGCCGACAAGATCGAAGTCAAGGACGAGGCCAAGAAGCCCGCCAAGAAGTAATTTTTTCGGAGCGGTCCACGCCGGCGGGGAGGCGCCGGGCGTGACGCAGGTAGAATCCGCGCGAGGCTGCTCCAAGGCAGCTACCCCCGGAGACCAAAATGCTGACCCGAATCGCAGTCGCCCTGCTGGCGGCTGCCGCCTGTGCCCCGTCCGTGCACGCGCAGTCCTATCCCAACAAGCCGGTGCACATCATCGTGGGCTACACCACCGGTGGCTCGGCCGATGCCGGGCTGCGCCCGCTCGCGCGCGCCCTCGAACCGCTGCTCGGTCAGCCGGTGATCATCGAGTACAAACCCGGCGCGGCCGGCCTCGTGGCGGCAGAATTCATCGCCAAGGTGCCGGCCGATGGCTACATGCTGTACTACGCCGATAACGGCCCGCTCACCATCGCGCCCCACGTAAACAAGGTGACTTACGACAGCGTGAAATCCTTCACCCACCTGGGCCACGTGTGCAGCAGCGGAAGCATGCTGGTGGTGCACCAGTCCACGCCGTTCAAGACCATGAACGACGTGATTACCATGTCGAAAAGCGACCCGGGCAAGTGGAGCTACGGAACCTCGGGGGTCGGCGGGCCGCACCATTTGTCGGGGGAGTACTTCAAGAGCGTCACCGGCGCAAAACTGCTGCATGTGCCGTACAAGGGCGGCGGACCGGCGATGACCGACCTCATGGGCGGGCAGGTGCCGATGCTGTTCTCGTCGCTGGGGCCGATTGTGGGCGCGGTGAAGAGCGGCAAGATCCGGCCGCTGGCGGTGACTTCGCTCAAGCGCTCCGCTGCTTTTCCCGACGTGCCCACGGCCGACGAGCTCGGCCTCAAGGGTTTCGAATCCACCGGCTGGTATGGCCTCGTCGGCCCGGCCGGGCTGCCGCCGGCGGTGGTGACGAAGATCTCGCAGGCCTTGGCGCGGGCAGGCGAGGACAAGACCATGCGCGACCAGATCAACGCCACCGGCTGCGACACCGAAATCCTCACGCCGGCGCAAACGGCCGACAAGATCCGCGCCGACTACGCCAAGTGGGGCCGGGTGGTGAAGGAAGCCAACATCAAAGCCGAATAGAGGACAAGCCTTGAACCAGTTCAGGAAAGCACTCAGGAACGCACTCAGGAACGCACCCAGGAACGCACCGAGGAAGGCACTACTCGCCGCGTTCGCCGGCCTCGTGCTGGCGGGAATCGTCCGGACGGCCGGGGCGCAGGCCTTTCCATCCAAGCCCGTGGCGCTGGTGGTGGCCTTCTCGGCCGGCGGGCCGACCGACACCATTGCGCGCATCGTCGCCCAGCGCATGGGGCAGGCCCTGGGCCAGACAGTGCTGGTGGAGAACGTCACCGGCGCTGGCGGAACCATCGGCGTGGGCAAGGTGGCGCGCGCCGCGCCCGACGGCTACACCATAGGCATCGGTCATATCGGCACGCACGTCATCAATGGCGCGGTGTACCCGCTCCCGTATGACCTCCTGAAGGATCTCGAGCCGGTCGCCATCGTGGCCACCAACCCGCAGATCCTCGTTTCCAAGCTCGCCATTCCCGCCGCCAACCTGAAAGAGTTGCTGGCGTGGGAAAAGGCCAACCAGGCCAAGGTGTCGCTGGGCACCGGCGGGGCCGGGACGCCCAGCCATGTGAGCTCGGTTTATTTCCAGAACGCCACCGGTACCAAGCCGCAGATCGTCCACTACCGCGGCGCCGCACCCGCCATGCAGGATGTGATGGCGGGGCACATCGAGCTGTCGTTCGACCAGGCGGCCAGCGCGCTGCCGCTCGTGCGCTCGGGCAAGGTGCGCGCGTACGCGGTCACCTCCAAAACCCGGCTGCAGGCGGCGCCGGAAATTCCGACCATGGACGAAGCCGGGTTGCCGGGCTTCTACATGGCGGTATGGCATGGCATCTGGGCGCCTGCTGGCACGCCCAAGGCAGTGATTGCGCGCCTGAACCAGGCTATCGTGGAAAGCCTCGCAGATCCCGCGGTAAGGAAGCGCCTGGCCGACCTGGGCCAGGAAATCCCGCCGCGCGAACAGCAGTCACCCGAGGCGCTCGGCGCCTACCACAAGGCGGAGATCGAGAAGTGGTGGCCGCTAATCAAGGCGGCGGGAATCAAGGCGGAGTAAGGCCGGAAAGTCAAACTTTGTTTCATGAAGACTTAATATCTGCGCGGCTCTTCGGGCAATTGAATTTCCTTAAATGGAAATTCATCAACGCCCTCCGCAATCCTGTCGGCGGCTTGCGGGAACTACGATTTTCCGGGGCGCACGGCGCGGGCGGGGCGGGCAACGCGCGGCGTGCCGAACACCTGGGTCCAGTAGGCGCCCATCTCGCTCTGCCGGTTGCTCGCCATACCGGCACCCATCTCGAGGTAGTCCGCCTGCATGAGGTTGGCGCAGTGTCCCGGGCTGGCGAGCCATGCGGCCATGGCGGCCTCGGTGGTCATCTGCCCGGCGGCGATGTTCTCCGCGGTGCCGCCGTAGTCGTAGCCTGCGCGCTCCACCCGGTCGGCGGACGATGTGCCGTTGCGCGAGTCGTGCCCAAAGAAATTGTTTTTCGCCATGTCATCGGAGTGGCTGCGTGCCGCTCGGGCCAGCACCTCGTTCCAGCGCACGGGCGCGGCCGCGGGATAGAAGGTTGCGCCGCAATTCCGCCCGCGCGAACGCGCTTCGTTCACCAGCGCGAGCATGCGCACCGAAATCGCGGTCTCGTCCATGCCCACGGCGGGCGCGTACGCCGCGGCGAGCACGACGGTGGTGATGCCGCCCGCTTGGTGCACCCCCATCTCCGCCATGGCCGGGTCGACCAAGTAGGGGCAGTAGCCGTTCGCCATCAAGGTTTCCAGCGCGCGCGTGTCAACGGTGCCGCTCATATTGAAGCCCCTCACTGGTACCGACTGGTAGCCGGTCGCGCGTGCGCTGTCCTGCAGCGACGTTCCGGCCGCCATCATGGCTGCGGCGCGGTCGAGCTCGGCACGGCGGACGAATTTCTGCAGCCCCGGCTGCCCTAGACACTTCGAGGGCATGGAGCGCATTTCATTGACGAGGTTGGCGATGTCGGTGGCGCTGGCATGGGATGCGGGTGCGGCGGCGAGGGCGCCGAAAAACACTCCAAGCACCGCGAGACCGTTCGCGACGCGCGACTGCCGGGCCTTGAGTGCCTGGAGGGGGCTCATTAAATACTTTCGAATCACTGTAGGACTCCGTAATGGCCGGGAAGGAGATGTCCTACGAGTGTAGGGAAAACTCTGACCCCATACCCGTGCAGTAGTTCCGGTATGGCAGTGACGCGACCGCGAGTGTGTAACAAATTGATTCCCGCGAACTTGCCAGGGACCCGGGAGGGCTTCAGCCTTCGCGGCAGTGGATTTCCCACAGCAGGGATTCGTACACGACGCGCAGCACGCGGTGCTCGCCCTCGAGGTCCATGAAGGTGATGTCGAAGTGGCCGTCGGCATCGAGTTCCCCGAACCCGGTGATCGAGGGGCTGTCGGGATCGCCGGCCACGCGCACCCGGACGTTGACGGCCTTGCCGACAATCGCGGTGCGCGCGCGCAGGCGGCTCACGCGGTCCCTGAAGTCGAACTTGTACCGGCGCTTGTCCTGCTGGTTCATGGCCTGACCGTCCCTCCTTCATTCCACTGAGCATAATGGTGGCCGGAAGCGCTGGAGTAAACTGGGATGCTTCGCGAGGAGGACAACCGATGGAACAGGACGCGACTTTCCTGATGGACTGCTGGTACGTGGCCGCGTGGGACCACGAACTGATCGACGGCAAGCTGCTTGCCCGGACCATCCTCGAACAGCCTGTGCTGCTCTACAAGGGTGACAGCGGCAGGGCCGTGGCGCTCGACAATCGATGCTGCCACCGCGGTGCGATGCTCTCCAAGGGGCGCCTGGAAGGCGACTGTGTGCGCTGCATGTATCACGGCCTCAAATTCGACCCGACCGGCCGCTGCGTGCAGATCCCGGGCCAGGACGTCATTCCGGCCAAACTGGGGGTACGCAGCTACCCGGTGGTGGAACGCGACCACCTGGTCTGGATCTGGCCTGGTGACCCTGCGAAGGCCGATGCTGCGGCCATCGTCGACATCCCTTACCTGCGCGATCCCGCATGGCGCGGGGTTCCCGATTACATGCATTACGACGCTGATTACCGCCTCATCGTCGACAACCTGAGCGACTTCGCCCATCTGGCCTTCGTCCATACCAAGACTCTTGGCGGCTCGGAGGAGTATGCGTTCAAGACCAAGCCGGTGGCGGTGGAGCGGCTGGAAAGCGGCTTTCGCGTCGAACGTTGGCACATGAACGCCAACCCGCCGCCCTTCCATCGCAAGGTTACCCGCGATGACGCGCCCGTGGACCGCCGCAACATCGGCCTCATGTACGTGCCGGGGGTGTTCTTCCTCGAATCGCTGTTCGCGCCCGCGGGTTCGGGGGCGGAAAAAGGCAACTTCGCCGGCGCCAAGCAGTACCGCAACTGCCAGTTCTTCACACCCGAGACCGCGCGCAGCACGCATTTCTTCTGGAACTACCTGCACGACTACGACCTTGGCAATCCGACCATCGCGCTGTCCCTGCACGACAGCATGGTCGAGGGCTTCCTCGAGGACAAGGCGATCATCGAGGGCCAGCAAAAGGTACTCGACGCCGATCCGGATTTCCGCATGCACCCCATCGCATCCGACGGCGCCCTTGCGCACTTTCGCCGCACGCTCGAGCGCAGGATCGAGGCCGAACGCTCGGGGCCGAGGGCCGCCGTTGCTGCGTGACCAGAAAGTAATTAATTGATCGTGCAAGAGTGGCTTGCCAATTGGTCTGTAAGCCAATCGTGATGCCGGATCCGGAAATAGAAGTGGCACGCGTCGAGTCCGGCGCGCAGCGCGCCCAGACCCCGTGCGGTGATGGGACCTTGCAGTGGCGGCGCTGGGGCGAAGGACCTGCCATGGTGCTCCTGCATGGCGGCACGGGCTCGTGGACCCACTGGATCCGCAATGTGCCTGCGCTTGCGAGGACGCATACGGTATGGGTGCCCGACCTGCCCGGATTCGGCGATTCGGCCAGCCCGCCCCGGGGGGCCGACGTTGCCATGCTGGCGGGGATCGTGGCCCGCGGGCTGGCACAACTCGCAGGCGTGGAGAAGGTGATGCTCGTCGGGTTTTCGTTCGGCGCCCTCGTGGCCGGCCATCTCGCCGCTTCGCACCCCGGGCAAGTGCAACACCTGGTGCTGGTGGGCGCCGGCGGCCTGGGGCTGCGCGACGGCAAGAAGCTGCCGCTGGTCGCGTGGCGCCACCTCAAGACCGAGGCGGAGCGGATGGAGGCGCATCGCCACAACCTTGCCAACCTGATGTTGTGGGACGCCTCGCGGATCGACCCGCTGGCGCTGCACATCCAGTCGAGCAATGCGGCGCGCTCGCGCATCAACAGCGGGCCGTTCTCGCGCGGTGACGTGCTGGTCGAGCCGCTTGCGCGGATTCGCTGCCCGGTACGCGGGCTGTGGGGCCGCCATGATGCGACGGCCGGCGCGCGCCTTGGCGAGATCGAAACGATCCTGCGCCGGGCCGACTCCTCGGCCAGCGTGCAGGTCATCGAGGCTGCCGGTCACTGGGTGCCCTACGAGCAGCGCGAAGCGGTCAATGCGGCACTGGCTCAGATGGCGCGCACGCAGTTGCGCCCGGACGTCTTGGCTTCGTAGAGGGATTTGTCGGCGCGCTCGACGAGATCCTGCGGGCCGTCGCCCTCGGCGTCGGTGGCCACGCCAATGCTCACGGTCACGCGGATGTCGGTCCCGGCGTAGTGGAACGCCTGCTGCTCCACAGTTTCGCGGATGAGCTCGGCAAGGGTCACCGCCTGGGCGAGCGGCGTGCGCTTGAGCACGACGAGGAATTCCTCGCCGCCCCAGCGGCACACGATGTCGGAGGCGCGCAGCGCCGATTTTGTGGCGTTGGCAACCCCTTGCAGGACAGCGTCGCCCGCAAGGTGGCCGTGGCGGTCGTTCACCGCCTTGAAGCGGTCGATGTCGAGCATCAGGGCGCAGAGCGGCTCGCGCCCGCGGCGCGCTTCGCTGATCGCCTGCGCCATGAGCAGGTCGAAAGCCTGGCGGTTGGCAAGGCCGGTGAGCTTGTCGGTGGTGGCCATGGCTTCCAGCCGTCGCTGGTAGCGGTTGATCGTCAGGCTGGTGGCGAGCAGCACGATGGCGGTGATCACCACGCAGATGGCGAGATTGAGGTACAGCGTGTCGCGGATGCCGGTAAGCGCCTCGTGCTCGTCGCGGTCGACGAGCAGGAACCAGTTGAGTTCGGGGATGAAACGCGCGTTGAGGAAATGCGTGTGGCCGTCGCGCCTGTACTCGAACGTGCCGCCGCTGCCCTTGAGGATGCTGTCGGCGATGGCGCCCAGCCCCTCGACATCGCGGATGTTCCCGCCGGCGATTGAGGAGCGGGTGGCGAAGACGGCGATCGCACCCTGCCGGTCGACGAACATGATGCTGCGCCGGAAGCGCTCCTGGTAGTCGGTGACCAGCTTGCGCACTGAGTCCACGGTAAGCCCGACGCCGGTGACGCCGAGGAAGCGCCCGTCGTAGTCGAGCACGCGAAAATTGATGAAGCTCGTCACTGCGTCGCGGTTGGCCTGGTCGGGATCGAGGTTGATTTCGTAGGGGGCCTGCAGGCTGCGCACGCGGAAGTACCAGGCGTCTCGTGGCTCGGTCTCGCTCACCTTCTTGAGCACGCCCTCGGTCTGGTAGTAGGTTTTCGTGCGCTCCGAGATGAAGAAAGTGGTGAAAGCCCCGAAGCGCAGCTTCACTTCGCGCAGGTACTTGATTATGCTGCCGTCGTCGCGTTCCCCCGCGAGCGCCCAGTCGCGCAGGAAAGTATCGTGGGCCATCATCGAGGACACGAACACCGGCCGGATCAGGTCCTTCTGGATTTCCGAGTACAGCGTGTCGGAGGTCAGCGGCAGTTCGCTTGCGACGATCGATTCGCGCACGGCGGCCTTGGACACGTAATAGCTGACCAGCGTGGTCGCGGCAAAGCCAGCCCCGAGAAGCAGTGCCAGGATGACGATCAGGTTGCGCTTGTCGCTGAGTTTCCATTGGATCATGGCTGGAGTATATCCAGAGGCCCGCTGTCGCCCGGGAGGCCCTTATGTGCGCCAGGGCACTTTAAATCCGGCGCGCGCGTCCTAATCTGTCGGGGATGAAATACAAGGACTACTACCAGACCCTGGGGGTTTCGCGCGACGCGAGCGCCGCCGACATCAAGAAGGCGTACCGCAAGCTCGCCCAGAAACACCATCCCGATGTCTCGAAGGAGGCGGGGGCGGAGGAAAGATTCAAGGACATCGCCGAGGCCTACACGACGCTCAAGGACGCCGACAAGCGGGCCGCTTTCGACCGGCTCGGCAGCCATGCGCCCGGCGAGGATTTTCGGCCGCCGCCGGACTGGGGCGAGCAGTTCGGCGCGCAGCCCGGTGGCCATGGCTTTCGCTTCGAGGATATCGACCTGTCCGACCTGTTCGCCGGCCTGGGCGGCACGGGTGGCCGTGGCGGGCGAGGCGGGGGGCACGGTGGCGGCGCGGGGCTTTCCATGCCCGGCGAGGATTTCGAGGTCGTTGCGCCGATTTCCATCGAGGACGCCGCCACTGGAACACTTGTCGAGCTCAATCTGAGCGTGCCCGAATACGATGCCAGCGGCCGCCTTGCGCGCACTCCGCGGGTATTCAAGGCGCGCATCCCCAAGGGCGCCACGCACGGCCAGCGGCTGCGCCTGCGCGGCAAAGGCGGCAAGGGATTCAACGGCGGCCGCGACGGCGACCTGTACCTCAATATCGAGCTCAAGCCGCACCCGCTGTTCAGGCCGGCCGGGCACGACCTTTACCTCGACCTGCCGATCGCGCCGTGGGAGGCCGCGCTCGGCGCCACGGTGGCGGTGCCTACGCTCGCGGGGTCGGTCCACCTCAAAATCCCCGCCGGCACGATGACCGGACAGAAGCTCAGGCTCGCCAGGCGCGGGCTGCCGCGTCCCGAGGGCGAAGCGGGTGACCTGTTCGCCATTGCGCAGCTCGTGGTGCCGCCTACGCTGACCGAGCGCGAGCGCGAACTGTTCGGCGAGTTGGCGGCCGGGTCCACGTTCGACCCGCGCAGCCATTTCACCAAAGAGGGCTCCGATGGCAACTGAGCAGGACGAAACCGCGTGGATGACCGATCATTGCCGCGTGACGCTGGCCGAGCTCGCGTCGCTCTCGGGGCTGCCGGACGAAGTCCTGCGCGAGCTGGTCGACTGCGGCGCGCTGGCCCCGCTCGATCCGCGCGAGGGCGACGGGACCTTCAGCGCGCATTACGTGGTCAGCATGCGCACGGCCGGCAGGTTGCGAAGCGACTTCGAGCTCGACGCAAACGCCCTTGCCGTGGCGCTATCCTTCATCGAGCGCATCCGCGAGCTCGAGGAACAATTGCATGCGGCCAGGGCGCAGGCACCGCGGCGCTTACGCTGAACCGCAGGAGGCGTTATGAACCAGGTCCTCAACCTCGCCGGGCGCATCTGCTGGCGCAGGCGGGAGCGCCCTGGCTGAGCGTGGATGCGATGCGCGCCACCGCGCGCAGGGTATGACCTGAGCGCGCCTCGGATAGCGGTCGTCAGCGCCGGGCGTACTGGCTGAATTCGGCCGCGCACGCCGCGGCGCGCCCGACCGGGTCGCCGGATTGCGCATGGCAGCGCAGCAGCCTGAAGACAGCCTTGGGCGCGCTCTTCGGCATGCGGGCCACGTGCAGGTCCCAAAGGCGGATGGCACCCTCCTTGTCGCCCGATGCGAGGTAGCCGGTCAGGCCGGCCATCCACAAGTATTCGCGGCTTTCGGCATTGATATCATCGGTCCCCTTGAGGATCTGCCCGGCGAGTTCGGCCATGCGCGCGGCATCGCGCAGCGCCACCGCGCGGAACAGCTCTATCCACTGCTGCTGGTACCTCGCCAGTTCGCCGTAGCAGGCGGTCTTCATGATCTTCTGCCACACCGCGCCTGCCTCGCCGGGGGACAGGGCAGGATTCATGATTTCGGCCAGCCGCCAGAGCGAATGCAGCCACACGTCCTCTTCACGCGCATTGCGGCATTCGACCAGGCGCAATTTCACCACTTCGAGGTCCTTCTGCAGCCGGGTGGACGTGCCGCGCGGGCCGGGCGCCTTGTCGCCAAGCAGGTAATCGCGGATATAAGCGGCCTGGCGCGCTTTCTCCACCCGTTCGAAGTCCGCCGCCCCGTCGAAGAGGGGATTGACGGGGCGCCTGCCGCGGTGCGGCTCGAGCATTTCGAGCACCGGCACGGGCTGGGTGCCGAGCGCGACGACGTCGACTGCGCTCCTTTCGGTGAACCGGTAGCGCGCGGCGTGCAGGTCGAGCACGGGGTAATAGTCCGAATTCGGCCGCATGCCGTAAGTGAGGAACAGCGGCTCGAGCGTCTTGCGATCCCCTACGTAGCGCGCATCGAGGTCGCCTTCGGAGAGCACGTGCATGTGGAAGAACTCGCGCGCAAGGCCCGGGTGCTCGAAGGCCTTGGCGGTCAATGGCAGCGCGAGCGCGTTCTCGCTCGCGACGATCAGGAGGTCGTGGTCACTGGGTGCGAACACCGCGTAGTGCGCGAAATTATTGCCCAGTGCCGCGAGAACCGAAGCGACCAGCGATGTGTCGACCTCGTAGAGTTGGAACCATTGCACGAGCAGGCCGTCGCGATTGAGGTGGGTGCGTATGCGGCGATAGAACTCATCGGTGAACAGGCTCGCCACGCCGCTTACCCAGGGGTTGGACGGCTCCGACACGATGATGTCGTAGCGCCGGTTGTGGGTGGAAAAGAAGCTTTTGGCGTCGTCGATGATGATTGTGCCGCGCGGGTCGGCGAACGCGGCGCCATTGCGCGGCGAAAACCCGCGCGAGGCCTCGGCCATCGCGGCCTCGATCTCCACCGTTTCCACCCGCTCGATATCGAGGCTCTGCAGCAGCGTGTGCATCGTGAGGCCGGTGCCGATGCCGATCACTGCGGCGCTCTTTGCGCCCGGTTTGAGCGCGAGTGGGAGGGCGCCGGTGAGCACCATGGTGATTTCGTCGGAGCCGGCGCGGCCGCCCTTCATGTTGATCGAGCCGTCTGACTTGCCATTGGTGCGGATGCTGTAGGTGCCGGAGTAGTCGACCAGGTGGACGGTCGAGGTCTTGCCGTCCTTCTGGTAAAGAATCCGCGCATTCTTCGATCCGTCTAGGTCGCCATGGCGAAACACCCCGGCGGTCATCTTGTGGGCATCCAGGTCGAACCCAAGCCCGATCGGCAGGAACAGAAGGACGCATGCGGTGGCTGCGGCGGCAAACTGGCGCGACCCGGGCACGAAGCGCCACAACAGCCAAAGCCCCAGCGCTGCGTCGATGAGGCTGCCGGCGATGAGCGCTCCCTTCAGGCCGAGCAGTGGCAGGCCGACGTGCACCGCGGCAAGCACACCGGCGATCGCCCCCAGCGTGTTGCAGGCGTAGACGCTGCCGATGGCCGCCTCGCCGGCGCCACGCCGCAGGAGGGCGCCTGTGATGAGTGGCAGCGTCATACCGGCGCAGATTGCCGCGGGGAGCATGACCAGCGAGGCGATGGCCGCGCCGCCCAGGTTGAAAAACATATAGCCCGCGTCGGTGCGCGCGAGTCCTTGCATCAGGTAGGCCATGACTTCGAACACGCGGTCGTAGACGAGCAGCGTGCACAGCGCCAGGAGGCCCATGGCCACCTGGATCCAGCCCAGCAGTTGTTCCGGGTTCTCCACCGCGTCGACGAAACGCCGCACCGCGAGGCCGCCGAGGGCAAGGCCGAGGATGAACGTCGAAAGCATCAGCTCGAACGAGTGCGTCGACGAGCCGAGCACCAGCGCGAGCATGCGGATCCAGCAGATCTCGTAGATGAACGAGGCCATGCCGGTGAAAAGGGCGACCGCCAGCAATACCGGGGCGGCCCCCGCGTCCTCCTGCGAGCGTGGGGTCATCGCTGCGGCGTGAATTGGGCGGGCGACAATCCAGACGATGGATGCGAGCATGAGATTGATCGCGCCGGCAAAGCGCAGCGTCCCGGGCAGGCCCGCCCATTCGATGAGCACGAAGCCGCTCACCAGCACGCCGACGGCCGCCCCGAGGCTGTTGGTGAAGTACAGCATCGCCACCGATTCGCCGCTGGACGACGGGCGCGCGCGCGCGAGACCGCTGCTCATGAGTGGGAAGGTCATGCCCAGCAGGATCGACTGGGGCAGGATAAGGAGTGCTGACAGGGCCAGCTTCGCGGCCAGCGAGAGCGTGTCGGATTCGAGCCCGGGCAGGACCGTGGAGTAGGCAAACCCGGTCGATGCCGCGAAGACCTCGTGGAAGGCGAGCGCCAGCACGCCGATGATCGCCTCGACCAGTGCATAGCCCAGCAGCGGGTTGGCGATGCGCGTCGACCAGCGGCCCATGAGCGCGCTGCCCAGCGCCAGCCCACCCATGAAAACGATCAGCACGAGCGACTGGGCGTAGGCGGCGTGGCCAAGGAACAGTTTGAGGTAGTGCGTCCAGATCGACTCGTAGATCAGCCCGGCGAAGCCTGAGGCTGTGAAGAGGAGGTAGAACGCTGCGCGCGACGGCATTGCTTGCCTGTACATTTATTCTTGTTGGCGCCGCGGGCGCGTCGATCCGGGGTTCTGGTGCGCGGATTATCCCCGATCGTGACGGCGGCGGGCGGCTCAGGTGGCGGAGAACCCGCCGTCGACGAAGATCGTCTGGCCGGTGACGAAATCCGAGGCGCGGCTGGCAAGGAAGACCGCCGCGCCGCGCAAGTCGCGCAATTCGCCGTTGCGCCCGATCAGCGTGCGCTCGGCCATCGCCTGCCAGCGCAGCGG
>JBDTRN010000008.1:0-26192 GCA_039931715.1 Betaproteobacteria bacterium
GTCGAGTACATCGGCTACAACTCGCTGCTGGGCGCGAATGCCGACCCCGCCGCGCGCGACGAGCTGAACGAGTGTTTCCTGCGCTTGACCATCCGCACCGCGGACAAACGCACCGCGGACGGCTTCGGGCGGCTGTTTCCCTGGCTGGGGCTGTCGGGGCCGCCTTTCCTCGGCGGATTCCACGGCATCCAGGGTGCCAAGCAGTTGCTGGGGCTGTGGCCTACGCTAGTAAAACGCTCGCTGGTCGAGCCGCGAGTGGCGGTCGACGTGGAGGACGTTTAGTGAAAATCGCGCTGTGGAAGATCGCCCATGCACGCAGCGGCGACAAGGCCGACCGCGCCGACATCGGCCTGTTCGCGTGGGACGCGCCGACCTATGTGGTGCTCAAGCGCGAAGTGACGGTCGAGAAACTCGCCGCGCACTTCCGCGCGATCTGCACCGGGCAGGTCGAGGTCTGGCCGCTGGACAACCTGCTCGCCATCAAGATCGTGCTCAACAGCGCGTTGCAGGGCGGCGCGGCGCGCAGCCTGCGCACCGACAACCTGGGCAAGATCGTTGCCGCCCAGCTGCTGCGGATGGAGATCGACGCCCCGGCCGACCTGCCCCGCCTGCGGGCGCCCTAGCGAAACGCTCCGGGCGCGCGGGGCGGCTCAGGCGCCGGCGAACCTTTGCAGGTGGTGGTCGATGTCGCCGAACTGCTGCGCGATCATGGTGAGGCGACGGAAGGTATGGCTGACCTTCATCTCCTCGGTCATGCCCATACCGCCGTGCAGCTGGATTGATTCCTGGCTCACATGCCGGCAGGCTTCCGACACGCGCACCTTGGCCGCCGACACGAGACGTTTGCGTTCGGCCGCGTCCTTCTCCGAGTCGGCCTTGTCGCAGGCGAGGCACGCCATCGATTTGGCCTGCTCGTAGCTCACCACCATGTCGACCATGCGATGCTGCAGCGCCTGGAACGCGCCGATGGGCACGCCGAACTGCTTGCGCGTCTTGAGGTATTCGAGCGTCGCGTCGTTGGCCGACTTGATCGCGCCGACCGCCTCGGCGCAGATCAGCGCAGTGCCGTAGTCGACGACCTCCTCGATGAGGGCGAGTCCTTCGCCCTCCTTGCCGAGCATCGCATCGGCGGGAACCGAAACGCCCTTGAATGTGATGTCGGCGCCGCGCAGCTCGTCGAGCGTGCGATAACTTTTCATGCTTACGCCGGGCGCCTTGGCGTCCACGAGGAACACGCTGATGCCCTTGGCGTCGGTGTCCGCGCCCGAAGTGCGCGCGGAGACGACGATCTTGTCCGCGCAAGGGCCGTGTACCACGACTTCCTTCGCGCCGTCGATCACGTAGCCGGCGCCGGATTTCTTCGCCTTGGTGGCCACGTGGGCGAGGTCGTAACGGGCGCCTTTTTCCGTCTGGGCGAACGCCATCTTGAGCTTGCCCGCCACCACGAGCGGCAGGATCGCCTTCTTCTGCGCATCGCTGCCGGCGCGCGCCACGAACTGCGCGCCGAGGACGGTGGCGAGGAAGGGCTCGACCACGAGGCCCTCGCCGATGGATTCCATCACGCCCATCATGTCGAGCGCGCCGCCGCCGAAGCCTTCGTAATCGGGCGACACCGGCAGGCCCAGCAGGCCCATCTCGGCGAAAGTTGACCACGCTGCGTCGCTGTAGCCCTTGTCGGAGGCCACCACCTTCTTGCGCGCCTCGAAGCCGTAATCCTTGCCGATGAAGCGCTTGACCGAATCGGCAAGCAGTTGCTGTTCTTCGTTGTAATCGAAATTCATTGTCGTCTCCTTACAGGCCCAGGGACATCTTCGAGATGATGTTGCGCTGGATTTCGTTCGAACCGGCGTAAATGGTGGTCTTTCTCATGTTGGCGTAGCGCGGGGCGAGCGACGCGGCGAACGCATCGAATCCGTCGCCCTCGTCGAGCGCCCGGAACGGCTGCGCCATCGGCCCGACCGCCTGCATCATGAGTTCGGTGAGCGACTGCTGTATTTCGGTGCCCTTGATCTTGAGCATCGAGACGTCGGCCCCCGGCGGCTGGCCGGTGCGGCGCATCTGGTCGAGGAAGCGCAGGTTGGTGATCTCGAGCGCCATGAGCTCGATTTCCACGCGCGACATCTTGTCCGTGAAGCGCACGTCTTCGGAAAGCGGCTTGCCGTCCTTGACCTGGGTGGCCGCGAACTCCTTGAGCTTGGCCAGCTCGCGCTTCGAGATGCCGATGCGGCCGGTGTTCATGCGCTCGTGGCCGAGCAGGTACTTGGCCACGGTCCAGCCCTTGTTCTCCTCGTACACGAGGTTTTCACTGGGCACCTTGACGTCCTCGAAGAACACCTCGTTCACCTCGTGACCGCCGTCCATGAGGATCAGCGGGCGCACTGTGACGCCCGGGGTCTTCATGTCGATGAGCAGGAACGAAATCCCTTCCTGCCGCTTTGAGGCTCCCGAATCGGTACGCACGAGGCAGAAGATCCAGTCGGCGTAGTGGCCCAGCGTGGTCCAGATCTTCTGGCCGTTGACGAGGTAGTGATCGCCCTTGTTCTCGGCCTTGGTCTTGAGCGAGGCGAGGTCCGAGCCCGAGCCCGGCTCGGAGTATCCCTGGCACCAGAAATCGTCGGCATTGTAGATGCGCGGAAGGAAGCGTTTTTTCTGCACCTCGTTGCCGAACTTGTGCAGCACCGGCGCGCACATCGACAACCCGAACGGCACCAGCGGCGGCGTACCCGCGTAGCCGCACTCTTCCTCGAAGATGTAGCGCTGCACCACGTTCCAGCCGGTGCCGCCCCACTCCTTGGGCCACGCCGGTGCGACCCAGCCTTTTTTGGCGAGGATCTTGTGCCAGCGCACGAGGTCGTCCTTGGACAGGTGCTCGTGCCCGCCGACTTTCTCGGAGAGGTCGGCCGGGAGGTTCTTGGCCAGCCAGCCGCGCACTTCATCGCGGAAGGCGAGCTCTTCGTTCGAATAATTAAGGTCCATGCGGGGCTCCTATGGCGCTGCGCCATACCGGCACGGTGCTTCCTGTTTTTTCGCGCGGAGCTACCGGGGGGTACGGGAGGGCGCGGATGCGACCCCCTGAGCCAATTCTAGCCGACGGAGAAGTCGACCACCATCCTTCCCACGGCTTTCGCTTCGATCAAGTCGTCGAATGCGCGCGGCAAATCGTCGAACGGAATTTTGCGCGCGATGCGTTGCAGGTGGCGTGGCTTGAGGTCGGTGGCGATGCGCTGCCAGATGCGCTGCCGCAATGGCATGGGGCTGTTGCCGTAGACGCCGATCAGCCGCACGCCGCGCAGGATGAACGGCAGCACGCTGCCCTTGAAATCGATGCCGCCCGCATTGCCGAAGGCGGCAATGACGCCATCGATCTGCATGCTGCGCGCGAGCCAGCCGAGTTGCTCGCCGCCGACCGAATCAACTGCTCCCTGCCATTGGGGTTTCTCGAGCGGCCGGGTACCGAACTCATGTTTGTGGCGGTCGATGATCTCGGCAGCACCGAGTGAGCGCAGGTAGTCGGCCGCCTCGGGTTTGCCCGAGAGCGCGACGACTTCATACCCCCGCCCGGCAAGGAGGTCGATAGCGACCGAAGCCGCGCCGCCGGTTGCACCATTGACCAGCACCTTTCCTTTGCGCGGGTCGAGACCGTTGAGTTCCATGAGGTCGACCGACAATGCGGCGGTGTACCCCGCCACGCCGATCGCCGCCGTTTCAAACGGAGTGAGTCCTGCGGGGACTTTCACAAGCCAGTCGGCCGGAAAGCGGTTGACGTACTGGTAGCCGCCGTCGTGATCGGCGCCGATTCCGAACCCATGCGCGACGACTATGTCGCTGGGCTTGAATCGCGGGTCGCCCGATTCGGTTACTTCGCCGCAGACGTCAATGCCGACCGTGCAAGGAAAGCGGTTCACGATCTTCGCCCGCCCCAGCGCCGTGAGGGCATCTTTGTAGTTGACGCTTGCATAGAGGGAACGGACCACCACATCGCCGCTGTCCAGGCCGCCGGCGGCGATCTCGGCAAAGCGTCCGATGCCGAATTTGCCGCCCTCGAAAACGCGGTACGCGCGGTTCGCGGCCATCAGATGATGGTCACGCCGCCGTCGGCGACTATGCACTGGCCGGTCATGAACGCCGCAGCCTGCGAGGCGAGGAACACCGCGATGCCACCGATATCGCGCGGTTCGCCGATCCGGCGCAAGGGCGTGGCTTGTTCGCGCGCGTGGCGCAGCTTGTCGTCCTCCCACAGGGCTTTGGCGAAGTCGGTCTTGACCAGCCCCGGCGCAATCGCGTTGACGCGCACGTTTTTCGGCCCCCACTCGGCGGCCAGGTTCTTGACCAGCATGTGGTCCGCGGCCTTGGAAATCCCGTAGGCGCCGATGATGGTGTTGGCCTTGAGGCCGGCGATCGACCCCACCATGATCACGCTGCCGCCGCCGCGCTCGGCCATCCCCGGGATCACGAGGTTGGTCAGCCACAGGTTCGACTTCACGTTCGAATTCATCACCTTGTCGAATGCTTCGTCGGACAGGCCGCCGAGCGGCCCGTAGTACGGGTTGACCGCTGCGTTGCACACCAGGATGTCGACTTTGCCCCATGCTTTCGTGGTCGACGCGATGAGAGCGCTTACTTCCTCTTTGCGCCCGACGTTGCAGGGTTGCGCCAGAACGGTCAACCCCTGCTGGGTAAGCTCGGCGCGAGTCTGCTCGCAAGCGTCGGCCTTGCGGCTCGAAATCATTACCCTCGCGCCGGCGCGGCCCAGTTCCTCGGCGATCGACTTGCCGATCCCGCGCGTGGATCCGGTTACGACGGCCACCTGGCCGGAAAGATCGAACAACGAAGGCAATGGCGTCGCCATGACGAGCCCTTTATGACTGGGTGGGAAAGGCGCTAAGCGTAGCCAATTCGGTGCAGCTCGGCTTGGCAGGCCGGCACTGTTTCGCGTTATGCAAAATCCGAATGAAATTTACATCCATCGTTTCTATATGCGAAACACAGTACGACTAAGTTGACAGAGGGCGGGGCCTGCCAAACAATCGCTATGCGAAACAGATTTTCCGCTGCCGCAGTTTCGACTGCGAGTTTCCACCGCGCTTATCCCGGAATCCCGCCAACCCGACGCCAGAATCGGGTGGCGATCGATGCACTCCCGGTCCATCCGCGGACACCCCGGCAGCACCGACCAAGGAGAAATGAGCATGGGCGCACCTGAGTCCAACGTACCGCTTGCCACGCCTGCTGGAACGCCAGCGTACAGCTATGAGCACGAAGGCGACCGCCAGTTCGCCACAACCCTTGCGCGGGGGCTCGAAGTGCTGCGCTGCTTCACCCCGCTCGAGCCGATGCTGGGCAACAAGGAGATCTCGGTCCGCACCGGCCTGCCCAAGCCGACCGTCTCGCGCCTGACCTATACCCTGACCAAGCTGGGCTACTTGCGGCACAACATGCGGCTGGGTAAATACCAGCTCGGCTCGGCGGTGCTGTCGATCGGGTACCCGCTGCTCGCCAGCATGAGCGCACGCCAGATCGCCCGCCCGCACATGAAGGAACTCGCCGACCACGCCAACGCTTCGGTCTCGATGGGCATCCGCGACCGGCTCAACGTGGTATTCGTCGAAAGCTGCCGCTCCGCCAGCGGAACTCCGTCGCTGCCCGACATCGGCACATCGATCCCCATAGCACAGGCTTCGGTGGGGCGCGCCTTTCTCGCTGCCTGCACGCCCGCCGAGCGCGAAGCGGTGCTGAACCAGATGAAGGTCAAGGAACCCGAAATGCACCGCAAGTACCGGGCCCAGATCGACAAGAGCCTGCAGGAAATCCGCGAACGCGGGTTCTGCGTGTCTTACGGCGACCTGCGCCGCGAGATCCACGCAGTGGGCGTGCCGATGCGCCGGACGGTCGATGGCGAGATCGTCGCGTTCAACTGCAGCATCCCGGCCTTCATGCTCAAGAAAGGGCAGATCGAGGATGACATCGGCCCGCGACTGGTGCAGATGGTCCGCAATATCGAGGCCGCCCTAGGCATGCACTGATGGCCACCGCCGCGACCGACGCGTTCGGCGTGGATGCCGTCCGCACGGGTCGCGTGCTGCAGCTTTCGATCCGCAACCCGGCGCAGCGCAACGCGATCAAGCAGGAAATATCGGCGGAACTGGCGCGCCAGCTTCGCCTTGCGTCCTTCGACGACGGCATCGGCGCGGTGGTCCTGCGCGGCGAAGGCGAGCATTTCTGCGCTGGCGGCGACCTCGCCACGCTGGCCTTGAGCCGGCGCACCAATCCGCCGCAGCACCATTTCGATCGCGTCGCCAAGCTGAACGAGCTGGTACGCAGCCTGCGCGACTGCGCAAAACCCGTCATCGCCGCGGTCGAAGGCCATGCGGCAGGCGCCGGTTTTTCGGTCGCCTTGGGATGTGACCTCATCGTCGCGGCCGAAAACGCCATGTTCACGATGGCCTACGTAAAGATCGGGCTCAACCCCGACGGCGACGGATCGTTTTTCCTCGCCCGCTCGCTGCCGCTGCAATTGGCCAGCGAACTCATGATGACCGGCGTTGGGGTAGCCGCGCCGCGGCTGCACGCCGCGGGTCTGGTGAACCGCTGCGTCCCGGCCGGGACCGCGACCGCCGCGGCGCTTGCGCTGGCAAGCGAACTGGCCGACGGCGCCACGCGCGCCATAGGCCGCATCAAGCGGCTGGGCAATGAGGCGCAGCGGCACGACTACGGCCAGCACCTCGAGCTCGAACGCGCGCTGTTTGTCGAAGCCCTGCACGGAGAAGAGGCCGCCGAAGGCATCGACGCTTTCCTGCAAAAGCGCAAGCCGCGCTTTCATCCCTGACCATTCCCGGCAGGCGCCCGGCCCCGGCCGCGCGCGCCAGCGCCAGGCGAGAACCCAATGATCCGTGACCAGAAACAAATGACCGGCCTGCTCGACAAGATCCGCACTTTCATGCGCGACATGGCCATCCCGAACGAGGAAAGGGTGGAGCGCGAAAACGCCATCCCCGCCGAGATCGTGGAGCAGATGCGCCGCCTGGGATTTTTCGGCTGGAGCATTCCCGAATCCTATGGCGGGGCAGGCCTGACCACCGAAGAACTGTGCCTCGCGAACATGGAGATTTCGCAATGCGCGGTCGCCTACCGCGCGCGCTGCGGCACCAACACCGGCATAGGCGCCGAAGCGATCATCCACGACGGCACCGAGGAGCAGAAGCGCAAGTATCTGCCGCGCCTGGCCACCGGCGAGATGACCGGCTGCCTGGCGGTCACCGAACCGGGCGCCGGGTCCGACCTGCTCGGCGGTCTTGCCACGATCGCGGTCGAAGACGGCGACAGCTACGTCATCAACGGCACCAAGCGCTACATCACCAACGCGCCCATCGCCGACCTGTTTACGGTGCTCACGCGTACCGACCCGGCCAACAAGGGCGGCTCGGGAACCACCTCGTTCATCATCGAGCGCGATACGCCGGGACTCGCAATCGGGCCAGAGCACAAGAAGATGGGCCAGGAAGGCTCGCCCGTGTCGGAGGTGTATTTCCGCGACTGCCGGGTGCCGAAATCATCCGTGCTCGGCGGCACCCCCGGCCAGGGATTCCGCGCGGTGATGAAGTCGCTCAACAAGCAGCGCATCAATCTCGCCTCGCTGTGCACCGGGCCGGCGATCCGGCTGCTCGACGAAGGGCTGCGCCATGCGCGCACACGCAAGCAGTCCGGGCAGGCGATCGGCGAGTTCCAGCTGGTCCAGGCGATGCTTGCCGACTGCAAGGTAGAGATATCCGCCGCGCGCGCGCTGATCCTCGAGACGGCGCGCAAGCGCGACAGCGGCGAGGACGTCACGATGGAAGTCTCGATGTGCAAGTATTACGCCTCCGAAATGGCCGGCCGCGTCGCCGACCGCGCGGTGCAGATTTTCGGCGGCGCCGGCTACTGCGAAGACATAGGCGGGTCCGTACCGCGCTTCTACCGCGACGTGCGCCTTTTCCGGCTGTACGAGGGCACGAGCCAGATCCACCAGCTCAACATCGCGCGGCACCTCATGCGCGGTGAGCGCTGAAGCATCGAACGCCACAACACTGGAGGAGGAGAAATGAAAACCCTGTTGAGGGCACTCAGCGCAGCCCTTCTTGCCGGCACGGCCGTGACGGTCTGCGCCCAGGCATGGCCGTCCAAGCCGGTCCGGATCATCGCGCCCTATGCCGCGGGCGGCACCAACGACATCGCTGCGCGCATTCTCGCCGAGCGCCTTTCGCAGCGCCTGGGCCAGCAGCTCGTGGTCGAGAACAAGCCCGGCGCCAATACGCGCATTGCCACCGAGTACGTGGCCAAGAGTGCGCCGGACGGCTACACGCTGTTCTTTTGCGCCGCCCCCCACTCGACCAATCCCGGGCTGTACGACAAGCTGCCGTACGACACGGTGAAGGATTTCGCGCCTGTCGTGCAAGCCGTCACCGTGCCGCTGTTTTTCCTCGTGCCCGCCGCGTCACCGGCGAAGAACGCCCGCGACCTCATCGACCTGGCAAAGAAGGACCCTGCCTACGCCAACATCGGCAGCCCCGGCAACGGCAGCGCACCGCACCTGGCCATCGAGTTGCTCAACGCCGTGGCGGGAGTGTCGCTGGTGCATATCCCGTACAAGGGTGACGCGCCGGCTATCCAGGACCTGCTGGGCGGCAGGCTGGGCGCTTCGGTCGACCCGGTCGCCCCGGCCCTGCCCCACATCAAGGCCGGCAAGCTGCGCGCAATTTCCGTCGCCAGCCCGCAACGCTATGCCGGCCTCCCCGACGTGCCCACGCTCGCCGAGCAGGGCTTCCGTGGCGCGGAGGCCTTTGCGTGGTTCGGCCTGCTGACGCCCGCCGGCACGCCGGCCGACGTCATCGCCAGGCTCAACGCCGAGGTCAACGCGGCCCTGAAACTCCCCGAGGTCTCCGACAAGCTGGTCGGCCTGGGTATGACGCCGGTGGGCGGGACGCCCGAGCAGTTCGGCGCATTCATTCGCGCCGATATCGACAAGTGGACCAAGTTGATCCGATCGCGCGGCATCAAGCCTGACTGACCATGAGCCAATCCCGCGAAACGAAGCCGGGCAGCGGCCCGGCGAAAGCGGGCTTCGGCCCGCTCGCCGGCCTGCGCGTGCTCGACATCGCCACCATCGTGGCCGCGCCGTTTGCGGCCGCGCTGCTGGCTGACTATGGCGCCGAAGTCCTCAAGGCCGAGTTGCCTTCGGGCGATGGCGCGCGCGGCTTTCCCCCGTTCAAGGAAGGCAAGTCGCTGTGGTGGAAGGTCACCAACCGCAACAAGAAGTTCGTCACCCTCGACCTGCGCAAGCCCGAAGGCATCGCAATCCTCAAGCGACTGCTGCCGCGGTTCGACGTGCTGGTGGAGAATTTCCGCCCCGGCACCCTCGACCGGTGGGGCCTGTCGAAGGAAGTGCTGTGGTCGATCCAGCCGCGCCTGGTGATCCTGCGCGCCACGGGGTTCGGGCAGGACGGCCCCTACCGCGACCGGCCCGGGTTCGCGCGCATATTCGAAGCCATGGGCGGCCTGACCTATATCACCGGCGAGCCCGACGGCCAGCCCATGCACGCGGGGTACCCTCTGGGCGACGCAATTGGCGGCGTGTTCGGGGCGCTTGGGATTGTGAGCGCGCTGTGGAAGCGCGCCATGGACCCCGACGCCCCGGGCGAGGAGATCGACCTGTCGATGACCGAGGCTACGTTGCGCCTGCTCGAATTCATCGCTATCGAGCACGACCAGCTCGGCACGGTGCGCGAGCGCTCCGGAAACGCCAACCAATATTCGGCGCCAGCGGCGGTGTACCGCACCAGGGACGACCGCTGGGTTTCGCTCGCCGGCTCCACCAACGTGCTGTATGCCAACAACTGCCGTGCGATCGGTCGCCCCGACCTCATCGAGGACCCGCGCTTCGCGAGCAACGGTTCGCGCGTGGAGCACATGGGCGAGCTCAACAAGATATTTTCCGACTGGTGCGAGGGACAGACTCTAGAGGAAGTCCTCGCGGCTTTTCGCAAGGCCTCCGGCACGATTGCGCCGATCTACTCGATCGACCAGGTGTTTGCCGACCCGCAGGTGCAGGCGCGCGACGCGATCACCACGGTTCCCGACAACGATTTCGGCAGCGTGCGCATGCAGAATGTCGTCCCGCGTTTCGTCAACGACCCGGGCCGCGTGCGCAACACCGGCGGCGCTATCGGCCAGGACAATGCCGAAGTCTACGGCGAGTGGCTCGGCATGGGCGCCGACGAGCGGGAACAGCTAAAACAAAACGGGGTGATCTGATGAAAGCGATGGCAATTGCACTTGCAGTGGGCATGGCCGCAGCCAGCGCTGCGTCGGCGCAAGTCGGCAATTCTTCCAAAACGATGCGCATCGTGGTGCCATTCGCAGCCGGCGGCGCCACCGACGTCCTCGCGCGCATCATCGCCGCGCCGCTGGGCGAGAAGCTCGGCCAGCCTGTCATCGTGGAGAACCGTCTCGGTGCGAGTGGAAGCATCGGCGCCGACGCGGTGGCTAAGTCCGCGCCGGACGGCACGACGCTGCTCATGGGAACAATCGCCACCCACAGCATCCAGCCCGCCCTCGGCATGAAGCTGCCCTACAGCCCGGAAAGGGATTTCGTTCCGGTGGTGCAGGCCGCCTCGCAGCCCTACGCAGTCGTCGCGAATCCCGGTTTTGCTCCGAACAACATGCGCGAAATCGCCGCCGCGGCCAGGCGCGAACCCGGCAAGATCAACTACGCCACCGCAAGCAAGGGAACGGCCGCGCACCTTTTTGCCGAACTGTTCGCCGCGATGGCCGACGTGCAATTGGTACCGGTGCATTACAAAGGCGCTGCGCCGGCCATGAACGACGTGATGGGCGGTCATGTGCCATTCACGTTCGACGTGGTGCTGACCACGCTGAGCCAGATCAAGGCCGGCAAGCTCAAGGCCCTGGCCGTCACCAGCGAGCGCCGTTCACCGGCGCTCCCCGACGTGCCCACCATCGCGGAAGCGGGCTTCCCAGGCTACAACGCCGTCGGCTGGAACGGCCTGTTTGCCCCGGCGGGTACACCGCGTGAAACCGTCGCGCGCATCGCCTCCGAGGTGAGCTCGATCCTCAACCGGCCCGAAGTGCGCGAAAAGATCGTCGCCCAGGGGGCCGACGTGGTCGGCGGCACACCAGAGCAGTTCGCGGCCTTCATCCGCGCCGATAGCGCAAAATGGGCACAGCTCATCAAAAAGCAGCACATCACGCCGGACTGACCGGACGCACACCCGCCGCACATCGGCCGCAAATTTTTCGCCCCCTCCCCCTATTTTCAGCGAGATTCCAATGGGACCCCTTGCCGGTATAAAAGTCGTCGAATTCGAGGCCATCGGCCCCGGGCCGTTCTGCGGGATGATGCTCGCGGACATGGGCGCCGACGTGCTCGTCATCGATCGGCCCGGCGCCACCGACCTCGGACTCAACCGCGAGCGCAGGCACGACATCATGCTGCGCGGGCGCCGCTCGGTGACGCTCGACATGAAAGCAAAAGGCGGTGCCGAGGCCGCTCTCGAGTTGATTGGAAAGGCCGATGCGCTGATCGAAGGCTTTCGCCCCGGCGTGATGGAGCGCCTCGGGGTAGGCCCGGAAGTGGCACTCGCACGCAATCCGAAGCTGGTCTATGGTCGCATGACGGGGTGGGGCCAGGACGGCCCGATGGCACCGCGTGCCGGCCACGACATCAACTACGTCGCGCTGGCCGGCCCGCTGGCCGGTATCGGCCGGGCGGGCGAAGCACCCGTGCCCCCGCTCAACCTGGTCGGCGACTTCGGTGGCGGGGGCATGCTGCTCGCTTTCGGCATGGCAGCGGCGCTGGTCGAGTCGCAACGCTCCGGACGCGGCCAGGTCGTGGACGCGGCGATGTGCGAAGGCGCTTCACTGTTATCAACGATGTTCCACGGAATGCTCGCGTCGCAGCGATGGAAGGAGGAGCGCGGCGCCAATTACCTCGATGGCGGCGCGCCGTGGTACGACGCCTACGAAACCCGCGACGGCAAGCATGTCTCGATCGGCTCGATCGAGGCGCGGTTTTACGCCGACCTGCTCGAACGCCTGGGAATTGCGGGCGAGGACCTGCCCAAACAGCACGACCGCGCCGGCTGGCCCGCATTGCGCGCGCGTTTCGCCGCTGCATTCAAGACAAAGACCCGCGCGGAATGGTGTTCGGTCTTCGACGATTCCGACGCGTGCTTCGCGCCTGTGCTGACCTGGAGCGAAGCCTACGAGCATCCCCATCACGTAGCGCGCAAGAGCTTCGTGGAAGTCGGCGGGGTGAAGCAGCCCGCGCCGGCGCCGCGCTTTTCGCGCACCCCGGGCGAGATTCGCCGCAAGCCGCCCGAGCGCGGTGAAGGCGGCGCCGCCGCGTTGGCCGAGTGGGGCTTCTCGGAGGAGGGCGTAAAACGCCTGCAATCCCTTGGCTTGGATTTCAACCGATGACCACCAAACCTGCGTCCCTGGGGCCGCTTGAGGGCCTGCGCGTCCTCGACATATCCAACGTCATCGCCGGCCCGTTCGCGGCAGGGATGCTGGGGGATTTCGGCGCCGATGTGCTCAAGATCGAGTTGCCCGGCTCAGGCGACCCGTGCCGGGCCATCCCGCCCCACAAGGACGGCAAGCCGCTCATCTGGAAAGTCACCAATCGCAACAAGAAGGCGATCACGCTCGACCTGCGCAAGCCCGAAGGCGTGGCTCTGTTCAAGCGGTTGTTGCCGCGCTTCGATGTGCTGATTGAGAACTACCGCCCGGGCACGCTCGACAAGTGGGGCCTCACCAAGGAAACGCTGTGGGCGCTGGCCCCGAAGCTGACCATCCTGCGCCTGACGGGGTTCGGGCAGACCGGCCCGTACCGGAATTTTCCCGGGTTCGCGCGCCTGTTCGAGGCCTATTCCGGCCTCACTTACATAACCGGCGAGCGCGATGGCCCGCCCTTGCATCCCGGCTACCCGATCGGCGACCCGATCGCGGGCGTATTCGGCGCCTTCAGCGTAGTCACTGCGCTGTACCACCGCCTGCGCAATCCCGATTCGCCGGGCCAGGAGATCGACCTGTCGGCCACCGAGGCCATGCTGCGGCTGCTCGAAGTCCTGCCGATCGAATATGACCAGCTCGGGCTGGTGCACGAACGCATCGGCAACGACAACGCATACGTCGCTCCCGCGAACATCTTCCCGACCGCCGACGCGCACTGGGTCACCTTCACCTGCGCGACGCAGAACATTTTCGACCGCTTCGCCGCGCTCATCGGCCGGCCAGAACTGGTGCAGGACGAACGCTTTGCGAAGAACGCGGCGCGCGTCAGGAACCGCAAGGAGATGGACGCGATGGCAGCGGAATGGATAGGCGCGCGGCCGCTCAGCGAGATCCTCGAAAAACTCAGCAGCGCCGGGGTCGCGGCCGCGCCAATCTACAGCAACAAGCAGATGCTCGAGGATGCGCACTTCATCGAGCGCGGCGCAGTCACCTCTGTGCCGGATGCGGATTTCGGCTCGGTCAAGATGCCGGGCGTGGTCCCGCGGTTCTCCGCCACGCCGGGGTCGATCCGCTCGAGCGGCCCCGACATGGGCGCGCACAACGCGGAAGTCTATGGCGGCTGGCTGGAATTGCCTGAAACCGAGCAGGCGAAGCTGCGCGAACAGGGCGTCATCTGATGGGCAGCGTCGACGTCGAACGCAAGGGGTACGTCCATACGCTCACGCTCAACCGGCCGGACAAGCGCAATGCGCTCGATCGCGAAATGGTTCTCGGAATCGACCGCGCGCTGCGCGCCGCCTCCGACGATGCCGGGTGCCGCTGCGTGGTTATCCAGGGCGCAGGCGGGAGCTTCTGCTCGGGCCGCGACCTCGGCCTGGAGCCGCTGGCGGATGGCTTGGACTGGTACTTCGGCTGGGACGGCGAATACGGCGAGGCGCTCAACCGGCTCCTCTCCATGAAAAAGCCCACCGTCGCGCTGGTGGAAGGCTATGCGGTGGCCGGCGGATTCACCCTCGCGATGAGCTGCCAGTTCGTGTTCGCGGTCGAGTCCGCGCGCTTTGGCGCGCTCGAAATGAAGAACGGTTTTCCCGCGGCGATCAATACCGCGGTGCTGACGCACCTGCTCCCGCGCAGGCGCGCACTCGAGCTGCTGCTGTCGGCAGATACGTTCGATGCAGCCACGCTCGACCGGTTCGGCCTCATCACGCGCCTTGCGCCTGATGCCGCCGCGCTGCGCGCAAAAGCGCAAACCTTCGTCGCCGCGCTAACCGACCTCGACCCGCGCTCGGTGCAGATGACCCTCGAGCTGCACCAGCTGGTGGAAGACATGCCCCTTTCCCACGGCGTGCTGGTTGGCAAGCAGATGAACTCACTCCTGGCAGCGGCAGGAACCATCGCCCGCGGCGCGGCCAGGCGCAAGCGCTAGAGGACTGCGGCGATCGGGATCGGATGCCGGCTCGAAAACGCAAAGGCGTCCGGCCCGAACAGGATCGAGGTGCAGTGCTGCAGGTGGACGCCTGGAGCCATGCCGAAAAAATCGGCACGATTGAGCCCGATCCCGCTGGTCTCATCGAAGAAGCCGTAGCCGTCAGAGTCGTCGAAGATGATGATGCCGTGGTCGGCGACGTACTGCAGGGCAACCCCGATCAGTTCTCGCCGCTCGAGGCCGTCGATCACGATCACGTCATACTTTGCATGCGGCAGGCCATGCAGCAGCGCGGGAATGGCAGCAATGCAGGTTTCGAGCGAGACATGGTGGAGCTCAACGTTGGATGGCACGCGCGGCTTAAGGTCGTCGTGCCACCTGCGGTCCTCCTCGATGGTGACCACGGCCCTGGCGCGTTCGGCCCACCAGAAAGTCGACTGCCCGCCGCCGAATTCAAGCACAAGGCAGCTTGAAAAATCTCGATGCTGCAGGAACTCGATGCACGGGTACGTGTACCAGGGGATCGGCGCGAGTTTCCGGTCGACGGCGACTTCCATGAGACTGCTCGCAAAATGTCCTGAGCGATAGCTGAACAGGGCCGGCGTGAGCAGCGCAGTGGCCAACGCGCGCAGCGGGCGCCAGGCCCATGCTGGCAGCCTGTCCTTGAAGGGCCGAAAGAGGCGTTGAAGTGTCGTGAGGGCCACAGCGAATCGACCGACCGTCGGGTGAGGGCGGAAATTGAATGTAACATTGCGGCCAGCCGCCCACGCCCCGGACAGGACGACCCGCCATGCTTTCCCGCCTGATGCCCCGTGAAGGAAATTTCTTCGAGCTGTTCAACGCCCACGCCGAGCAGATCGTGCTCGGCAGCCGCGAGCTCGAGAAAATGATGACCGAATTCAAGGACCTCGAGGCGCGCGCGCAGGGCATAGACACGGCCGAGCGGGCCGCGGACAAGATCACCCATGAGACGATTTCGCTCCTGCACAAGACGTTCATCACGCCCCTGGACCGCGATCACATCCACCAGCTGATCACCAACATGGACGACGTCCTCGACCTCATGCAGGACGTGGCCGAAACGGTGGTGCTGTACGACATCCGCAAGATCACGCCGGAAGCCAAACAGCTGGGGGAGATCTGCCAGATGAGCTGCGAGCGCGTCAAGATCGCGGTGGGGCTGCTGTCCAACCTGCGCCACCCCGAGGCGATCCTCAAGACCTGCGAGGAGATCGACCGGCTCGAGTCGGATGCCGATCGCGTCATGCGCTCGGCAATGTCCAAGCTTTTCCGCGACGAGTCGGACGTAAAGCAACTCATCAAGCTGCGCACGATCTACGACCTGCTCGAGGAGATCACCGATCGCTGCGAGGACGTGGCGAACATCATCGAAGGCATCGTGCTGGAAAACTCGTAGGCCGCGCGTGGAAGCGCTCAGCATCAGCTTGTGGGTGGTGGTCCTCCTGATCGTGGTCGCGCTCGCGTTCGACTTCATGAACGGGTTCCACGACGCGGCCAACTCCATCGCCACAGTCGTTTCTACACGCGTGCTCAAGCCGCACCAGGCAGTGGCGATGGCGGCATTTTTCAACTTCGCCGCACTTTTCGTCTTCCATTTCAAGGTCGCAACGACGGTTGGCAGCGGCATCATTGACCAGGGCATCGTCGACCACTACGTTATTTTCGGGGCGCTGGTGGGCGCCATCATCTGGAACATCATTACCTGGTATTACGGCATTCCTTCGTCATCGTCGCACGCGCTGATCGGCGGCCTTGTCGGGGCCGCAGTAGCCAAGGCCGGCACCTGGGCGCTGATCCCGGCCGGCATCTGGAAGACCGTGGCATTCATCCTCGTGTCACCGCTGCTCGGGTTCCTGTTGGGGTCGCTGCTGATGCTCATCGTCTCATGGCTGTTCGTGCGCTCCACGCCCAGCAAGGTCGACCGCTGGTTCCGCAGGCTGCAACTTGTTTCCGCGTCGCTGTACAGCCTGGGGCACGGCGGCAACGACGCGCAGAAAACTGCCGGCATCATCTGGATGCTGCTCATTGCCGCAGGCCATTTGAAAACCAGCGACCCGTTCCCGATGTGGGTGGCGGTGCTGTGCTACATCACGATTGCCCTGGGGACGATGTTCGGCGGATGGCGTATCGTGAAAACGATGGGCCAGAAGATCACCAAGCTCAAGCCCGTTGGCGGCTTCTGCGCGGAAACCGGCGGCGCGATCACGTTATTCCTCGCCACGGGCCTGGGCATTCCAGTCTCCACCACGCATACCATCACCGGCGCCATCGTCGGCGTAGGTTCGGCGCAAAACGTCGCCGCGGTGCGCTGGGGACTGGCCGGCAACATCGTCTGGGCGTGGATCCTCACGATTCCCTGCTCGGCTTTCATGGCCGGGCTCGCCTGGTACCTCGGGCACTTGCTGCTCAAATAGCGCGGCGCCGGCCGGACTGCCATCGAAACCGCGTTCTTCTGGCTGTCCAAGGCAGCCTGGTTCGTCATCGCACCGGAAAGCCTGTTCCTCCTGCTGGTGGTTGGCGCTTGGATCCTGCTGCTTCGGGGGGCCCTCCGGTGGGCCCGTCGGGTCCTCGGGATTGCGGTCGCCGGCCTGCTCGTGCTCGCCTGCCTGCCGGTGGGCGAGTGGCTGCTTTACCCGCTCGAAGCACGTTTCGACACCAATCCGACGCTTCCCGCGAGTATCGCGGGCATCATCGTGCTGGGAGGCGCCGAAGACCCAGTTTCGACCGCCGCCTGGGACCAGGTGGAGGTCAACGGGTCGGCAGAGCGCTTCCTAGCCTCCATCGCCCTGGCGCGGCGCTACCCGGAGGCGAAAGTGATTTTCACCTCAGGCAGCGGCAGTGTCCTGGACCAGCGGCACAAAGGTGCGGTCGTGGCAAAGCGGCTTTACGCCGAGCAAGGCCTTGACGCCTCGCGCCTCGTGCTGGAAAGCAACTCGAGGAATACGGTGGAGAACGCCGTCATGAGCAAGGCGCTGGTAAACCCGCGCACGGGGGAGGCCTGGGTCCTGGTCACTTCCGCCTTCCACATGCCCCGTTCGATCGGGATCTTCTGCAGGATCGGGTGGCCCGTGATCGCCTACCCGGTCGATCATCGCACCCTGCGCGGGGCCCTCATGCGCTGGAGCGCCAGCCTGTCCGGCAACCTCGAAAACCTGTCCGTCGGGATCAAGGAATGGATCGGACTGGCCGCTTACTACGTCACCGGGAAGACAGGAACCTTGCTTCCCGGCCAAGGGGCCTGCACTCCCTGAATCCGGCGCGAATGCACGTCGGGCGGCTCGGCATTCATGTCGGCCATCGGCCCTTAGAAAAAACTCTCCTCGACGGTGATGATGTCACCGGGATTCACGGCGGCATCGAGTTCGACCCGCCTCGGCTTATGCGACGAATCGTCTTCGCGGATGATGAAGATTTTCTCACGCGAGGCCCGCTCCTTGAAACCGCCGGCGAGCGATACGGCCTTGCGCACCGTCAGGCCGGGGATAAAGGCAAATCCGCCGGAAGTGGCGACTTGGCCGTTGATGAAGAAGTTGCGGTACTCGTTGATCGTGACCGTCACCTGCGGATTGAGCAGGTAGCGCCCCTTGAGGCCGTCGCGGATGAGGACTTCGAGCTCGCCCACCGTTTTTCCCAGCAGGCGGATCTCGCCAAGGATCGGGTAGGAGATCGTGGCTGCGTCGGACAGCCGAATTTTCTCGCGCTTGAGATCGTCCTCGCCGAGCACCTGGACGGTGATGACGTCGCCCGCGCCGAGCCGGTAGTTCGAGAAGGCGCTGTCGTTCGACTGCGCGCCTGCGACTGAACCCGCTAGCGCAAGGCCGGCACACAGCAATACAGCGAAAAGTGAACGCAAGCGCATCGTGGCGGGCCGAATGCGGATCGGCCGTGGAAGTCCTGGGGCCGTTGAGTTATCGCCGAAAGTATAACAACAATCGCTTGCGCCCCACCCGCGAGCGCTCAGAGCGTGGCGCCCACCGTGAACATCCACAAGTGCCGCGTGAAATCGAACGTGCTCGGGCTGGATACCCGGTCCGTGAACGTATAGGCGGCGCCCAATCGAATCCAGCGCTGCCATTGGTAAGTCGCGTTCAGGCCGAGCGTGGAAGTCTTGTCGACTCGCCCTCCGCCCGTGCCTTCGTACGCATCCTTGCGCCAGCCGGTAGTCGCCGCCGAGGAAAGCCGGCTGTTCCACGCATGGTTCCAGCTGACTCCGTAGAGCTGCGAAAGCAGGTAATCGCCCGTCCCGGTGGATTCGTTTGTCGTTTTGGACGTCGTGAAGTCGAACACCGAATAGGTCAGCGGGCTCCACCGGACCACCGCATCCCAACCCGGACCGCCGAAGCCGGTGCGGCCAGCGCTGTCGAACCGCTTCTCGAGGTAGCCGAACTTGAGGATCCCGGTCGTCTTTGCAGTCGCCTCCCACTTGGCGCCGACCTGGTACCTGTTTTCGGTCGAGCTTTGCGTGGAACCCTCCACCACGTATTCGATCCAGCGCTGCTGCGCCGAGACGAGCAGCTGGGTTTTGGGCGCGACGCGCAGCAGGAAAGTCGCGCCGATCTGGGTCGTATCACGATCGCTGGGTGCGGTCGCCAGCCGGTTGTTCTGGTATCGGCGCGAATACGCGGCGCCGTCCAGTTCGATGCGCCCTTTCGCGCCCGGCGCCCCGTAACCGAATACGCCCTCGATGCCTTGGTGGATGTATTCGTCCGGTGTCGCGCTCACCGTCCGGTCCGTTGATCCGCGGGGATCCACGCCATGGCGGTACTCGCCGCGCACCTTGAGCCCGGCGCGCCCGCTGAAGACGATGTCGCCTGTCGCCAGCACGCTGTAGTTCGCGTAATTGTCGGCCGGGCTGCTGGCGTACCTGACGTCATCGAGGCGAAAAAGCACGTCGAACCTGTGCGGCCCGATTCTGCCTTCGGCCTTCACGGAAGGCGAGATCGTCGTCTGCGCGGAACCTTCCCGGTTGATGTTGCTCGAGAAGAGGTTGTCGTTGTGCCCCACGGCTACGTCGATGGCCGGGTAGACGATCAGCGGGCCGACGGGGATGCCGCCCGGGGGAGTCGCGGGCGCGGTCGTTTGCGCGGGGAGCAGCGTGGCGGATTCGAGCGGGACGAGTGCCTGGGCGTGAGCGGTGCAATTCACGCCACCGGCAAGGCAGATCGACAGCAGGGCTCCGGCCCGCGCGCCGCATCGCGCACTCCTCCCCTGGCTGCCTGCCTTCATGATCGGGGCTCGAAGTTCACGGTATCCAATTCAGCGCACGGGCCGCTCGATGAACCAGTCGCCAAGAACCAACACATCCATGTCGGTCCGGATGAAGCACTCGACGGCCTCCTGCGGTCTGCAAACGACGGGTTCGTTTTCGTTGAACGAAGTATTCAACACGACGGGCACACCGGTCAAGCGGCAAAACGCCTCGATAAGCCGATGATATCTGGGATTGGCTTGCCTCCCGACGGTTTGCAGGCGCCCGGTCCCGTCAACATGCGTGACCGCCGGGATCAACGCCCGCTTTGCCTCGCGCACAGGGACGACCTGCGTCATGAAGGGCACGTCGCAGTCTACTTCGAACCAATCCGATACCGCTTCCCGCAGGATGGACGGGGCGAAGGGCCGGAACGACTCGCGCCGCTTGATCCTGGCATTGATGATTTCCTGCATGTCCGGCCGACGCGGGTCAGCCAGGATCGAGCGGTTTCCCAATGCGCGGGGCCCCCATTCCATCCGGCCCTGGAACCAGCCGACCACCCGCCCCTGCGCGATGGCCGACGCAGTGTATTGGACCAAGTCGCCTTCATCGGCGATCCGGCGCGCAAGAATGCCCTCGCCCGCGAACGCAGCCCGGCGATCTTCAACCAGCGCCGAGAGATCTCCATCGTCTGCGGCCGGGCCCCAGTTCGCATGCTCCATGTCGAACCTCGCCGACGTCGCCGAAATCCTGTGCCATGCGATGAATGCCGCGCCGATCGCGCCTCCCGCGTCGCCCGCGGCCGCCGGCACGTACATCCGCCTGAATGGCGTACTGCGCAACACCTTCCCATTGGCTGCGGAATTCATCGCACACCCGCCGGAGAGGGCGAGCGCATCCACCGCGTAGCGCGCATGTAGGCGGTTGAGCAGGTGGAACAGGGCCTGTTCGTACATGGCCTGGGTAGAGCTCGCGATGTCCTTATGGCGCTGGGTCATGGCGTCGCCCGCCGCGCGCACCGGTCCGAGGAGGTCGACGAGGCTCGAGGTGTACAGCCGGCCTACCTTCGGCTCACCGTTATCCCATTCGTATCCGACTTGTTCGCGGTGGTGGCGGAAATATTCGAGTCCGAGCCTGAAAGTACCGTCGTCCTGAAGCATGACGATTTTCCGCATCGCGTCCATGAACCGCGGTTCGCCATAGGGAGCCAGGCCCATTACCTTGTATTCGTCGCCGTAGTCGTGAAACCCCAGATACTGGGTCAGGGCTTGGTAGAAGATGCCGAGCGAATGCGGAAAGTAGACTTTGTCGTCGACCTCGATGCGATTGCCACGCCCGAGTCCCCAGGCCGCGCTGGCAAAGTCGCCGAAGCCGTCGACCGACAGCGCGACCGCCTCCTCAAAAGGTGAGACCAGGAAGGCCGAACCAAGATGGGCCAAATGGTGTTCCACCTGCATCAGGCTGGCGCGCACATGTTCGCCAGGAAATGCATCTGAAAGACTACCCACGATGCCGGTCCGAGCGCGCCGATTGCGAACACGGTCGAGCAGCAGCCTCAGGTCGGGCCGCCCCTTGAGGGCGTACGAAATTTTCTGGCGCAGGTTCGCGCGGTCATCCTGGTTGACAGCTACGACATCGAGATCGCCGATGCCAATCCCGGCGGCGGCGAGGCAATAGCGGATGGACTCGATCGGGAAGCCGGCGAAATGCTTGATGCGGCGAAAGCGCTCTTCTTCCGCGGCCGCTATCAAAGTCCCCTCGCGCACGATACAAGCCGAGGCATCAGCGTGGAACGCATTGACACCGAGGATGATCATTCGATGCCGCCCGGGTGCACGCGACGGGCCCGGTTGGCCCGGCAGATCCGGCTCATGTCGACGGGGGCTCCTCGCCTTGCCCCGGCACGGGGGGTGACCGTGCATCCTTCCGCAGCAGCGCCGCCTCGAGGAGAAAGAGGGAAATGAGGGCTTCGGCATAAGTGCGCTGCATGGCGTAGTACATCCCGCGCCAACCCTCCAACGCCAGCCCTTTCACGACGAGGCAATAGAACGGCATGAGAAGCGGTGCGATCCATCGAGCCCGCCGGAGCGCGTCCATTCCCTTTGCCTTGTCCTTTGGCATGCAGTGCAGTTTTTCGGCTTCGAGGCGTGCGTACCGCGCTTGCGCCGTCAGCCATGCGGCGAGCGGCTTGCGGTCGTCATGACGGATATATCCGTCCAGACGAAGCACCGCACCGTCGGTCAGCAAGCGCTGCGTGTGACCGTCCTGGACGAAACGCGCCCCTTGGCGGCGAAACAGCACCGTATGCGACGGGTACAGCCCCCCTCGCAGGGCATGTCCCCTGATGCAGTACAGGAAACGCGCTTCGAATCCCGTCACGCCGGGCGGAGGCGCCAAGTCGCGCAATTCATCTACCAGCGGGGCGTCCAGGACGTAGTCGGCATCCAGCGCGAGGACCCATTCGCTGCCGATGCCGGTGTCGTCGATCGCGAACTGCCATTGCTGCGCGTGGGAGTCGAAGCGGCGCGAAAAGATGCGCGCCTGCGGGAAACCGCCTGCCAGCGTTAGGGTGTCGTCGTCACTTTCGCTGTCGACAACGACGATATCCCGAGCCCAGGCCACGGCCGCAAGGGTGCGGGCAATGTTGGGCGACTCGTTGCGAGTGAGTACGACCGGAGTGATCTGGTCAAGCATTGTTCAGCCGGATGAAGCGTGATCGCGCGGCAATATCGTCTCATATAGCCGCTCGATGGCGGCGGCAACGGTGCCCCAGTCGAATGCGCTTTCCGCCGCCGCGCGCCCACGGGCCCCCATCTGCGTGCCAAGTGACGGGCTGCCCAGGATGGACTGCAATGCCGCCGCGATCGAATCGACGCTCCCGTCGACGACTATTCCCGCCCCGGCGTCGCGAACCAGTTTCGCAAGGCCGACCTGCGGCGCGATCACCACCGGGATGCTGGCCGCCATGGCCTCGAGAACCACATTGCCGAAATTCTCGGATAGCGACGGCAGGACCAGCGCGACGGATCGCCGGAGCAGCGCTTGCTTGTCCCAGCCATGGACCGGGCCGGGAAAAATTACCCGCGACCGGACGCCGATGCGTGCCGCAAGCGCCTCGAGTGCTTTGCGCTCTCCTTCGTCATCCGGACCGGCGACCACAAGGTACGCCGAAGGCAGGGCGGCCATTGCGGGAACCAGACGGTCCAAGCCCTTTTTCCAATTGATGCGCCCAAGGAATGTCACCAATGGGGCGCCGGGCGGAATGCAGGCCAGCCAATCAGGCGCGGCCGATCCGGAGCTTTCGGGAACGCGCAGGTCTACGCCATTCGGGATGACTGCAATGCGGGGCAGATCGAATCCGAAGCGCACCAGCTCGGCCGCTTCGCGTTCGCTCGTCGCATGCACGGCGGCCGCGCTCTCCAGGTTGCGACGCTCGACCAGCGCGATCCAGAGGGCCTTGGCCCAGCGGCTCTTGCGCCGGATCAGCGACTTTTCCAGCATGCCACGCGGGGAACAAACGTAAGGCACGCCAGCGTGGCGCGCCGTGCGCGCCGCCATCCACGTCGGCCACAGGAAGATGGAATGGAGGTGGACTATGTCGGTCTGCCCGATCATCGCCCGCGCTGCGGCGGCCATTCCAGGCGACCAGTAGGTGCGACGCGCGAACGGCACGGGGAAATACCGGACGCTGACGCCGTCCCGCAGCACAGGCACCCCGAGCGGGACCCCGGACTCCCCTTTTCCGTCCACGTTGGTGGTAAGGACTTGCACATCGTGCCCGCGCGCCGCCAGCGCGCTGCAAAGCCCATGCACGGCCACGATCGGCCCGCCATAGCGAGTGGCTGGGAAATAGGTAGGCACTACTTGCAGGATGCGCATAGGGATGTCACAGCACGGGCGGGTGCGTGGTCGCGTGAAAAACCTGGCGGGTGCTACGCACTTCAGTGCCGCAGCGCGCGTTCGGCAATGGGCGGTCGAAAGACACGCCCGTCGGCGCTAGCCAGCAACCAGAACAGGCCGGCCAGGAACCTGCGCGACCCCACGCGCCCGAGAACGCATCCCGCCTCCCGCCAGCAATTCTTTGCGGCCAGGCTCAAAACATACCGGGCGAAATTACGGTCGTGAAAATGCGCGACGTACTTGCGCGCTGCGGCAAGATCCTCCGGATGCACCAGCGACAATAACGTGTCGATGATGTCCAGGTCCTCCGAAATCGCAATGCTTGTGCCGCTCCGACTGAGCCGGCCCGGGGTGTCGCGTATCCAGACCAGGTTGCGACCGATGTCACCCAGGGGACCCGACTGGACCAGCCTGACCCAGGCTTGCCAGTCGGCGCTGCGGCGCAGCTTTTCATCGAAGCCGCCGAGGCGCTCGAATTCGGCCTTGCGCACGCAGACCGTGGAAATATTGCCCGCCCAGCAGCCGTAGTAGAGGAACTGCAGGGTAGCCGTGCGCATGGAAATCACGCCCGGGATCCCGGGCGCCCAGTTCCCCGTCGGCCGGCCGAACGGGTCGATTCCGCCGGCGCAGCAGACCGTGATCAGGCACTCGCCGTGCCTGGCGATGAAATCCAGCTCGGTCACCAAGCATTCGGCGCGAAGGACGTCATCGTGGCACAGGAAGCGCACGATCGGAGCGCGCGCCCGGGAAACGAGGCGGTTGAGGTTGCCGAAAACCCCGAGGTTCCTCTCGTTGCGAATGACGCGGATCCTGGGGTCGACACAGGCGGCAAGGATGGCGGGCGTTGCATCGGTGGAGCAATTGTCACCGATGATCAGCTCCCAGTCCGTGTGCAGTTGCCCGATCACCGAATCGATGGCCTCACGAATAAACTGCGCCCCGTTATGGACCGGAAGCAACACCGATATGGCGGGTAGGCCCGGGGAACTTTTCATCAGCGGGCAGGCTCTCGCGAAGTAACTTCAAGCAGCGCGCGACGTGATGCGGGCGGCCGGCGCAGGAGCGTCATCAGGTCCGCGGCGCGCCTTTGGCCGAGCGCCGCAGCCGCCAGCCCGGCAATTTTCGGCCACTGCAGGCTGAAACCGGGCCGCACCCGGTACAAGGCGGACAGCGCGGCGTCGAACGCTTGCCGATCCGATTCGAGCAATTCGCGGCAGACGTAGTCAAACACTTGGCCGAGCGCGGCTTGCCGCGACGAGCCGAGCGGGCCGCGCGCCTCCCAGACCCGCTGAATGTCCTGCGCATTACGCAAAACATCGCGGGCGAACTCGACGTGACTGCGCCGCGAGAGCGAGCGCTCCCGGGTCACGCGGTATCGCGCGCCAAGCCCGGGCACATGCACGAATGCGGCGCCGGCAATCGCGGCATCCTGCAGGAAGCGCGCATCCTGGATGATCGGGAGAGACTCGTTCCATCCGCCGATCCTGTCGACGATGCGGCGGCGATAAAGGAGGGCCGCCGGTGGTGCCCAGAAAGACGTAAACGTTGCGATTTCCGCGTCCTCGTGGACGTCCTGTATCGAACGGGCCACTACCTCGCCAGGCAGGAAGCTGCCGTCGGCCTGTTCCTCGATCCTTTGCCAATCCGAGTAGGCCACATCGGCGGCGGCGGCTTCGAGCGCCGCGACGCGCCGTCCCACGGCGTCGGGCAAAAGCAAATCGTCCGCGTCAAGGTACTGGATGAACCTGCCGCGGCTCAGTTCGGTGCCACGGTTTCGCGCCGAGCTGGCTCCGCTGTTCTGCTGGCGCTCGGATCGCACTTGTCCACCAAGCGCGTGCAAAATCGCCGGAGTATCGTCCGAAGAGCCATCGTCGATAACGATGATCTCGCAACTGGTAAAGGACTGCGCCAAGGCGCTTTGCACAGTTTCGGCCAGGTGCCGTCCCGCGTTGAAAGCGGGAATGACGATCGATACCTCGGGCGCCGGCAGTTCGGCGGGCCGCATCAACACGGCCTTAGCCTGGCCACGAGCTGGCGCTTGAACTCATCGCGAAAGTGCGCCCAGCTATTTTCCTCTGCAGTAAGGAGCGCGGCCTCGCGCATGTCGTGCAGCGCGGAAGGGTTGTCAATACACCACTGCAGCCGCTCTGCCAATGCGTCGGCGTCGGCGGGGGGAACCAGGAAACCATTGCGACCCTCTGCCACCAGGTCCGACGCGCCCGCATTCACCGTGGTGATGACCGGCAGGCCGCGCGAAAAAGCTTCGGTCACCACCATGCCGAAGCCGTCACACAGGGTGGGAAAGGCGAGCACCGAGCTGCGCTCGTACATGGCAAACAGGTCCCGCGACGGGATGTTGCCATGCAGGTGCACGTTTTCCGGCAGGTCCGACAACAGGCGGGCGGGAAGGAGGTTTTCACCTGCGAGGTGCAATTCCGCCCGGCCTGCGCCCCTCACCGATCTCCACGCCTCGAGCAGGATATGCGCGCCTTTCTGCACCGAGAGAGCGCCGGCATACAGCACGCGGCAAGTGCCGGGCGGTCTTGCCGGCAGACCCTCCCTTGCAATCGCGGCGGGCGCACCCAACGACACGGTGACCATCTTTGCGGGACTGGCGCCCGCCTCGGCCAGCGTCCGCGCGGTAAGTTT
>JBDTRN010000009.1:0-25836 GCA_039931715.1 Betaproteobacteria bacterium
TGCCTGGTGCGCGTTGCGCGGCTTCGATGTGACCTTGCAGGATCGCGAGATGAAGTACGTGCAGCCAGCGCTGGATCGCGCCCGCGACATGTTCACCAAAAAACTGAAAACGCCGGCACGCATGGAGCCGGCATTGGCACGCCTCAAGGCCGATGTCGAAGGCAACGGGATTGCCAGCGCCGACCTCGTGATCGAGGCGATCTTCGAGAACGCGCAAGCAAAAGAGGCGCTATACCGCGCGACCGAACCGCAGCTCAAGCCGGATGCCCTGCTTGCGACGAACACGTCGAGCATTCCGCTCGACGAACTGCGTGGTGCGGTGCAGACCCCGTCGCGCTTCCTCGGCCTGCACTATTTCAATCCGGTCGCACTGATGCCGTTGATCGAGATCGTGCGCCACGACGCGCTCGACCCGTCGGTCGAAAAGCGTGCGCTCGCATTCTGCAAGGCGATCGACAAGTTGCCGGTGCCTGTCGCCGGCACGCCGGGCTTTCTCGTCAACCGCATCCTGATGCCCTACATGCTCGAAGCTGCGCGTGCCTACAGCGAAGGCATACCCGGCCCCACCATCGACAAGGCCGCGAAGAAGTTCGGCATGCCGATGGGACCGATCGAACTGATCGACACGGTCGGCCTCGACATCTGCCTGGCGGCGGGCAAAGCCCTCGTCCGGCGCGACAGCGCAGGCCAGGAGCCGCCGGCACCGCGGATCCTGCTCGACAAGGTGGCCCTGGGGCAGCTGGGCAAGAAGTCCGGCCAGGGCATCTATCGCTACGAAGACGGCAAGCCGATCAAGGGCCAGCCCGATGCCGTGACCCAGGACATCATCGACGCGCTGGTCGAGCCCTACGTGCAGGAAGCGAAGGCGGTCCTCGCCGAGGGCATCGTGCCGGAGGCCGACCTCATCGATGCAGGGCTCATCTTCGGCACCGGGTTCGCGCCATTCCGCGGCGGTCCGCTAAACTACGCGAAGGAAATGAAGTAGGACGACCGAAGTAGGACGACCCAGGGACGCGGACCCCTGGCGCCGCAAGAACCGGGGCCCTCCCGCTGCCCCCGCACACCCGGGGCCTGCCAAATGCCAACCCATACCGGCCGGATCAGCTACGACGAGGCGATTACCCTCGACGGCCTGTTCCGCGCGCGCGCCAGCCACTCGGCCGGGCGACCCGCTTATGTCGATTTCAACCCCAACACGGGACGCTGGCGCACGCGCACCTGGGGCGAGATGTACACCGCGATCGGTCGATGGCAGGCCGGCTTCGCGCAAGAGGGCTTCGCACCCGGCGAGCGCGTCGCCCTCATGCAGCGCAATTCGCCCGAGTGGGTGATGTTCGACCAGGCCGCCTACGGCGAGGGCCTCGTCGTGGTGCCCCTCTACACCGTGGACCGGCCCGAGAACGTCGCCTACATCCTCGGCGATTGCGGTGCGAAGCTGGTGCTGTTCGATACCCAGGAGCAATGGGAGCAATTCCGGGTGCTCGGCATCACGCTGCCCGGCGTGGAACGCATCCTCGTCCTCAATCCCTCGGGTGCACCGTTCGGCGACGCGCGCGTGCGCAGTGTCGGGGAGTGGCTGCCGCAGGAGGGCGTGAACCGCCACGTCTCGGCGGACCCGAAGAAGCTGGCCTCCATCATCTACACGAGCGGCACCACGGGCCGGCCCAAGGGGGTGATGCTCACGCACGACAATTTGCTCTCCAACTGCCGCGACTCGCTCGAGAACGCAGACGTGGTCGAGGACGACGAGTTCCTGTCGTTTTTGCCGCTGTCCCACGTGTTCGAGCGCAACGTCGGCTATTACATGGGCATCATGGTCGGTTTCAAGACCACCTATGCGCGATCGATCGCCCAACTGGGCGAAGACCTGCAGATCGTCAGGCCGACCATCTTCCACGCGGTCCCGCGCATTTTCGAACGCGTTTGGGCGGCAGTGAAAGCGCGGCTGGACGAAGCGCCCGAGCGCCGCCGCCGGCTGTTTTACCGCACGGTGGACATCGGCTACGCGAGGTTCGAACATGCGCAAGGCCGGGGCCCGTGGAAAGCCTCGTTCCTGCTGTGGCCCGTCCTCGAGCGTCTCGTGGCGAGAAAAGTCATGGTGAAGCTCGGCGGCAGACTGCGCTCTGCCGGTTCCGGGGGCGCGGCGCTCGCTCCCGAGATCTCGCGCATCTTCATCGGGCTGGGCCTGCCGGTGATCCAGGGCTACGGCATGACCGAAGCGAGCCCGGTGATCACCACCAACACCGAGAAGGACAACGTTCCCGGCTCGGTCGGCAGGGTGATCCCCAACGTGGAAATCCGCGTCGCGGCCAACGGCGAGCTGCTGGTGCGCGGCCCGAACGTGATGATGGGCTACTGGAACAACCCCCAGGCCACCGCGGCAGCGCTCGCCGACGGCTGGCTGCACACCGGCGATGTCGCGCGCATCGACGAGGGCGGTCACGTGTATATCACCGGCCGCATCAAGGACATCATCGTGCTGGCCAACGGCGAGAAGATGCCTCCCGGCGACATCGAGGAGGCAATCACTGGCGACAGCCTGTTCGAGCAGGCGCTCGTCCTCGGAGAAGGCAGGTCCTACCTCGCCGCGCTGGTGGTGGTGAACCCGGCGCTGTGGACAGACGCTGCCCGGGCCGCCGGCATCGACCCGGAGGTGCTCGCCTCGCCCGGTGCCGAGCGCATCGTGCTCGAACGCATCGGCGCGCGCATGCGCACGTTTCCCGGCTATGCACAGATCCGCCGCGCGGCAGTGTCGGGCGAGCCGTGGAGCGTGGAGAACGGGTTGCTTACGCCAACGCTCAAGGCGCGCAGGGCCGAGATCGTCGCGCGGCATGCCACCGCGGTCGCCCGCCTTTACGAATTCCACTGACATGGGAAACGCCACATGGGGATAGCTTCGCACCAGCCGCCCAACCTCAAGCTGCCCAAGGGCAAGCTCGCCGCGCTGCGCGTGGTGCCGATGCCGGCGGACGCAAACCAGAATGGCGACATCTTCGGTGGCTGGATCATGTCGCAGGTCGACATCGCCGGCGGCACCGCGGCCGGGCGCGTCGCGCGCGGGCGGGTGGCCACCGTCGCCGTGAACTCGTTCGTATTCAAGCAGCCGGTGCAGATCGGCGACGTGGTCTCGTTCTATGCCGACATCGTGCGCATTGGCAACACCTCGGTCACGGTCTGCGTCGAGGTGTACGCGGAGCGCCGCCCCGAGGACCCGAAGGTGGTCAAGGTGACCGAGGCGACGCTCACCTACGTCGCCATCGACCAGAACGGCAAGCCGCGCTCGCTGCCAAAATAGGGGCGCCGGATGCGGGCACGCGCGCGGCAGGGCTTGCGGGAGCAGTATCGCGAAACGTTGTAGCAACGGCGCCGGAAAACTGGCTCATGGAGAAGCGATGAAGACACTGAAGGACAAGGTGGCAGTGGTCACCGGCGGCGCCAGCGGCCTGGGCCGGGCCATGGCACTGCATTTCGCCCGCGAAGGCATGCACATCGCCATCGCCGATATCGAGCAGGACAGGATCGATGCGGTGATCGCCGAGATTGTTGCGCTCGGGGTGCGCGCCATTGGCGTGCGCACCGACGTTTCGAAGTCCGAAGAGGTGGACGCGCTTGCCCAGCGCGTGGTGAAGGACCTGGGCGGGGTGCACGTGGTGTGCAACAACGCCGGCGTTTCGCCGCTGGGGGCGGCGTGGGAGAACACGCTGGCCGACTGGCAGTGGATGCTCGGCGTCAACCTGTGGGGCGTGATCCACGGCGTGCGCGCCTTCACCCCGCTGCTGCTGGCGCAGGATGAAGGGCATATCGTCAATACCGCCTCGGTGGCCGGGCTCATCAACCCGCCCAATTCGGCCATGTACAACGTCACCAAGCACGCGGTGGTGGCGCTGACCGAAACGCTGCATCACGACCTCGGCGAGAAAAAGTCGCAGGTCGGCTGCTCGGTCCTCTGTCCGGCCTATGTGCCCACTGGCATTGCCGACTCGGAACGCAACCGGCCCGCGGAGCTTGCCAACCCCGCCGCGCCGAAATCGGCCAGCCAGCTCGCAAGGGACGCGATGCTCAGGAAGGCGGTGAACTCCGGGCGCCTCAGCGCCGACGACATCGGCGCGGCGGTGCTCGCGGCGGTAAAGGAAAACCACTTCTACATCCTCACCCACCCACGCATCAAGGGCGCCATCGAGGCGCGCATGGAAGACATCCTCGAAGGACGGCAGCCACGAAACCCGATGCATCTGTAGGCGCGCAGCCCGCCGGGTTCACGCTGGTCGAGCTGATGGTCGTCCTCGGCATCGTCGCCACCCTCGCACTCATGACGCTGCCGCTGTATATCGACAGGAACGTCCAGCAGCAGGTGAAGGAAGGCATCGTGTTCGCCGAATTCATGCAGCGCGGGGTGGCCACCGCCTATGTGCTCACGGGCGAGCTGCCAAAGGACAATGCCGGCGCCGGATTGCCCGCGCCCGACAAGGTGATCGGCAGCTATGTGAGCTCGGGCACGGTCACCGACGGGGCGATTACCTTAGTCTTCGGCAACCTCGCGGTAAGCAACATCAAGGGCCGGAAGGTCACCCTGCGACCGGGCTATGTGCCGGATGCGCCCCAGGTGCCGCTGTCGTGGGTCTGCGCAGCGGGCAAAGTCCCGGCGGGCCTGACGATTGCCGGCAGCAATGCGACCGACCTCCCCGAGGCCTGGTTGCCGGTTGGGTGCCGCCCATGAGGAAGGAAACCCGATGTCCAGCAAGGCAGCTTCCGCGTCGCGTAACGGTTCACACCCCGGTGCGCACCTTGGTGCGCACCGGGGTGTGCAGGATCCGGCACCTCCCCGCCTTCACGCGAAGGGCCTGCTGAGCTACACGGCGCTCGTCGCCGCGGGCGCCGCCCTCCTGATCGGGCTTGCGTGGCTGGCCTCGACGCTCGTTGCCGCACTCCTGGCCTGGCCCGGTGTGATGGCTGCCGACCGCGCAATCGCCGAGTCGCTCCACGCTCATGCCTCGCCCGCGGCCGTGGAGGCGATGACCTGGGTGAGCCGCCTGCACGGCACCACTGCGATCCTCGCCATGAGCGCATTGCTGGCGGCCTGGCTCGTGGCGCGCGGCGAACGCTCGCTCCTGCCCCGCTTGGTGGCCAGCGTGCCGGGCGGCCTGCTCCTCAATGCCGCCCTCAAGATCGCCCTGCACCGGGCGCGGCCCGATACGGCGTATGCCGCCGAGCGCCTGGCGAGCTTTAGTTTTCCCAGCGGGCATACGGCCGGGGCGACATTCCTTTATGGGTTCATCGTGCTGCTCCTCTGGCAACGGGCGCGCGGCAGTGCCCGCGCGGCGGCAGTGGCCGGCGCGATCTTGATGGTCTTCCTCGTCGCCACCAGCCGCGTCATGCTCGGCATGCACTACGCCACCGACTGCGCGGCCGCCGTGGCCGAAGGCGTCGCCTGGCTCGCGATATGCCACCTCGCGGCCAGGGCAAGCCCCCCATGACCGGAACCCGCGCCGGCGCGAATGGGCCGATCGCCTTCCTGCTCAACACCGGCGCGGGAAAAGGGGGAGAGCCGGCATGGCTGGAGGCCAACCGCGCGGCGATACGGGCGATTGCGCAAGGCGGGCCGGTGATCCAGATTTCGGGCGGCAACGAGATCGACGCGGCGGTGCGCCGGGCGTTGGACGCCGGATGCCGCTCGATCGTGGCAGGGGGCGGCGACGGGACGCTCAACTCGGTCGCCTCCCGCCTGGTGGGAACCGAAACGACGCTGGGCGTGCTGCCGCTGGGCACCCTCAACCATTTCGCCAAGGACCTCGGCATTCCCATGGACCCGACAGAGGCGCTCGCCACCATCGCCGCGGGCCACTCGTTTTCGGTGGATGTTGGCGAGGTCAACGGACGCCATTTCCTCAACAACTCCAGCCTCGGCCTGTATCCGGACATCGTGCGTGACCGAAAACGGCAGCAGCGACGCCTTGGGCGCGGCAAATGGATGGCATTTGCGTGGGCCGTCTGGGGGGCGATGCGCCGCGCGCCGTTCCTGTCGGTGCGCCTGACCGTGGACGGCACAACAAACCTGCATCGCACGCCTTTCGTATTCGTCGGCAACAACGTCTACAGCATGGAAGGGTTTCGCATCGGGCACCGCGCCGGGCTGACCGACGGCACGCTCAGTGTTTACGTCGCAGACGGCGCGCGGCGCTGGCGCCTTGTCGCGCTGGGATTTCGCGCGCTGTTTGGCAAGCTGCGTCAATCGCGTGAGTTCCGCGAATATCGCGCCACCGAACTGCGCGTCGACTCGCCTCGTCGCCGGATGGTCGTGGCAACCGATGGAGAGGTCACCATCATGACGCCGCCGTTCAACTACCGCATCCATGCCGCGGCGTTGAGGGTATTCGTTCCCGCGACACGCGACACGTCGTCATCACAGTGAAGACCATCGTCCACTTGTCCGACCTGCACTTCGGCCGGGTTGATGCCGCGCTCCTCGACCCGCTGGTGCAAAGCGTGCACGAAGCCCGGCCCGACGTGGTGGTGGTCTCGGGCGACGTCACCCAGCGCGCCCGCACTGAACAGTTCCGTGCCGCCGCCGCCTTCCTCGCGCGCCTGCCTTCGCCGCGCGTGGTGGTACCCGGTAACCACGACGTTCCGCTGTACAACGTGATCGGGCGATTCCTGCGCCCGCTGGCCGGGTTCCGACGCTATATCGAAGCCGATGCGCGCCCGCGGCACGTCGATCCGGAACTGGCCGTGCTGGGCGTCAATACGGCGCGCTCACTTGTGGTGAAGAATGGCCGCATCAACGCAGAACAAGTGGCGGACCTGCGCGCATCCCTGGCTGCGCTCGCGCCGGAGGTGGTCCGGGTCGTCGTCACGCACCACCCCTTCGATGTGTCTCCCGGGGCCGATGACCACGACGTGGTGGGGCGGGCGGCAATGGCGATGGCCGCATTCGCCGAATGTGGCGTCGACGTCCTGCTCGCCGGGCACCTGCACGTGAGCCACCGCGCCGATTCGGGCGAACGCCATGCTCTTGCCGGCTATGGTGCGCTGGTGATTTCGGCCGGCACCGCCACTTCGACGCGCAAGCGCGGCGAGTCGAATTCTTTCAACGTGCTGCGCGTTTCCAAGGCACGCGTGGAGGTCCAGCGGTACGAATGGCAGGCTGCGGAGCATCGCTTCGCGGGCCTCGCGCGCGAGGTTTTCCAGCGCCGCGGCGGGGGCTGGGAGTCTATTTACAAATATTGAGATTGCTTTTCGCAGAACCGCATATCCATTAACTCGCAGGGCAATTAAATTTCTTGTTTTGGAAATTATTAGGCTCAGGCCGCGAGGCCCTGAAACAGGGGGGTGAGTGGTGCGACCATGGGCTGGAACGCAATCGCCCCCCAAGCATTCTTGGCACAGGTTTCCGCTCGCTGAATTACACTCGCAAAAACACACGAGGGAAATCCATGCCCATCAGCCGATTCATCGCCGGCCTGCTCCTGGCCACCGCAGCAGCAGTGGCCGCTGCCCAGCCGTATCCGGCCAAACCGATCCGCATCATCATTGGCTTCCCACCAGGCTCCGGCGGCGAAACCCAGGTGCGCCTCGTGGGCCAGAAACTCACCGAGGCCTGGGGCCAGCCGGTCGTCGTCGACGCGCGGCCCGGCGCGAGCGGCAGCATCGCCGCCGAGATGCTGGTGAAATCGGCGCCCGACGGCTACACGCTGCTGTATTTTCCCGCCGCGCTTGCCATCAACCCCAGCCTGTTCCCGAAGGTCCCGTACGACCTCGCGCACGACTTCACGCCCGTGGCGCTGCTTGGCACCTTCCCGCTGGTGCTGGTCGAGAACCCGAAGGTCCCGGCCGCCAGCGTCGCCGAACTGATCGCGCTCGCCAAGGCCCGGCCCGGGGCGATCAATTTCGCCTCGATCGGCAGCGCGAGCCCGCCGCACCTCGCCGGCGAACTCTTCAACCAGCTCGCCGGGGTGCAGATGGTGCACGTTCCGTACAAGGGCTCGGCGCCGGCGCAGACCGACCTGATCGGCGGGCAGGTGCAGGTGATGTTCGATACCGCCGTTTCGGCCATCCCCCACGTCAAGGCGGGGCGCACGCGCGCGCTTGCCGTCACCACGCGCAACCGGTCGCGCCTGCTTCCCGACCTGCCCTCGCTGGATGAGTCGGGGCTCAAGGGCTACGACCTCTACGGCTGGGGCGGGATCGTCGGGCCGGCGGGCATGCCCGCTGCGGTCACCGTGAAGCTCAACACCGAAATCACCCGCGTGCTGCGCCTGCCCGACGTGGCCGAAAAGCTCGCCACGCTGGGCGCGGAAACCGGCGGGATGACCTCACCCGAATTCGGCCGCTTCATCATGGACGAGGCGGCAAAATGGAAGAAGCTGGTCGTCTCGACCGGGGCGAAACTAGACTAGGAATTCGTCCAGGTCGCGCGAGAATTCCGCCGGCCCGGAAAAATCGCGCGCGATGTCGGCGCGCATGTCCTCGATCAGGGCGGGCGTGGTCTGGCGAAAGTGCGTGAGCACGAGCCGCCTGGCGCCGGCGCGCGCGGCGATCCTGCCCGCCGTGTCGGAGCAGGCAAGCGTGTACTTGCCCACACCCTTGAAATGCCCCGTGGTCATTTCAGACGCCGCCATATAGCAGCACTGCAGGTGCAGGTCGGCGCCGGTGGCGATGCGGATCAGCGGGTCGCACATCACCGCGTCACCGCTGAAGCTGAACACGCGCCCCTCGGCCTCGACGCGGTAGGCAAGGCACGTCCAGCGCGCGAGGAACGCCTTGCCGAACGGCAGCCCGTGGCCGTGTTCCATTTCCTCGCAGCTCACCTTCCAGCCCTCGCCTTCGGCCACCGGGCCGGCACGCACTTCGGTGACCTCGGCGCCAACGAACGGGCCGAAAGCGGTTTCGCCTTCGGTGCGAAACGCGATGTCGCGGTCGTACACCGATTTCATCAGGACATCGACGATCCCGGCCGTGCCGGGCGGACCGTAGATGCGCAACGGCTCCCTGCGCCCGGCCAGCCAGCTGGTGATGAGGTAGTTCGACAGCTCGCCGATATGATCGACGTGGTGGTGCGAGACGAACAGTGGGCCGATGGCCGCGAACGGCAGGCTTTTCTGCGCAATACGCTGGATTGCGCCGCGCCCGACGTCGAACATGAGGTGCCGGCCGGCAGCCTCGAGCACATGGCAGGCCGAATTGCGCTCCGGGTCGGGCCGCGGCCCGCCCGTGCCCAGCGTGTGGAGCTTCAACCGGCTTTCTTGGCCGCTGCGGCAGCCGCTGCAGCCGCGTCGGAGGCCACCTTGCGGTCGGCGTTCACCTTGGCGAAGTGCGGCCGCTCGCCAAGCATCTTCAGGTAAGGCTTCAGTTGCGGCAGTTGCTCGAGCGCATCCTTGCCGAAGGCGAGCTTGCTCGCCATGGTGACCAGCGGCAGGCTCACGAAGGCGGCGCAGTCGGCCAGCGTAAGGTCCTTCCCCGCGATGTAGGGCTCGAATTTCACCAGCCGCGCAAGGGCGCGCACGCCCTTGGCCAGGTCGCGCTCGACCTCCTTGCGCGTTTCGTCCGACACCGTGCCGCCAAAGAAGACCGCGCCGTACAGGCGGCGGGCCACCAGCTCGAGGTGCAGTTCGATCACCGTGATGAGCTCGCGCACGCGCGCCTTGGCGATCGGGTCCCTGGGCAGCAGCGGGACCTGCGGATAAGCGTCCTCGAGGTACTCGCAGATGACGCCCGATTCGGCCAGCGCCCCGCCGTCGGTCTCGAGGATGGGAACCTTGCCCATCACCGAGCGCGCGAGCCAGTCGTCCTTCTGGGACGGCCGGCAGGTGGCGTCCTCCTCGAACTTGAGGCCCTTTTCGAGCAGGGAGAGGCGGACCTTGTTGTGGTAGTTGCTGAGATGAAAGCCGCACAGTTTTAGCATGGGGGACTCCTTCGCTGATGTTGGTCCGGATGTTGGCCCGGATCGCTAGGCATTATAGTCACCGCTCCCACGCAATCCGGAGGCCGCATGGCCAATGAAGACGCCGGCATGATCACCGACCTCGCGCCCGAGTCCTCCTACGGCGGCTACCTGCGACTGGACCTGCTGCTCGGCGCGCAGCAACCTCGCTCGGTGCCGCCGCACCACGACGAGATGATGTTCATCATCCAGCACCAGACCTCCGAGCTGTGGATGAAGCTGCTGCTGCATGAGCTCTCGGCAGCCATCGCCCACGTGCAGTCCGACCGGCTGGAAGCCTCGTTCAAGATCCTCGCGCGGGTCAAGCAGGTGCAACGGCAACTGTTCGAGCAGTGGTCGGTGCTGGAAACGCTGACGCCCTCGGAGTATGTCGAGTTTCGCGATGCGCTCGGCCCGGCCTCGGGCCTGCAGTCGTTCCAGTTCCGTGCGATCGAGTTCCTGCTCGGCAACAAGAGCCCGCACATGATGGACGTGCACCGCCACAACCCGTCCGGCCATGCGCGGCTGGCGGCCCTGTTCCGCTCGCCCAGCCTGTACGACGAGTTCCTGCGCCACCTCGCGCGGCGCGGATTGCCGCTGCCGCCTGAAAGCGTGGAGCGCGACTGGACCCAGCCCTATCGGCGCAGCGACGGCGTGGTGGCCGTGTTCAAGACTATCTACGAAGACCGCGAGCGCTATTGGGATGCCTACGAGATGTGCGAAAAGCTCGTCGACGTCGAGGAAAACTTCCAGCTCTGGCGCTTTCGCCATGTGAAGACCGTGGAGCGCGTGATCGGGTACAAGCGCGGCACCGGCGGCACCGCAGGGGTGACCTTCCTGCGGCGCACGCTCGACGTGGCCCTGTTTCCCGAGCTGATCGACGTGCGCACCGAGATCGGGCCATGAACATCCCCGGCGCGCTCACCGAGGAAAACCTGCGCGCGCAGGCATGGCCGCTTTTTTCGCGCGTGCTCGGGCGCTCGGCAAAGGCCATCTACCTGGCCAACCATTCTCTCGGCCGGCCGCCAGACCGGACCGCGGGCGACATCGCCGCTGGCGTGGATGCCTGGTACGCCCGCATGAACGAAGCGTGGGAGCCGTGGATGGAGGCGCGCGAGAAATTCCAGTCACTTACCGCGCGGCTCATCAACGCGCCTCGCGCGGATTGCATAGTGCCCAAGTCCGCCGCGGGGCAGGGCCTGCGCGCCGTGCTCAATGCCCTGCCCGGCCAGCCGCGCGTAGTGGCGACGACGGGGGAGTTCGATTCGCTCGACTTCATCCTGCGCGTGTATCGCGACAAGGGGCGCATCGGCCTGACGCTGGTGCCACCGCGCCCCGACGGCTTGTTCGATACAACCGACATCGCGCAGGCGGTGCGCGCGGGCGCCGACCTGCTGGTGATTTCCAGCGTCATGTTCCGCACCGGGCAGGTGGTAGGCGGATTGCCCGCACTCATCCGGGACGCGCATGCTGCTGGCGCCAAAGTGCTGGTGGATGTCTATCACGCCGCAGGGGTGATCCCGACCGACATGCAGGCGCTGGAGGCTGACTTTGCCGTCGGCGGCTCCTACAAGTACTTGCGCGGCGGCCCGGGAGCGTGCTGGTTGTACGTGCGCCCGGACCATCTCGACCGGTTGCGCACGCTCGATATCGGCTGGTTTGCCAAAAAGGACGTGTTTGCGTACGAACGTCCGGACCCGCCCGAGTTTGCTGCGGGCGGCGAGGGCTGGAATGAATCCACACCGCCGGTGCTTGCGCCTTACCAGGCGCTCGCGGGACTGGAATTCACGCTCGACATCGGCGTGGAGCGGTTGCGCGCCTACTCGCTCGCCCAGCAAAGGCGCCTCAAGGCGCTCCTTGCCCAGCAGGCAATCCTGGCCGAAGGCGCCACCGAATCGCATGGCGCCTTCCTCACCATCAGGCATGCGCAGGCAGGCCGCCTCGCGCAGGCGTTGGAAGCGCGCGGCGTGCACGCCGATGCGCGCGGCGAGTACCTGCGCCTCTCCCCCGACATCCTCAACCCGGACGCGGAGCTGGTAACCGCGGCGCAGCGTCTCGGCGAGGCCTTGCGCGCCGCCTGAGCCGCCTGCCGCGCTTACTTGCGCGTCGCGAGCGCCTCTTCGAGCGAGGTCTGGTCGGCGATCTCCTGCTTGGCGATCGCGTTGCGGTGCACCTCGTCCGGGCCGTCGGCAAAACGCAGCGTGCGCGCATGGGCATAGGCATTGGCCAGGCCGAAGTCGTCCGACACCCCGCCGCCACCGTGCACCTGCATGGCCCAGTCGATGACCTGGCAGGCCATGTTCGGCGCCAGCACCTTGATCATCGCGATCTCCTTCTTGGCCACCTTGTTGCCGGCGACGTCCATCTTCCATGCCGCATGCAGCACCATGAAGCGGGTCGAGTCGATCATGATGCGCGCTTCGGCAATCCGCTCGCGCGTCACGCCTTGCTCGGCCACTGTGCGCCCGAACGCCACGCGGCCAGTGGCACGTTTGCACATCTTTTCCAGCGCCCGCTCGGCCTGGCCGATGAGGCGCATGCAATGGTGGATGCGGCCCGGTCCGAGCCGGCCCTGGGCGATCTCGAACCCGCGCCCCTCACCCAGCAGGATGCTCGAAGCCGGCACCTTGACGTCCTTGAGCTCGATTTCCATGTGCCCGTGCGGCGCGTCGTCATAGCCGAACACCGGCAGGTGGCGCAGGATCTTCACTCCCGGTGTGCCGGCGGGCACCAGCACCATCGACTGCTGGCTGTGGCGTGAGGCATTGTCCGGGTCGGTCTTGCCCATGAGGATATAGATCTTGCAACGCGGGTCGCCGGCGCCCGAGGACCACCACTTGGTGCCGTTGATGACGTACTGGTCGCCCGCCTTCTTGATCCTGCACTGAATGTTGGTCGCGTCCGAACTCGCCACCGCAGGCTCGGTCATGAGGAACGCCGAACGGATCTCGCCGCGCAGCAGCGGGTCGAGCCACTGGCGCTTGTGCTCCTCGGTGCCGTAGCGCTCGATGGTCTCCATGTTGCCGGTGTCGGGCGCCGAGCAGTTGAAAACCTCAGGCGCCCATGTCACGCGGCCCATGATCTCGCACAGAGGCGCGTACTCGAGATTCGAAAGCCCCTCGGGGACGCGCTTGGAGTGCGGCAGGAAAAGGTTCCACAAGCCGGCGGCGCGCGCCTTGGGCTTGAGTTCCTCGATGACCGGCACCGGCTCCCAGCGCTTGTCGCTGTGCACGTGGGCGTAATACTTCGGCTCATTGGGATAGATGTGCTCGGCCATGAATGCGATGAGCCGCTTTTGCAGTTCCTGCACGCGCGGTGAGTATTCGAAATCCATTTGCTTCTCCTGGGATGGGGACGACAGCGATGCGGGGGAGCGCAAGGCTCCTAGGTGGAAGGGGCCCGCGCCCCTGCGCCTCTACGTAGTATTTTTTCGACCTGCTGCCAGCCCAGCTCGGCCAGCAACGGCGCCTTCGAACCGGCTTCCACCGCGTGCGCGCTCGACGCGGTGCCGTCCACCACCCTTTTGGCAATGCCCTGGGTGATGCCGGCGATGCGAAACAGGTTGTAGGCCATGTTGAAGTCCCACGTCGTGGGATCGATGCCGGCGCGCCCGGTGCGCTTGCAGTACATGTCGATGTACTGCTGCTCGGTCGGGATGCCGAGCGCCTCGAACGGCATGCCCTCGATGCCGCGGAATTTGCCCGCCGGGATATGCCAGCTCATGCAGTGGTACGAAAAATCGGCGATCGGGTGGCCGAGCGTCGACAGTTCCCAGTCGAGCACCGCGAGGATGCGCGGCTCGGTGGGGTGGAAGATGGTGTTGTCGAGGCGGAAATCGCCGTGCACGACCGTCGTCTCGTCACCTGCGGGGATGTTTTTCGGCAACCACGCGATCAGGTTGTCCATCGCCTCGATCTTCACCGTCTCTGAAGCCAGGTACTGCTTGGTCCAGCGGCCGATCTGGCGCTCGAGGTAGTTGCCCGGCTTGCCGAACGTTTCCAGCCCCACATCCTTGTAGTCGATGCTGTGCAACTGCGCCATCACGCGGTTGAGCTCGTCCCAGATCTCGAAGCGCTGGCTGCGCGTCATCCCGGGCATGGCCTGGTCCCACAGCACACGGCCCTCGACACAGTCCATGATGAAGAACATGGTGCCGATCACGCCTTCGTCCTCGCACAGCGCGTACGGACGTGGCGCGGGAAAGCCCACGCCGTGCAGGGCCTTGATCACGCGGAACTCGCGGTCCACCGCGTGCGCCGAGGGCAGCAACTTGCCCGGCGGCTTCTTGCGCAGCACATAGTGCCGGCCGCCCGCCGAAAGCCTATAGGTCGGGTTGGACTGCCCGCCTTTGAACTGCTCCACTTCGAGCGGGCCGGCATAGCCCTCGACGCGGGAGCGCATGAACTGGTCGAGGCGCGCGGTGTCGAGCCGGTGGCGCTCCTCAACGGGCTTGGTGCCGACGAACTGATCGAAACTCGGGGAGGACATGCTTGGAAGGGGCAGTGCCGAACGTGGAAAGTCGTGCTGGAAAGCTTACGCTGTTTCGTCTACCGCTGCCAATGGCGGCGCGCTGCGCGCCTCGATGGGCGCCTCGATGGGCGGCGAACGGCTAGAATTCCCGGCGTGAAAATCATTTCGCATGCCGAGGCCGCCGCACTGGTCGAGGACGGCTGGACGGTGTCCACTTCCGGGTTCACCGGATCAGGCCATCCCGAGGGGCTGTCGACGGCGATCGAGAAGCGCTTCCTCGAGACCGGGCGCCCGCGCGGGCTCACGCTGCTCTACGCCGCGGGCCAGGGGGACAAGGCAACCAAGGGCACCGGCCATTTCGGCCACGCGGCGCTGGTCAAGCGCATCATCGGCGGCCACTGGGGCGCGGCGCCCCGCCTGGGCGCGCTCGCAGTGGCCAACGAAATCGAGGCCTACAACTGGCCGCAGGGTGTCGTGGCGCAAATGTTTCGCGCCATCGCCGGCAGGAAGCCCGGCGTCATTTCGCCGATCGGCCTGCATACGTTCGTCGACCCGCGCTACGACGGCGGCCGGCTCAACGCGCGCACCACCGAGGAACTCGTCGAGCTCATCATCCTGCGCGGGCAGGAGTGCCTCTTCTACCCCGTGTTCCCGTTGCACTGCGCCATCCTGCGCGGCACATCGAGCGACCCGGAGGGCAACATCAGCATGGAACACGAGGTGTTCCACAACGACGTGCTGTCCCTGGCGCAGGCGGCGCGCAATTCCGGCGGCATCGTGATCGTGCAGGTCAAGCGCATGGTGGCGAAACATTCGATCCACCCGCACCTCGTGCGCGTGCCTGGCATCCTGGTGGACTATGTATCGGTGGTCGAGAATCCCGAGGACCACTGGCAGACCTATGGCGAGGACTACAACCCCGCCTACACCGGCGACCGGCGCGAGCAACCGCACGAAGTCAAGTCGTTACCGCTCGACCTGCGCAAGATCGTGCAGCGCCGCGCCATGTTCGAGCTGCGCAAATGGAAGCGACCGATCGTCAACCTCGGCACCGGCATGCCCGCGGGCGTGGGCCAGGTGGCGCGCGAGGAAGGCCTGTCGGATTTCGTCATGACGGTAGAGTCCGGCCCGATCGGCGGCACTCCGGCGCAACCGCCTTCCTTCGGCGCCTCGGCCAATCCCGATGCCATCGTTTCGCACGCCGAGCAATTTGACTTCTACGACGGCGGCGGGCTGGATATCGCGTTCCTCGGCCTGGCCGAGATGGACCTGCATGGCAACGTCAATGTGTCGAAATTCGGCGACCGCGTGGCCGGCGTTGGCGGGTTCATCAACATCACCCAGACGGCCAAGGAAGTGGTGTTCATGGGCTCGCTCACGGCCAAGGGGCTCGAAGTGCGCGCGGGGAACGGCAAGCTCAGGATCCTGAAGGAAGGCGCAGTGCGTAAAGTTGTGCAGAAAGTCGAGCACCTTTCGTTCAACGGGCCCTACACGGTGGGCAAAGGCACCAAGGTGCTGTATGTCACCGAGCGCGCGGTGTTCGAACTGCGTGGCGGCTTGCTTACGCTGACCGAGATCGCGCCGGGCATGGACCTGCAGCGCGACGTGATCGGCCAGCTTGCGGCGCCGGTGCCCGTGGCGCCGGACCTTAAAACCATGGATGAGCGCATCTTCCACGATGCGCCCATGCTCGCGGAGGGAAGATGAAGGCGACGAAGACGACGAAGGCGACAGGCAAGCCCGCCAGGAAAGCTGCGGCAGGGTCCGCCGCGACACGCAAGCGCGCTGCGGCGTTCTCGGTCGACCACCTTGGCGACACGAAATTCGAGCAACGCGGGCTGAGGAACTACTTCGAATACCGCGACCTCGGCATCGCGCGGGCATCGAAAGGCAAAGTCGTCGCGCATGTCATCCGCGCGCGTCCGGGCAAGGCGCCCGAAGGCGAATGGCACCGCCACGACTGCAACCTGCAGTTCGTCTATGTGCTCAAGGGCTGGATCCGGTTCGAGTATGAAGGCGTGGGCGAGATCACGATGCGCAAAGGCACCTGCTTCCAGCAGCCGCCCAGCATCCGCCATCGCGAGATCGCGCATTCGAAGGATGTCGAGATGATGGAAATCGTCGCCCCGGCCGATTTCAGGACGCTCGAATCGTAGGCGGCACCCAGGGCCGCATCACGCCGTAGCGGCCAGTGCCACGCACCTGGCCGCCTGCGCTAAACCTGGAGCCAGAACGTCACCGGCCCATCGTTGACAAGGTGGACTTTCATGTCGGCCCCGAAGCGGCCGGTCTGCACCCTCGGGTGGGCGCCGCGGGCGATTGCAACGAAGCTATCGAACAGCCTTTCGCCGTCGGCCGGCGGCGCGGCGGACGAGAAGCTCGGTCGCGCGCCCTTGTGCGTGTCGGCGACCAGCGTGAACTGGGGCACCGCCAGCAAGCCGCCGCCCGTATCGGCAAGCGAAAGGTTCATCTTCCCCTGCGCGTCGGCGAAGATCCGGTAGCCAAGGACTCTCTCGCACAAACGGCGGGCGTGGGCCTCGCCGTCCTCCTTTTCCACGCCCACCAGCGCGAGGATGCCGGACCCGATCGCGCCGACCTGCTCGCCGGCCACGAGCACGCTTGCCTCGAGCACGCGCTGGATGAGGGCGATCACGCGAGGATGTCGGGGATCAGCTTGTCGCGCAGCCGCGCCAGCGTGTCCTTGAGGAACAGCTTGCGCTTCTTGAGGCGGCGCAATTGCAGCTGGTCCTGGAACGGGGTCACCGCCAGGCGGCCGATGATGTCGTCGAGGTCGCCATGCTCGATTTCGAGCTCCGCAATGCGGTGTTCGATATCACGGCGCTCCTCTTCGGTAAGTACAATCAAGCTCATGCATGCCTCCGCGCCCGGGCATCCAGCCGGGGGCGCCGCGCGCCGGAAATCCCGCACTTGACGCCATATCGCGGACCGGTGTGTACTGTTCGACTGGAAACTGTTCGCAATGCCCCACATCCTAGCCGGAGTGGCCGGCACGGGAAAGGGGCTCCCGGCCGCGGCATTCTGCACTCCAAGACCCCGCATAAGAACAAGCCATGCGACGCAGCGACTACGACGTGACCGACTCTATCCGGACCACCGGTTCCGTGGATGTCGGCGTCGTGGTCGGCGAAATCTTCACCCGGCTGTATCCGTCGGCTTCCGCGACCCCGCTTGCGCGCGCGTTCGGCGATATCGATGCCCTGTATTGCGGCGCGGACGAGGACCACCACCCGTGCGACACGGAATACCACGATATCCAGCACGTCCTCGACGTGACGCTTGCGATGGCGCGCCTCATGGACGGTTACGAACGCTACCGCAACGGCTACGCGCCGCTGTCCCCCGAGCACTTCCAGATCGGTGTGGTGTCGGCGCTTTTCCATGACGTCGGCTACCTGCGCCGCAAAGGCGACCGCACCCACAAGTACGGGTCGGAATACACGTTGACCCACGTGTCACGCGGCTCGGCGTTCCTGCGCGGCTACTTCAAAACCCTCGGGCTGGGCAAGCATGCGGCGGTTGCCTCGATGCTGGTGCATTTCACCGGCTACGAGCGCAACACCGACACCATCCGCATCGGCGACCCGCTGTTACGCAAGCTGGGGGAGTTCCTCGGCACGGCCGACATCATCGCGCAGATGTCGGACCGCTGTTACCTCGAGAAATGCCGTGACCGCCTGTACCCCGAGTTCGTGCTCGGCGGCCTTGCGCGCCGGCGCATGTCCGACGGCAGCATCAAGGTGCTGTTCAGCTCCGGCGACGACCTGGTGAGCAAGACGCCGGGGTTTTACGCCAATGCGCTCAAGCGCCTGGATCACCAGCTCAACGCGGCCTATACGTACGCCGAAAAGCATTTCGGCGGCCAGAACCTGTACCTTGAGGAAATGCGCAAGAACGTGGATTACGCCAAGGCCGTCTCCAGCGGCCCGGCCAAGGGCATGCTCAGGCGCACGCCCCCGTACACGCTGCGCGCTGGCGTCGAGCCCTATCCGCGCGACCTCAAGCTCGACTAGGGCGCGATGCGCTAAAGCGTGGGCTTGGCGCGGAAGTACTCCACGCGATCGATCGACTTCACGCCGAGTTCCTTGAGTTGCGTGCCCTGCAATACCCGCAGGGGGACCTCCACCCCGGCACTGCCGCGCGCCCAGACCTTGCGATAGAAGTCCGCGAGCGACACCACATCCTCGCCGCCCACGCCCACCAGGATGTCGCCACGACGCAGGCCGGCTCGCTCGGCCGGGCCGTCGGGCGAAACGCGCGAGACGAACAGGCGCCCGCGCAGTTCGTCGGTGGACATGCCGAGCCAGGGGCGCACGGGCCCGGCGCGCCCCTTCTCCACCAGGTCGTTCAGGATCGGCTTGAGGATGTCGACCGGGACAAACAGGTTGCCGGGGGACTGGGTGCCCGGGTTCATTGCATCGGCCACCATGAGCGAGCCGATGCCGAGCAAATCGCCCTTGGGACCGATCAGCGCGGCGCCCGACCAGTTCATCACCGGCGGGTAGGTGTAGATCGCCGATTCGAGCATGTACTCCCAGCTGCCAGAGAACGGCCGGCGCGACACCACGTAGGCGAGGCTCACGCCTTCGCGGCCGCCATACGCCGCCACCATGACCGGATCGCGCTCGGACAATGCGCTCGCATCCCCCAGCGGCAGGGGCTTGGCCTCGATCGGCGCGACCAGGCGCAACAGGCCGAAGCCGCTGGCATGATCGTAGCCCGCGAGCGTGGCGGGCACCGCGCGCCCATCGCCCGCAGTGACTTCGATGCCTTCGGCTTCGATGACCAGGTAGCCGATGGTCAGCACGAGGTTTTCGCGGATCAGCACGCCATTGCCTTCGCGCGCCGTGCCCAGGCTCGGCGCGGAGCGTGCGTTGGGCAGGATGCGCGCTTTGACGCGCACCACGGCCGAAAGGGTTTCGGCGCGCTCGTCCCTCGCCTTTTCCTGCGCCTGCGATACGGGCAGCGGCGCCACAAAGGTGACGACGGTCAATACGACGAGCAGCAGCAGGGATTTCATTGCAAGCCTCCACGGGCGGCCCAAGGGGCCCCCTCTGCACTTTAGTCCGGCTGCCGCGCGGAAGCCAGAGGCAGTCGTGGCCTTTGCCTCGCCGAATGCATCGACGCGTGGTTTTGACACTGCCGCGGATTTTACTTAACGTGCCTGAAACAGAACGGCATCATAGTGCCGCCTTCCGCAGTCCCCACCAGCCACAGGAGTCGCGTTGTCTGCTATCTGCCTTCAGCAGGTCACCAAGGCATGGGAAGAAACGCGCGCCGTCGATAACGTCAGCTTCGAGACAGCCGCCGGGCGGTTCGCGGTCCTGCTGGGGCCATCTGGATGCGGCAAATCCACCACGCTGCGCCTGATCGCGGGGCTCGAATCGGTGAGCGCCGGCCGGGTGCTGATCGGCGGAAGCGATGTCACCGCCCTGCCACCGGCGGCGCGTCGCATTTCGATGGTGTTCCAGTCGTATGCGCTGTTCCCGCACCTCTCGGTAGCCGAGAACATCCTGTTCGGGCTCAAGGTGCGCGGTGTCCCGCCGGCCGAGCAGGACCGGCGCCTCAAGCGCGTTGGCGCGCTGCTGGGGCTGGACAAGCTGCTGGCGCGCAAGCCTTCACAGATCTCCGGCGGCCAGCAACAGCGCGTGGCCCTCGGGCGCGCCATCATCGCGGAGGCGGCGGTGTGCCTCATGGACGAGCCCTTGTCCAACCTCGATGCCCAGCTGCGCCACGAGATGCGGCGCGAGATCCGCTCGCTGCAGCAGGAGCTCGGCATCACGATGGTGTACGTAACCCACGACCAGACCGAGGCCATGAGCATGGCCGACCAGGTGGTGCTCATGAAGGACGGGCGTATCGTGCAGGACGCCAGCCCCGCCGACCTGTATGCCAGGCCGGCGAGCGTATTCGCCGCCCGCTTTATCGGCACCCCGCCGATGAACGTGGTGTCGCTGCCCTCACTTACCGGCGAAGGTTTGCTCCTCGGCATCCGGCCCGAGCACGTGCGCCTCGATTCCCGCGGCATGCCGGCCCAGATCGTGGCAGTGGAATACCTGGGCGCCGACTCGATCGTGACCTGCCGCATCGGCACGGAACTACTCACCGTTCGACTGCCCGGCCTGGTCGACCTCGCGCGGGACAGTCACGCACGGCTGGCGTGGGATCCCGGCGCCGTTCACCTGTTCGATTCCACCAGCGAACTGCGCGTCGAGGCAAGCGCCGCGCGCAGCCTTGTGCCGGCCGTGCTGGCCAACTGATTTCAAAGGAGGCAACACCATGCCCGCAATACCGACGCTCAAACGACTTGCCGCCATCGCCGCCGCTTCGCTGCTGCCCGCAATGGCCGCGGCCCAGACCACCGAGGTCTCGTTCTATTACCCGGTGGCGGTGGGCGGCCCGATCACCAAGCTGGTGGACAGCATGGCGTCCGATTTCGAGAAGGAGAATCCCGGCATCAAGCTGAAGCCGATCTATTCCGGTACCTACCAGGAATCGATCGTCAAGGCGCTCACGGCGATGAAATCGGGCGAGCCGCCGGTGCTTTCGGTGCTGCTGTCCACGGACATGTACACGCTGATCGACGAAGGCGCGATCGTCGACTGGACCGGCCTCGCCACGAGCGCCGATGACCAAGCGTGGCTGAAAAGCTTTTACCCCGCGTTCATGGAGAACAGCCAGACCGGCGGCAAGGTATGGGGCGTGCCGTTCCAGCGCTCGACCATCGTGCTGTACTGGAACAAGGAGATGTTCAAGGAAGCCGGACTCGACCCCAACCGCGCGCCCGAGAACTGGAAGGAGATGCTGCAATACGCGCAAAAGCTCACCAGGCGCGACAGCGCCGGCAACGTTTCGCAGTGGGGGGTGCAGGTGCCCTCGTCGGGTTTCCCTTATTGGCTGTTCCAGGGCTTCACGACGCCGAACAACGGGATGCTCATGAACAAGGCCGGCACCCAGACCTACTTCGACAACCCGGCGGTGATCGACGCCCTGCAATTCTGGGTGGACCTGTCGCGCAAGCACAAGGTGATGCCCCCGGGGATCATCGAATGGGGCACCACCCCGAAGGATTTCTTCGAGCGCAAGATCGCCATGATGTGGACCACCACCGGCAATCTCACCAACGTCAAGAACAATGCCAAGTTCGATTTCGGCGTGGCAATGCTGCCTGCGGCCAAGCGTCGCGGCAGCCCGACCGGCGGGGGCAACTTCTACCTGTTCAAGAAATCGACCCCGGCCCAGCAGCAGGCGGCGCTCAGGTTCGTCAAGTGGATCACCTCGCCCGAGCGCGCCGCGCAATGGGGCATCGAGACGGGTTACGTCGCCGTGCGCCCGCAGGCCTGGGAGACGGTGGCCATGCGCAAATACGCGGCAGGATTCGCGCCGGCCATCGTCGCGCGCGACCAGCTCGAGTTTTCCGTGGCCGAACTTTCCACGCACGAGAACCAGCGCGTCACCAAGGCGCTCAACGACGGCCTGCAGGCTGCCCTGACGGGTACCAAGAAACCCGACCAGGCGATGAAGGACGCCCAGCGCGAGGCCGACCGCATCCTGCGCCCGTACCGCAAGTAAGGCCTCCCCGGGCAAAGACGTGAACCGCTTCACGACCAACCTCCACGGCTGGCTGCTGTTGCTGCCGGCCGTGGTGCTGCTCGCGGCGTTCACGCACTATCCCGCGGTGGCCACGCTCGTCCACAGTTTTTTTTCCACGCCCAAGAGCGCGCATCCCGCGGCGTGGGTGGGTCTCGACAACTACCAGGCGATGGTCGAGGACCCGGTGTTCTGGCAGGCGCTCACCAACAACCTGTGGTTCGCGCTGGGCACCATCCCCGTGTCCATCGCATTGGCGATGCTGATGGCCGTGTGGGTCAACGGCAAATTGCGCGGCCGTGCCTTCCTGCGCATGGCTTATTTCACCCCGACCGTGCTGCCGATGATCGCGGTGGCCAATATCTGGCTGTTCTTCTACACGCCCACCTACGGGCTGCTCGAGCAGGTCACCGGCGCGCTCGGCCTGCCCTCGCACAACTGGCTGGGCACGCAGAACACGGTGCTGGGCTGCCTCATCGTGGTGACGATCTGGAAGGAGGCGGGCTTCTTCATGATCTTCTACCTCGCCGCGCTGCAGTCGATCCCGCCGTCGCTCGCGGAGGCGGCCGCCATCGAGGGCGCGAGCCGCTGGTATTTCTTCCGCCGCGTGGTGTTCCCGCTCCTCATGCCCACCACCCTGTTCGTGCTCATCAACGCGGTCATCAATTCCTTCCGCCTGGTGGAGCACATCATCGTGATGACCAAGGGCGGCCCGGACAACGCGAGCGCCCTGCTCCTGTATTACATCTACGAGGTGGGCTTCAAGTTCTGGGATTCCGCCTACGCCTCGGCGCTCACCGTGGTGCTGCTCGCCATCCTCGCCGCGGCGGCGATGGGCCAGTACTTCTTCCTCGAAAAGCGCACCCACTACCAGTGATGGCCCCGCCCGCACGCAACCCCATGGAACCGCAGGGATTCGACCGGGCGCTGGAGACGTTCGGCGCATGGACCCTGGCGCTGCTCTGGATCCTGCCGCTCGCGTATGCGGTGTGGACTGCATTCCACCCGGCGGAGTACTCCACCCGCTTCGAGCTGCTCGCGCCGTTGACGCTGGATAATTTCCGCAATGCCTGGAACGCCGCCCCCTTTGCGCGCTACTTCCTCAACACCATGGTGCTGGTCACCCTGGTCCTCGCCGTGCAGCTCGTCCTGTGCACGCTGGCCGGATACGCCTTCGCGCGCTACGCCTTTGCCGGCCGCGAGGTCGTGTTCATGCTGGTGCTCGTGCAACTCATGGTGATGCCCGAGGTGCTGGTGGTGGAGAACTACCGCACCATGGCGCAGCTCGAGCTCACCGACACAATCACCGCCATCGGCCTGCCGTACATGGCCTCGGCATTCGGGATCTTCCTGCTGCGCCAGACTTTCAAAATGGTGCCGCGGGAACTCGATGAAGCCGCGCGAGTGGAGGGCGCGAGCGGCCTGCAGGTCCTGCTCAAGGTCTATGTGCCGCTCGCACGACCGGTGTACATCGCCTACGGGCTGGTCTCGGTGAGCTACCACTGGAACAATTTCCTCTGGCCGCTCATCATCACCAATTCGGTCACGTCGCGCCCGCTCACCGTCGGCCTGCAGGTTTTCTCGTCCTCCGACCAGGGCATCGACTGGTCGATCATCACTGCGGCCACGCTCATGACTTCCGGCCCTTTGCTGGTGGCCTTCCTGCTGTTCCAGAGGCAGTTCGTGCAGTCGTTCATGCGTGCGGGGATCCGATGAGGCTTTTGCAGTGGAACATCCAGTGGTGCCGGGGAATGGACGGCGTCGTCGACCCGGCGCGCATCGCGCGGTTCGCCAAAGCCTTTGCCGATCCCGACGTGATCTGCTTCCAGGAAGTGGCGATCAACTACCCGTCGCTTGCAGGCTCCACGGGCGAGGACCAGGTCGATCTGCTCAAGGCGCAGTTCCCGGGCTACACCGCGGTGTTTGGCGTGGCGGTCGAAGTCCCCGACGACAAGGGAGGTCGTCGCCAGTTCGGCAACCTGCTCCTCTCCCGGTTGCCGGTGCGGCAGTCTTTCCGGCACACGCTGCCGTGGCCGGCGGAAAGCGACACGCCGAGCATGCCGCGCGTCGCGATCGAGGCCGTGATCGAAGCGGATATAGGGCTGGTGCGTGTAGTCACGACACACCTCGAGTACTACTCGGCCGTGCAGCGCATGGCGCAGGTAACGCGGTTGCGCGAGCTGCATGAGGAAGCCTGCGGCCACGCGTGGTCGAAATCTTCCGCGCAATACCGCTCCGGCCCGTTCGAGCCGTTCGAGCGCCCGGCGGCGGCGATCCTCACCGGCGACTTCAACATGAAAGCCGACGACCCCGCGTGCGTGAAGCTGCGTGCGCCGTTCGGGGGCAAGGTGCCGAAGCTCGTCGACGCATGGGCGCATACGCATCCCGGCAAGCCGCACCCACCGACTTTCTGCATCCATGGCAAGCAGTATGCGAAAGAGCCTTACTGCTGCGACTTCGTTTTCGTCAGCGAAGACCTCGCCCCGCGGCTGAAGAGCGTGCGCATCGACGTGGATACGCAGGACTCCGACCATCAGCCGGTGGCCATCGAGATTTCCTGAATACTGCCATTTTCCAGGTCTACCCCGCACTGGGATTGGCTCTCCAGCCAATATACTGCCAGCGGCAGGGTGCGGTTTCGGGCTCTCGACAATGGCGACCGGCCCGTCATCCTTGCCGGGAGCCGCTCTCCGGAGAGCTTACTGGACACTAGCCCTTGACTGAATTTCCCTGCGCCGCCGCGAAGCGCTGGCGGATCGACTCGATGCGCTCGCGGTTGACGCCGAAATCGCGCCGTCCGAGCCGCGAGGCGGACCGCACGTGGATCACGCGTTCCTTTTCGGACGCGTAGAACTCCACGTCGTCGACAAAGCCCAGCAGCTTCGACTTGAATTCGACATACAAGTAGCTCGCATCGTGCTTCACGACCAGCGTGTTGCCGCCGGCCTCGACGATCTTGCGCAGCGCCGCGATTGCGTCGACCGCGCTGCCGGCGAACTTGATCGGGGCGATGAAGTGCTCCGCATCGGCGGGATCGGCCTGGCTCGACACGCAATTCGGTGAGCGCTTCGACGGCGCAAGCCGGCCGTCGGTGACTCCCAGGTTGGAGGGGCGTTTGCCTGCAAACACAGTGTCTCCATTTGCGAGCGCGGTGTGCAGTGCGACTCCGGCGATCACGCCGGCGAGCAACAGGCCCGCGCCCCACAGGATTCGTTTGAGCATGCCGCGCCTGCCTTCCGGGGCGAATGCGACGATGTTAACATCGCCACAGCCTCTGCCACGAACGCGCAGTTCCTTCCAGGAGCACTGTCATGCTGCAAATTTCCGCACAGCAACTCGCAGAATTGCTATCGGGTATTGCGCGCGCGCAAGCCGCGGTCCTGAACGGGATCGACAGCGCGATGGCCGGCACGAAGAGCCAGCACATCCAGCCCGCGCTCAACAATGCCGCGCACCTGCGAGATCGTCCCGACGCCACGCTGGTGGACCTGCCGGTGCGCATCCTGATGTCGTACCAGAGCCGCGTCGGTCCGGATGTAGCCGCCATCGCACGCGACCTCGAGCGCTTGTGCGGCGGGGCCGCGGCCGCGCCGTCGAAGGCTTCCGCGCCACCGGCCGCGGCCGACGGCGCGGGGCTCGATTTCAGCGACTTCGCGACCAAGCCCTGACCGCGGGCCGGGCAGCGTTTTCGTAGTTCCCGGCGCGCGCCCGGCGCGCCAGTCGCACCGGTCGCTCCTGTCTCGCGCGTTCCGCTAGCCTTTGGTTCCGTCGGGGAAGTTCGGCTTTCTCTTTTCGCGGTGCGAAGCGATGCCCTCCTGCACCTCGGGTCCGGTGAATCCCAG
>JBDTRN010000010.1:0-25525 GCA_039931715.1 Betaproteobacteria bacterium
ACCTGAGCGGCATGGGCGTGATGGTGTGGAACACGGTCAAGACCGCGCAGGCCGGAAAGTACTTGCCGCTGCGCATCCCCGCTTTGCACGCCGCCGTGCCGAGTGCGGCCTGAACCCGGAGCACAGCCATGGCCCAGCCCAAAGACAAATCCTCCGGCTTCTCGCACGAGAAGATCGAGACCAACAACTTCCTGATGATCGTGCTGATCCTGCTCGTGGTGGCGGTCGGCGGCATCGTCGAGATCGTGCCTCTGTTCTTCCAGCGCTCGACCACCGAGGCGGCGCCGGGCCTCAAGCCCTACACGGCACTGCAGCTCGCCGGCCGCGACATCTACGTGCGTGAAGGTTGCTACAACTGCCACTCGCAGATGATCCGCCCGCTGCGCGCCGAGACCCTGCGCTACGGCCACTACTCCACGGCCGGCGAGTTCGTGTACGACCACCCGTTCCAGTGGGGCAGCAAACGCACCGGCCCCGACCTGCACCGCGTGGGCGGCAAGTACAGCGACGAGTGGCACCGCATCCACCTGAACAACCCGCGCGACGTGGTGCCCGAATCCAACATGCCCGGCTACCCGTGGCTCAACAAGACGGCGGCGAATGCAGGCGACATCGAGGCCAAGATGCGCGCGCTATCCCTGGTCAATGTGCCTTACACAGCCGAGGACATCTCGAAATCGCAGGAGGCCCTCAAAGGCAAGACCGAGATGGACGCGCTGGTGGCTTATCTCCAGGTGCTCGGCACCGCACTCAAGAAGCCCAATTAGGAACCGGCATGGACCTCAATACCCTGCGGACCCTCGTCACCCTCGCCGCATTCGGTACCTTCCTCGGCATCGTCTGGTGGGCATACAGCCCGGCGCGCAAGGGCCGGTTCGAAAGCGACGCGAAACTCGTGTTCGACGAAAGCGAGGGCGCCGGGCAATGAGCCAGTTCACCAGCGCGTTCTGGGACTTCTACATCGCGATCCTGACGATCATATCGATCGTCGCGTGCGGCGTGCTCCTCAAAATGCAAAGCGTGCGCAAGGTCACGGACGGCAAAGCCGTCACGACCGGCCACACCTGGGACGGGGATCTGGGCGAATACAACAATCCCCTGCCGCGCTGGTGGATGTGGCTCTTCTACATCACGATCGCATTTGGGCTGGTGTATCTCTACCTCTACCCGGGCCTGGGCAGCTACAAAGGCTCGCTCGGCTGGACCCAGCTCGGCCAGCTCGACGAGGAAATCGCCGCTGCCGAAAAGGAGTACGGGCCGATCTTCCAGAAGTTCACCGGCCAGGACGTGGCGGCGCTGGCTGCGGATCCCGCGGCGCGCGCCGTCGGGCAGAAGCTTTTCCTCAACCATTGCGCGCAATGTCACGCGTCCGATGCCGGCGGCAGCAAGGGCTTCCCGAACCTTTCGGATCGCGACTGGCTCTACGGCGGCACGCCGGAGACGATCAAGGCCTCGATCACCGAGGGGCGTAACGGGATCATGCCGCCTTTCGGGCCGGCGCTCGGCGAACAGGGCACCAAGGATGTCGCCCACTACGTGATGTCGCTCTCCGGTCTGACCAGCGACAGCCTGCGCCGCGCACGCGGCAGGGAAATCTTCGCGCAGAGCTGCGTCGCCTGCCACGGCCCGCAAGGCAAGGGCAATCCCGCGCTGGGTGCGCCCAACCTGACCGACCAGACCTGGCTGTACGGATCGGGCGAGCCCACGATCATCGAGACGATTTCACAGGGCCGCAACAACCAGATGCCGGCTCACAAGGCGCTGCTAAACGAGGCCAAGATCCACCTTCTCACCGGCTACGTCTTCGGGCTGTCCCAGCCCCCGCCGAAGGCGAAGTGAAGCCGCCCACTGATTTCGCCCCGGCTGCGCCCGGCGTGCAGCCGCGCGCAGATCCGCGCGTCGACGCAATCGACGCGCGTGGCATCGGACTGGCCTCGCCGTCTGATCCGGTGGCCCGAAGTCTCTACGAAATCCGCCAGGCGATCCATCCGCGCGCCGTGCGCGGATGGTTCGCAGCATGGCGCTGGACGCTGGTCTGGGCGACACAGTTGGTGTTCTACGGCGCCGCGTGGATCGAGTGGAGCGGGCGGCAGGCCGTGCTCTTCGACCTGGTGAACCGCAAGTTCTACATCTTCGGCCTCGTCCTCTGGCCGCAAGACTTCATCTACCTCACCGCGCTCCTCGTGATCTCGGCCCTGTCGCTGTTCCTGTTCACCGCGGTCGCCGGGCGCCTGTGGTGCGGTTACGCCTGCCCGCAGACCGTCTATACCGAAATCTTCCTGTGGATCGAGAACAGGATCGAGGGCGACCGCAACCAGCGCATGAAACTCGACAGGAGCCCTCTCACGGCGCGCAAGTTCGGCCTCAAGGCCGCCAAACATGCAACGTGGGGCGCGATCGGGCTCTGGACCGGCTTCACGTTTGTCGGCTATTTCACCCCGATCCGCGAACTCCTTGCCGAGTCGGCCACCCTGTCGCTGGGCCCGTGGGAGACCTTCTGGGTGTTCTTTTATGGATTCGCCACTTACGGGAACGCCGGCTGGATGCGCGAGCAGGTCTGCAAGTACATGTGCCCGTACGCGCGTTTCCAGAGCGCGATGTTCGACCGCGATACGCTCGTCATCGCCTATGACGCAGAGCGCGGCGAACCGCGCGGCTCGCGCTCGAAGGGCGCCGATCCGGGGTCGCTAGGGCTGGGCTCCTGCGTGGACTGCGGCATCTGCGTGCAGGTATGCCCCACCGGCATCGACATCCGCAATGGCCTCCAGTACGAGTGCATCGGCTGCGCGGCATGCATCGACGGGTGCGATCAGGTCATGGAAAAGGTCGGGTATCCCAAGGGCTTGATCCGCTATGCCACCACGAATGCCGTTGAACAGCACCTGACCCGCGCGCAAATGTTCGTGCGCTCCTTCCGTCCGCGTGTGCTGGCCTACTCAGCCCTGCTATGGGTTGTGATCGCGGCGGTCGGCGCGAGCCTTTGGATGCGCGTACCGCTCAAAGTCGACGTGATCCGCGACCGGGCCGCCATTTCCCGCGAAGTCGCCGGCGGTTACATCGAGAACGTCTACCGCCTGCAGATCATGAACACTGCGGAGAAGGACCGCCGCTTCCTCGTCCGCGTGGAAGGATTGCCCGCGGCGGTCTTGGCAGGAGACGCTTCCTTCTCGCTGGCGGGTGCGAGCACCGACATGGCCACCGTCAAAGTGCGTACGCGCGCCGGCGACCTCCCGGCCGGCACGCACAAGGTCCGCTTCGTGGTGGAGGCCGAGGACGATGCGCACGTCGTCGTCGACGAGAAATCCGTCTTCATAGTGCGATGACCTGCGAGGACCCGAAATGAGCCAAGCGAGCGCAACCTCCGTGCCGTGGTATCGCGAACCCTGGCCCTGGCTGCTGATGGCCGGGCCGGCCGCAGTGCTGGTGGCGGGCTCGATCACCACCTGGATCGCGTTCTCGACCTCGGACGGGCTCGTGGAGCAGGATTACTACAAACAGGGCCTCGCGGTGAACAAGGTCCTGAAGCGCGAGGAGGCCGCAGCCCGGCTGGGGCTCGTGGCCGAGGTCGATCTCGGACAGGACCGGCACAGCATCGCAGTGAACCTGCAGGGCGACGCGCCCGCCGAGTTGAGCGCGCGCTTTGTGCATGCGACGCGCTCAGGGCACGATCTGGCGCTGCGTCTTGCGCGCATCGCCCCCGGCCGGTACGCGGCGGCGATTCCGCGCGATATGCCCGCGGGCCGCTGGAACGTCTATATCGAACCCCCCGCGGGCGAATGGCGCCTCGCGGGCCAATGGTCCGGCCGCGAGCCTGCATTCAGGCTTGGCGGTTGACCCGGACGGCAAGGAGACGACATGCGCAAGGCGATCTGGATTCTCTGGCCGTCGTTCATCGTCGCAGGCGCGGCGGCGGCGGCATTCTTCACCTTTTTCGATCCATCCGAGCTGGATCCTGCCGGCAGGCTTGCCGGTGTCGGGCGCATGGCGGTCTACAGCGGCGCCTTTTTTGCCTTTTGGGTTCTGGCAGCGGCCTCAAGCGCCGTGACCTGTTTCCTGCAGCGCAAGCGGGAGGAGATCAATAGCTGCCCCCTGATGCCACTTGCGCGCCCGGAAGGTTGCCCGAAAAGGGAGGACCCGAATGCGGCCTGCTGAACTGATAGTGTTGGCCGTGCTCGTTGCGGTCGGTACCGATTCCCACTCGGCCGACCCGCAGCAGGGGCGCCTTCTTTACGAAACGTACTGCGGCACCTGCCACTACCCGAAACTGCACGATCGCAAATCCTCGCAGGTCGACACGGTTGCGAAGCTCAGGGTGGAAGTGGCGCGGTGGACCGCGCAGACCGGCAGGCGATTCACCCCGGCCGAGATCGAAGACTTGGTCGACTACCTGAACCGCTCGCACTACCGGCTGGCGAAGTAGCAGTCGAAGCGGCAGGGGGCCGCGCGCCGCTCAGCGGTTGTGCGGGCGACCGCGCGGATGGGGCGCTTCCCTCTCCCAGCGGTCACCCAGACCGACCGGTGCAGGCGCGAGTTTCAGGATCCGCTGATACAGTGCCTCGAAGTCGGTTCCGCCCAGTTCGCCGATAGGATCGTCGTTGCTCCCGGAAAACGCGGCCCCGGCTTCCTTCCAGTCCTCGCTCGTGAAGCACTTTTCGGCCAGCGGCAGCAGTTCGTGCTCTTCGCGGCGCATGTGATCCCACTCGAACCGCGCGTAAGCGGCCACGACATCGACGAACCGGTCCGCGCCACGGGGCCAGGTCAACTCGAATTCGTTCAGCGCGCGTTCCAGATCCCTCACCATTGCTGCACCCTTCACATGTTCTTCCTTGAGTGAATCGACCAGCGCCTTGGTAGACGGATCGCGCTCCGCGAGCACCGCGAAGAGGAACCTGTCCTCCTTCGGGTGGTGCAGCCGGTCGGGAAATGTGTCGATGTAGTAGATCATCGCGTGGAGCACGGAAAACTTCGGCTTCAGCGACGCATCCCGCATCATCTGGGCAAGGGAACTCAGCCCGCTCAGCACCGCCGAGATCGAACGGTGTTCGGCGCAAATGGTCTTGATCGCTTCCTGCATGGTTGCCTCCTCTTTCAGGCCGGCCGGCCATCGGCGCACTGCCGTCGAATCACAGTCTGGGCCGTGCGCGGAACGCGGCTTTGACCTGGATCAATGCGCCCCGGCAAGCTGTGAAGAGGCAAAAGGGTGTTTCCGGCCTGGAGCGCCCAGGAGCCTCTACAGGAGGCTGATCACGCTCACTTGTGTGCCGTCGCCTTCTTCGCGCGTAAATCCGAGCCGCGAGGCCAGGTCGATCATGGCGTGGTTCGCATTCAGGATTTCGCCACGCAACGCGCGGTATCCAGCTTTGCGCGCTTCTTCGCGCAGGCGCCCGAGCAGCATGCGCCCCAGCCCCTTGCCCTGCCAGCGGTCGGCGACAGCGAGGGCGAATTCCGCCGAATCCCCGCCGGCGTCAGGTGAATAGCGCCCGACACCGATGAATTCGCCCTCGAGCAGGGCGACCAGCGCGAGCTCCCGTCCGTAATCGAGCTGGGTGAAGCGCGCCAGCCACCTGGGCGGCAGCTCCGGCAGGTAATGCATGAATCGCTGGTAGCGCGAATCTTGCGAGAGGTGGTCGAAGAAGCTCTGCTCCAGCGCCACGTCATCTGGACGGATCGGTCGAACCAGCACCCGCGTCCCGTCCGAGAGCGCCACTTCGCGTTCCAGCCCGGCTGGGTATGGATGGATCGCCATGTGCCCATAGCGGGGCGGTGAAGCGCGAAGCAACGGGTCGATCACTACGCGGGCATCGGCAATGACTGCGCCGCCGGGATGGGCGAGCACCGGGTTGAAATCCATCTCGCGAATCCAGGGTAGCGCGCACACCATGCGGGAGACACTGCAGAGCAGAGCGGCGAGCGCATCGCGATCGCAGGCCGGCACGTTTCGATAGCCCGCGAGCACGCGGCTGACCCGCGTGCGCCCGATGAGGTCGAGGGCCAGCGGGAGATTGAGCGGCGGCAGCGCCACGGCCGTGTCCCCGATCGTTTCGACCGCCACGCCGCCGCTACCGAATGCGATCACCGGACCGAACACTGGATCGGTCGAGACGCCGACCAGGACTTCGCTCTGGTGAGCGAAGCGAAGCATCGGCTCGACCCCCACACCTTCGATGGCGGCGTCAGGGCGCGCGAGGCGGGCGGACGCAACGATCGCGTCGAACGCCGCAGCCACGGATGCCGCGTCGCGAAGGTCCAGGCGCACACCGCCAACGTCGGTCTTGTGGGTGATGTCGCGCGAGTGGATTTTGAGCACGACCGGAAAGCCGATCGAGGCCGCGGCGGCCGTTGCCGCTTCGCGGCTCGCCGCAACGACAGGCGAGCTCACCGGCAACCCAAAGGCGGCGGCCAGCGCCTCCGCCTCGTCGCCGGTCAGCACCGCGCGTTTTTCCGCCGCCGCGCGCTCGAAGATCCGAACCGCCGCAACGAGGTCGTCGGTTCGCTCGACGCCGACCGCCACCGAGGCCGCCGGCACCTCCATGAGCTGCGCCTGGTTGCGTACGTAATGCCCCAGATAGGAAAAGGCTTCGACGGCGTTTTCAGGGGTGTAGAAATTGGGGATGCCGTGGTCTTCGAGGCATGCCTGGCCCGCGCCTGGGCGGATGTCCCCAAGCCACGCCGCCAGCACGGGCTTGGCCGAACCGGCGGCCGCCTCGGCCACCGCCCGCGCCGCCTCCTCGGGCTCGGTCACAGCCACCGGGGAGTACATCGCGAGCACCGCGTCGACGCCGGGTTCCGCGAGCGCCGCGGCGGTGGCATCGCGGAATCGCGAAGCCGACGCATCGCCGATGATGTCGATCGGGTTGCGCCGCGACCATTGCGCCGGCATTTGGGTGTCCAGCAGCGCGATCGTCTGCGGCGACAGCACGGCCAGCGGCACGCCGTTGTCCGTTGCGCAATCGGCCGCCATCACCCCAGGACCGCCACCGTTGGTGACGATCGCGAGACGATTGCCTTTCGGGACACGCCCGGGCGATGCGAAAGCGGCGAGGATTTTTGCCGCGGCGAAAAGCTGCGTATAAGTTTTTACCCGCACCGTGCCGCTGCGCCGCAGGGCGGCCTCGAATACCGCGTCGCTGCCGGCCATCGCCCCGGTATGACTGGTGGCGGCCTGCGAGCCGGACGCGTGCCGGCCGGCTTTCAGCACCACTACCGGCTTGACGCGCGCGGCGGCCCGCAGCGCAGACATGAATCGCCGCGCGTCGCGGATGCCCTCGACGTAGAGGAGGATTGCTTCGGTCGAGCCATCGCCGACGAGGAAGTCGAGCACCTCGCCGAAATCCACGTCGGCTGCCCCACCCAGGGATACGACACTGGTAAAGCCGATCCCCGCGCTCTCCGCCCAGTCGAGGATGGCGCCGCAAATCGCCCCGGACTGCGAGACGAGCGCAAGCTTCCCACGCCGTGCCGGCGTGCGCGCGAACGTGGCGTTGAGGCCGCAATCGGTCCTCATTACGCCGAGGCAGTTCGGTCCCAGCAGGCGCACGCCGCCCTGCCTGGCCGCATCGAGCATTTCGACCTGCAGTTGCACGCCGGGCCCTCCCGCTTCACCGAACCCGCTGGAGAGTACGACAGCGGCCTTGATGCCCGCCTGGCCGGCCTCGGCCACGATCCGGGGCACCGTCCGCGCCGGAGTCGCGATCACGGCAAGCTCCGCAGGAACGGGAAGGTCGCCGAGGCTGGCGTAGCACACGAGCCCGGCGACTTGCCGGTGCTTCGGGTTCACCGCATCCAGCCGCTCGAGCCCGCCGGCAGCGAGGTTGCGCAGCACGATGTTGCCGAGGGAACCCGTCCGGTCGGATGCACCCACCATCGCGACTGTTCGCGGCGCGAGAAGCGGCTGCAGGAAATGGTGGGACATGCGCCGGCCCAGCCCCGATCAGCGAACCACCAGCACCGGGACCTTGGTGTGCGTCAGCACCTTCTGTGTCTCGCTGCCGAGCAGGAAGCCTGCCAGCCCGCGGCGGCCATGCGAGGCCATGACGATGAGGTCGCACTTGCGCTTGCGGGCCGTCTGGATGATGGCGTTCCACGGTTGCGGGTCCGTGGATTTGAGGATCGAACAGGAGATTTCCGCCGCGTCCGCAGCCTTGGCAACACCGACCATCGCTTCGGCGGCTTCCATTTCCGCGCTTTCCCTGAAGCGTTTTGGGGAAATCGCGAGACCGAACGCCGCGCCTTCGCCGTAGGTGGGCTGCGAATACTGGGGCATGACATACAGGGCGGAAAGCCGGGCGTCGGCGCACGACGCGAGCGCAGCGGCTGCCTCGACCGCCCGGAGGGACAACTTTGATCCATCGGTAGCAACGAGAATGTGCTTGTACATGCGGAAATCCTTGATGTCGTGCCCCGAACGGGGGGCGCTGCCGAAACCGCTTTCACTGTGCCACCGACCGGCGATGTCGCTTTGAGCAGGATCAACAAATGCGGGCGATTCTCCACGCGGCTGCAGATCGTCGAACAATGACCCAGATCAAAGCGCGGTTCCGCCACCGCGCTGAAATGGCCCTGCAGTCCAATCGATCGATAGAGGGAACCGCCATGAACAAGCAGGCACATACCGGTACTGCGGACACGACGGCGAGGTCGTGCAGACCCAACAGGGCATCATCCGAAGGGAATGTTCCCGCGCGCGTTCTCCGCTGAATCAGAACGCGGAATGCAGCTCACTTTTTTCGGGGCCACCGGCACCGTCACTGGCTCGCGCTACCTCGTCCGGAGCGGGGGCGGCACAGTGCTCATCGATTGTGGCCTTTTCCAGGGTCCCAAAGCACTACGGCTTCGCAATTGGCAGCCGCCTGCGTTCGACCCGGCGCGCCTCGACGCCGTGGCCCTCACGCATGCCCATCTTGACCATAGCGGGTACCTGCCGCTCCTGGTCCGCAATGGTTTCCGAGGTTCCGTGTACTGCACACGCGCCACTTTCGACCTGTGCAAGTTGCTGCTGCCCGATTCGGGATACCTGCAGGAGCAGCAGGCGGAGTACGCCAACCGGCGCGGCTTTTCCCGCCACAAACCGGCGCTGCCCCTGTATACGGCGGACGATGCGGTGCGCGCATTGCGGCACTTCATGCCGCTTGACTACGACGAGCCGACGACCCTGGGGCGAGCGGCATCGGTCCGCTTCCTGCCCGCCGGTCACATTCTCGGGGCTTCGATCGTTGAATTCAAAAGCGAACCCGAGGGTCGCCGCGCGGTGTTCTCGGGCGACCTGGGGCGCATGGGCGACCCCGTCATGCGCGAGCCCACCCGCATTTCACACGCCGACTACCTTGTGGTCGAGTCCACTTACGGGAATCGTCTCCACCCGCAGCTCGATCCAGAACAGGAGCTGGCCGGGCACCTGGAGCGCGCAACAGGTCGCGGGGGCGTGGCGGTTGTTCCGACGTTCGCCGTCGGCCGTGCGCAGACGCTGCTTCACCTGATCGCCCGCATCAAGGCGCGGGGCGGATTGCGGGACGTTCCTGTCTACCTGAACAGTCCGATGGCAATTGACGCCACGCGCATCTTCGAGCGTTATCGCACCGAGCACCGCCTCACGGAGGATGAATGCCGCGAGGCGTGTTCGGTTGCCGTAATGGTGAACACGCCGCAGGAATCGATTGCGCTCAACCAGAAGCGCGGGCCCATGATCATCCTTTCTGCCAGCGGCATGGCCACGGGCGGACGGGTGCTGCACCACCTTGAGGCCTTTGCCCCGGACCCGAAGAACCTGATCCTGTTCGCCGGGTTCCAGGCGGCCGGCACGCGGGGCGCCGCGATGATCGCGGGCGCGGAATCGGTCAAGATCCACGGCCAGTACGTCCCGGTGCGGGCCGAAGTCGTCAATCTCAGCAGCTTGTCCGCGCATGCCGACTATGCCGGCATCCTCGAATGGCTGCGCGGCTTCGAGCACGCGCCGCAAAGGATCTTCATCACCCACGGCGAGCCGGCCGCGTCGGACGAACTGCGCCGACGCATCGCAGAGACCCTGGGATGGGAGTGCGAGGTACCGGAATACCACCAATCCGAGGAGCTGCCCTGAACAGCAAGGCAAACTGGATTCCCGGGCAGCCTCAATGCAGGATTCCCGGCGGAATGGTCGTGGGAATAGCGCGCGATTGCCCTACGTTTTCGAGCCCAGCAACCGTTGCATGCCCTCGATGTCGGCAATGCAAACGTGTTTCTGGTTGACTTCCATGAGCCCTTCGGCCTGGAACTTCGAAAACAGCCTGCTCACGGTCTCGAGCTTGAGGCCGAGGTAGCTTCCGATTTCCTCGCGCGTCATGCGCAGGTGGAAATCCGAAGCCGACCAGCCGCGACGCGCGAAGCGCTTCGACAAGTTGAGCAGGAAGGCGGCCAGCCGCTCTTCCGCGCGCATGCTGCCAAGGAGCATCATTACGCCATGATCGCGCACGATTTCGCGCGAAAGCGATCCTTGCAGGTGGCGCTGCAGCGCCGGGATCTCGCGGCCGATCTCCTCGATAAGGGCGAACGGCAGCACGCATACTTCGCAGTCTTCCAGCGCCACCGCGTGGGAGGAATGCTCACCGGTGCCCACGCCGTCCAGCCCCAGCAACTCGCCCGCCATCTGGAAGCCCGTGACCTGCTCGCGGCCATTGCCGTGCAGCACTGCCGTCTTGAAAAAACCGACGCGCAATGCGTACAGCGAGCTGAACCGATCGCCCGTGCGGAACAGGGCCTCGCCGCGCTTCACCTTGCGGCGCGCGTAGACGAGGTTTTCCATGCGCAGCATCTCCACCGAAGTGAGGCCCTCGGGCAAGCAGGCTTCGCGCAGGTTGCAGCCGGCGCAGTTGATTTCGAACTTCCTCGGCGCAGGCATGCTTGCGGCCTGGGTATGGCCTTTCTTCGTGGCGCGGTCGAACTGGATGACGGCGTGCATGACGGTTCCCTTAAGTCGCAGACTGCGTTGGCAATGCGCGCGCGGCGATGGCGTCGCGTACCTTTTCGAACTCGTTGCTCTTGTCGAAAAACCCCCGCGCTCCGAGGCTGGCGCAGCGCTGGCGAGACTGGTCGTTGGCGAAGTTGGTCAGCACGAAGACCTCGATTTCGGGCGCGGCATCGCTCAGCGCGCGAAGCACGTCGAGACCGCTGCCTGCGGCGAGATTGAGGTCGAGCAGGACGGCGTGCGGACGCAGCGCCAGGATCTGCGCGATCGCATCGTCGGCGGTCTCGGCGTAGCCCGTGAGGCCTACCCCGGCCACCGGCGAGAGCAACCCGACCAGCCGCTCCCGGATCGCGGCCGAGTCCTCGACGAGAAAGACGTTGTAGCGGCCGGGGGTGACGGGGGCTTTGGATCCTGTATTCATGGCCCAGTGTGACGCCGGGCGCCATCGGGCCACATCGGGGCCGCCTTATTGCGGCGGTGGGAAACGGCCCAAAACGCGCTGGGAATCGGCCCAGACCGAAGTAGGAATTGTCCTAGCGGCGCGGCTTGCTGCCGCCGGGTGCATCGAGCAGGCGGTGTTCGAGCGCATAGCGCACCAGCTCGGCGGTGCCCGAAAGTCCCATCTTCCGCAACAGGTTCGCCTTGTGGGTGCTGACCGTCTTCACCGACAGGTGGAGCGTCTCGGCGATCTGGGTAATCGAGGTGCCGGCAACCAGCTTGCGGAACACCTCGAACTCCCGGTCCGAAAGCGATTCATGGGGCCGGTCCGGATCCCGGCCACCCATCGCCCCCATTGCGAGCTGCTCTGCGCCCGCCGGGCTGATGAAAACACCGCCCGCCGCGATCTTGCGGATCGCGGACACCAGCTGCGCCGAGGCGCTGTCCTTGGTGAGGTAGCCGGAGGCGCCCGCCTTGTAGGCGCGCACCGCATACTGCGCCTCACCATGCATCGACAGCACGAGTATGCGCAGCTTGGGCTTTTCGAGCTTGAGCCGCTTGATGAGGTCGATGCCCGACAACCCGGGCATCGACATGTCCAGCATGACCACGTCGAAATCCTCCGCACGCACGCGCGCGAGCACCTGTTGGCCGTCGACTGCCTCAGCCGCGACCACGAGGTCGTCGGTGACCGAGAGGATCTGTTTGAGCCCCTCGCGCACCAGGTTATGGTCGTCGGCCAGAAGGATGCGGGTCATGCCGCCTTCACCGCCGGCACCCGCACGCGCACGCAGGTTCCCCCTTCCGCGCGCGCGGCAATTTCTGCATTGCCGCCGAGATAGTGCGCGCGCTCACGCAGGCCTTTGAGGCCGAAGGAGCCCGCTTTGGCTCGATCCTCCGCGCGGATGCCAACGCCGTTGTCTTCGACGCGTAGCTCGGCATCGATTCCATCCACCCGCATCGAGACCTGCACAAGCGTGGCTTGCGCGTGCCGCGTTACGTTGGTGAGCGACTCCTGGAGCATCCGGTAAAGGCCGGTCGCCGTCGCCGCGTCCAGCGCCGAGACCGCGTCTGAGTCCTCCATGTCCAGGTCGCAGGCCACGCTGGAACGACGCTGGAAGTCGTCCACCAGCCACTCGACCGCCGCTGCGAGTCCGAGGTCGTCGAGCATCAGCGGTCGCAGGTCGGCCGCGATGCGCCGGGTGGCGGTGACCGTCTGGTCGAGGGTCGCGTTCATGCTGTCGAGCTTGGCGGCCAGGTCGGACTCCCCCTGGGGCAGCCTGCCACGAGCCCAGGCAAGATCCATTTTGAGCGCCGTGAGCTGCTGGCCGAGCTCGTCATGCAGTTCCCGTGCGATGCGCGACTTTTCATCCTCGCGCGCCTGCAGCACCACGGCCGAGAGCTCGCGCAATTCTTCCCGGGATTGGCGCAAGGCATCCTCATCCGCCTGGCGGCGGGTGATGTCGCGCAGGATCACCGTATACAGGTGGGCACCGCCGGCGCCGGCCTTGGAGATGGAGGCCTCGATCGGGAACTCGGCGCCATCGGCGCGCAGGCCGCTCAGGACCATGTTGTGGCCCATGCGGCGATTGGTGATCCCCGCCCGGCCGAAAGCGGCGATATGCGCGGCGTGCGCATCGCGAAAGCGCTGCGGCAGAAAGCGGTCCAGCGACTGGCCAAGCGCCTGCGCCCGGCTGCAGCCGAACATCGCTTCGGCCGCCTGGTTGAATAGCACGATACGCTGGGAATCGTCGATCGCGATCACAGCATCCATCGCCGATTCCAGGATGGCACCGTAGCGCGCTTCCGTATCGGCCAGCGTCGTTTGCAGGCGCTGCAATTCGCTCCGGTCGCTCATCTAAACGCGCTTCCTTGACACAGGTCAATACCGTGACGCGCCATGCCGCCACAGTGTTCACGACACAATCGATCCCAACCGAACATGCTTCCCCTCGCACAATCCGGGCTGGTCATCGACCCGTCCCTCATCCGCCGCTACGAGTTCGGCGGCCCGCGCTATACGTCCTACCCGACTGCGGACCGGTTCGTCGAAGGCTTCGGCGAAACGCAGTGCCGTGAATGGCTCGCCAAGCGCAACATCGGCGGCATCAAGCAGCCGCTCTCGGTGTATGTCCACCTGCCCTTTTGCGACACGCTCTGCTGGTACTGCGCCTGCAACAAGGTGGTGACGAAGGATCACGGGCGCTCGGCAAAGTATATCAAGTACGTCGCGCGCGAAATTGCGCTCGTAGACGGGCTCCTCGGTGACGAGCGTGCGATCTGCCAGCTGCACTGGGGCGGGGGCACGCCGACTTTTCTGTCGCGGGAGGAGATGAGCTCGCTCATGGAGGCAATCCTCAGGCATTTCCAGCCGGTGCCGCAGGCGGAGATTTCCATCGAAATAGACCCGCGCAAGATCGCGCCGGGCACCATGGCCTTTCTTGCCGGGCTGGGCTTCAATCGCGTGTCCATAGGCGTGCAGGACTTCGATCCTGCGGTGCAAAAGGCGGTCAATCGCATTCAGACCGAGGATGAAACCCGCCGGGCGGTCGAGGAGGCGAGATCCAGCGGGTTTCGCTCGGTCAACCTTGACCTGATCTACGGACTCCCGAAGCAGACCCTGGCCGGATTCGAGGACACGGTGGAGCGCGTCGTCGCACTGTCGCCGGACCGAATCGCCCTGTACAACTACGCGCATCTTCCGACGGTCTTCAAGCCGCAGCGCCGCATCCTCGATGCCGAACTGCCGCAAGCGGAAGAGCGCATCGCGATCTTCACGCGCGCCATTGACCGGCTCATGGCGGCGGGCTACACCCACATAGGCATGGACCACTTCGCAAAACCCGGCGACGCCCTCGCGGTTGCGCAGCGGCAGGGACGCCTGCACCGCAATTTCCAGGGCTATTCGACGCATGCCGAAGCCGACCAGCTTTCTTTTGGCATCTCGGCCATCGGGCGCGTCGGCCCAACGTACTACCAGAACGTCAAGACACTCGATGAGTACTACGACGCGATCGACTGGGGACGCCTGCCGGTGCTTCGCGGCATCGAACTCACGCAGGACGACCTCGTACGCCGCGCGGTGATTCAGGCGTTGATCTGTCATTTCAAGCTGTCGAAAGAATCGATCGAGCTCGCTTACCTGATCGACTTCGACACGTATTTCGCCAGCGAACTGGCCGATCTCGGGCCATACGAGCGCGACGGGCTGGTCGACGTTGACTCCGAATGGATCGCCGTCACGCCGCGCGGCAGGCTGCTGGTGCGCGCAATCTGCATGGTGTTCGACCGCTATCTGCGCGAGAACCGCCGCAGGGCCGGCTACTCGAAGGTCATTTGAATGGAGTCGGCGACTACCAGCCTGATGGCTTCAGGATTCGTGCTCGGCGCGGTCTCGGGCGTGCATTGCGTGGGTATGTGCGGCGGAATTGTCGCCGCGTTTTCATCCCAACCCGGGATCGTGCGCATCGTGCGCAAAGGCGGCGCAGGCACCGAACGCCCGCGGATTTCGATGCTCGGGATTTTCAATCTCGGGCGCGTAGGCGCATATACGCTCGCAGGCGGCATGGCAGGCCTGGCGGGCAGCGCCGGGGCGTATGCGGCGGGCGTGATCGACATCCAAGTCGCGCTGTACATCGCGGCCAACCTCATGCTTGTGCTGGCCGGACTGTATCTGGCGGGGTTAAGCCCGGTTCTGGCCACATTGGAGCGCATGGGCGGCCCGCTGTGGAGGCACATCCAGCCGGCGGCGGCGCGCTGGCTGCCGGCCGACACGCCGGCCCGGGCATTCATCGCCGGCAGCCTTTGGGGCTGGTTGCCGTGCGGACTGGTCTACGGAATGCTCGTCACAGCACTGGCGTCCGGGAGTGCAACCAGAGGCGCTCTCGCAATGTTCGCTTTCGGCATGGGTACCGTCCTCAACCTGATGCTGGCCGGCTTGGCGTTTTCCCACGTGCATCGGTTCGCAACACGCCGCGCGGTGCGGTTGGTGGCCGGCGCAGTGGTGCTCGGCTTCGGTCTCGTGGGCCTGGCCCGTGCAACCGGGGTGGGTTCCGTCTTGCGTCGCGGGCTCTTTTGCCTGGACTTCGGCTGATTTGGTCGCGGACCCGACCCAACCGCAACCATGAGTTGACGCACGTCAAAGCGCACGCAGTAACCTTGGCTAAAGTTCGCTCATCCGACAAAAGAGCAACCACGCGATGAACATCCTCCTGGCAGTAGACGGTTCCGAGCACTCCCTGGCCGCGGTATCCGGCCTTATCCGGCACGCCGCCCGGTGGAAGGAAAGTCCGGTCGTGTACCTGACCTATGTCCACCTGCCAGTGCCTGGGATCGGCGGACTGCTGGGTGGCGGGCCGTCGAAAGATGTGCTCGACAAGTACTACCGCGAAGAAGGCGAAACTGGCCTGGCCAAGGCGAAAATTCTGCTGGACAGCGCAAAGCTGTCGTACGTCGAAGCGATCCTCGTCGGTCCGACTGCGGATACGATCTGCAATGAGGCGATCAAACGCGAATGCGACATGATCTGGATGGGGACGAGGGGTCTGGGCGCCGCGGCAAGTTTCGTTGTCGGCTCCGTCGCCACCAAAGTCCTCCACGGCGCCAATGTGCCGGTGGTGCTGGTGAAATAGTTGCGTGCGTTTCGGGCGGTCGCCTCATCCCCGCCGCCGGAACCACAGCAGCGACAGCACCAGCGCGCTCACGATCAGCAGTGCCGACGTCGCGCTGAACAGGGCGCTCACCTCGGTCTCCCGGCGCTCAAGCGCGAACTTGGTGTTGAGGCTCTCGTAGACCTTGCGCAAGTCGGCGGCCGTGCCGGCATGGAAGTATTCGCCGCCGGTGATGGCGGCGACCGCCTTGAGGGTGGGCTCGTCGAGGCGCGCATAGAATGAAAAGTCCTCCGAACCGACAAGCGCGCCACCGATAGTGCCGAAGCCGACGGTGAACACCCGCACACCGTAGTCGGCTGCAATGCGCGCGATTTCCACCGGGTCCGGCCCGGTGGTGCGCCGGCCATCGCTGATGAGGATCACCGCGCCCGAGGTGTACGACCCCGGCGCCACCGGCTTGTGCTCTTTTTTGGCCGATTTCTTCGCCGGGCGCTCGAGCGGCGCGGCGCCGCTTGAAAATCCGCTGCCATAGATGGCCGCCTGAAGGTCGAAGCCTTCGTCGGGAAACAGCGTCGCCAACGACAGCAGGAGGCCGCTGCCCGTAGCGGTCGCGCGCTGCAGCTGGAATTTGCTGATGGCGGCGAGCATCTCCTCGCGGTTCTCGGTCGGCGACTGCACGATGGAGGCCGTGCCGGCAAAAGTGACGATGCCCAGACGCACGTTCTTCGGCAAGTCGTTGATGAACGCGGTGGCGGCGGTCTGCGCGGCGCTGATCCTCGTGGGCTCGACGTCGGAGGCGAGCATGCTGCGCGACACGTCCATCGCCAGCACGATGGTGAGGAACTGCGCCGGGAGCGTAACCACCGCGATCGGCCGTGCTGCGGCGAGGATCGCGACCGCCAGCGCGAGGAGGAACAGGGCCGGGGGGAGGTGGCGGCGGATGCCCTGTCCCGGGCCGATGGCGGCACGCACCATGGCGAGGTTGGTGTAGCGGATCGCTTCCTTCTTCCTGCGGCGCAGGGCATGCACATAGGCGCCTGCCAGGAGCGGCAGGACCAGGAGCAGCCAGAGCACGTCCGGCCAGAGGAAACGCATCGGGGATTCCTGTGCGGGGATACGCCGGGACTTTATCATCGCTGAAACACGAGCCGCGCGTATACCGGCACGCGCCAGCATGTTAATTTGGCGGCACGATGAAGCGAGCAGCGCTCTACAGCAGCAGCCCGTCTCGCCCCGCCGCCGCGCCTGCGCCAGCGGAAAGCGGCGGTGGGATCGCAACTGCGCCGCGCCCCGGCTGGCGGGCCCGCTTCCGGGCACGGGCATCGCGATTCGAACGCACCGTCCTGTTCGCTTCGGGCGCACTGATTGCGGGCATCGCAGCCGCTGCAGTGCTCTATTTCCAGCCCGCGGCACACGAATTGGCGCAAGAGGACATCGACGCCGCGGTGCTGCACACCCTCGAAAACAAGACCCTCCCCTCGCGCGCGGCCAAGGCGGCCGAATCGGTACGCGAGGCGGTAGTGCGCGTGCGCGGCTACTACGATGACCCCCGCGACCCGGCCAGCGCCGACACTCCCCGCGGCGTCGGCACCGGGGTGGTGATCGTCGACAACGGCACCATCCTCACCAACCTGCACGTCGTGCAGGGCGCGCGCAGGGTGACGGTGACTTTCTACGATGGCATGGAGTCCGAAGCCGAGTTCGTCGGCGCCCAGCCCGACAACGACCTCGCCGTGATCCGTGCAAAGACCATTCCCGACGACTTGCCTGCGGCGACGCTCGGGTCGACCGCGCGCCTGCAGCCCGGCGACGAAGTGGTGGCGGTCGGGTTTCCCTACGGCATCGGTCCTTCCGTATCGGCCGGCGTCGTGTCGGGCCTGAACCGGGAATTCCATTCGATCCTGGGGCAGCGCTCGCTGAAGGGCCTGATCCAGTTCGACGCGGCAGCCAACCCGGGCAACTCGGGCGGACCGCTGGTGACCATGGGCGGCGAGGTCGTCGGCATCGTCACCGCCATCCTCAACCCGACCAAGGCCGGGACGTTCATCGGCATCGGCTTTGCGGCCACCATCGAGAGCGCAGGCGCGGCAGTCGGCATACCGCCTTTCTAAGGAGAACCGGCATGATCCCCACTAACCAATCCGACGCATGGGCAGGCAAGGCCGACCCGGCGCAAGCCGCCTCACTCATGGAGCGCGTGCTGTACGAGGTCAAGCGCGTAGTGGTCGGCCAGGACCACTTCCTCGAGCGCGTGCTGGTGGCCATTCTCGCGCAGGGCCACCTGCTGGTCGAAGGCGTGCCCGGCCTTGCCAAGACGCTCACGGTGAAAACGCTCGCTCGCGCGGTTCGCGGCCAGTTCAAGCGCATCCAGTTCACCCCCGACCTGCTGCCGGCCGACCTGATAGGCACACGCATCTACAACCAGAAATCGGGCGAGTTCGGCACTTCGCTCGGGCCGGTGTTCACCAACCTGCTGCTGGCCGACGAGATCAACCGCGCGCCCGCCAAGGTGCAAAGCGCGCTCCTGGAAGTCATGCAGGAAAGGCAGGTCACGATCGCGGGCGAGACTCATCGCGTGCCCGACCCGTTCCTCGTCATGGCCACACAGAACCCGATCGAAACCGAGGGCACCTACCCGCTGCCCGAGGCGCAGATCGACCGCTTCATGATGAAGGTGCTGGTCGGCTATCCCAGTGAGGCCGAAGAATTCGCGATCGTGCAGCGCGTGACCGGCCCGGCGATCGAGGTCACCGCCGCAGCCACGACGGAACAATTGAGCGTGCTGCAGGCGGAATGCCGCAACTGTTATGTGGACCCGGGCCTGGTGACCTACGCGGTCAAGCTGGTGGGCGCCACGCGCGACCCGGGCCGGTTCGGCCTAAAGGATTTCGCGCGTTACATCACTTTCGGCGCGAGCCCGCGCGCCACCATCCACCTTATCGAGGGCGCGCGCGCGCTGGCCTTCCTGCGGGGGCGCACATATGTGCTGCCCGAAGACGTGACCGACCTCGTGCCGGACGTGTTCCGTCACCGGCTGGTGCTTTCGTACGAGGCGCTCTCCGACGGCCTCAGCGCCGATGCACTTGTGATGAAGGTGTTGAAGGCGGTGCCGGTGCCGGAGAAGCCGCTCGCCACCCACGTGCAGGTCGCGGCGGCCTGAGCCGATGGCGGACAGCGCGCACGGCGCTGGGGTTCGCCCACCTCACGGCGATGGGGTTCGCCCAGGGCTCGGCGCTGGGGTTCGCGCCGCCGTCGACGCCGAGCGGCTGCTGCGGCGGCTCGAATGGACCGTCATCCGCCGCCTCGAAGGCGCGCTGCAGGGCGACTATCGCACGCTGTTTCGCGGCTTCGGCATGGATTTCGCCGACCTGCACGAGTACCAGGCCGACGATGACGTGCGCTATATCGACTGGAACGTCACGGCGCGCATGCAGGTGCCTTACGTGCGCGAATTCCAGGAGGATCGCGAAGTGGCCGCGTGGTTCCTGGTCGACCTCAGCGGGTCGCTCGATTTCGGCTCGCAGGGCGTGCGCAAGGCCATGCTCGCCACCGACTTCGTGGCGGTGCTCGCGCGCGTGCTCACGCGGCGAGGCAACCGCGTCGGGGCGGTTTTCTATCGCGGCACCGGTCGCGCTCCAGGGGCCGTGGTACCAGCGCGCGGCGGGCGCATGCATGTGCTCCACATGCTCGACAGCATGTTGCGTCCGCCGGCCGGCAAAGCAGGCCCGCGGCTGCGCGAAGTGTCCGCGGCATACGAAACCGGGTCCGAGGGCGGACACGAAATCGCGCACGAAACCGACCTTGGCGAATTACTCGCGCGGGCCCAGCCGGCCATCAAACGGCGCGCCGCGGTTTTCCTGATCTCGGATTTCGTCAGCCGGCCCGGCTGGGAGCGCGCCTTGGGCATGCTCGCGCGCCGGCACGAGATCACCGCGGTGCGCCTGTGCGACCCGCTCGAGCGCGCACTCCCCGATCTCGGCATGGTGGTCATGCAGGATGCCGAAAGCGGCGAGCAGCTCTTCGTAGATACCCACGACCGCGGCTTTCGCGCCCGCTTCGCCAAGGCAGCGGCCGAGCGCGAGCAGGGCCTGCGCGACGCGTTGGCGCGCGCCGGGGTGGACTGCCTCGAACTGTCGACCGACGGGCCGATCGACGGCGCGCTGCTGCGATTTTCGCGCATGCGCAAGCAGCGCAGCCAGCTCGCGGCTGGCGCGAGCCCCGCCGCAGCAGCCGCGAAGAACGCATGATCGACCCCACTTCGATCACGCTGCAATGGCCCTCGATGCTGTGGCTGCTTGCGGCGCTGCCGCTGCTGGGCCTGGCCCAGGCGTGGCATGCGGTACGCGCGAAGAGGGGCACGGTGCGCTACGCGGGCCTCGCCGTACCTGCGCGCCCGGCTGGCCGGGCGGCGCGCGCGCAGCGCCTGATTCCGCCGGTGTTGATGTTCCTCGGCCTCGCCGCGCTGCTGTTCGCGGTGGCGCGGCCGCAGGCGGCGCTCGTGCTGCCTGCGCGAGCCGAAAGCGTGATCCTCGCGATGGACGTGTCCGGCAGCATGAAGGCCACCGACATTGCGCCCGACCGCATCACCGCGGCGCGCAATGCGGCCAAAGCCTTTATCGAAGAGCAGCCCGGCAAGGTGAAGATCGGTGTGGTCTCGGTGGCCGCGTCGGCCGCGGTGGCCCAGGCCCCGACCGACAACCGCGACAAGGTCGTCGAGGCGATCGACCGGTTCCAGCTGCAGCGTGGTACCGCCCTGGGCAGCGGGCTGGTGATCGCGCTGGCGACCCTGCTGCCCGAAGCTGGCATCGATGCAGCGCATATCCTCTCTGGCAAGCCGCCGTTCCCGCCCGGCGGAATTTACCCGAGGCCGGGCGCTGCCGATTTCAAACCGCTCGCGCCCGGCGCGAACGCCTCGGCGGTGATCGTGCTGCTCTCCGACGGGCAGAGCAACATGGGGCCCGATCCGCTCGCGATGGCCACCATCGCCGCCGAGCATGGGGTGAGGGTGTTCACGGTGGGCGTCGGCACGCCGGAAGGCGCGACCCTCAGCTCGAACGGGTGGTCGATGCGCGTGCGCCTCGACGAGGAAGCGCTGAAGAAGATTGCCGCCACCACGCGCGCCGAGTATTTCCGCGCCGGCGATGCCGCATCGCTCAAGAAGATCTACCGCAAGCTGAGCTCGAAGCTGGTTCTGGAAAGGCGCCAGATGATGGAGGTGACCGCCCTCTTTGCGGCGCTCGGCGCCGTCCTCGCGCTGTGCGCGGCGCTGCTGTCGGTGTCATGGTTCAACCGGATCGCCTGAACGCTCGCACCATTGCCGCCACATCGCGCGGTAGGAACCCTCGAGGGCACGCATGAATCCGGCGCGATCCATCAACGGCGAGGCCGCCACGCGCGCGCGCATGCCGGCGCGCAACCCGGCAAGACGGCGCGCATCGCCCGCCAGCCTTACCGCGAGATCGGCGTATTCGCGCTCATCCTCCGCGACCAGCTCGGGCAGGCCGAGATTGTCGAGCACGCTCGCCCCGACGCGCGCTGCGTGGCGGTCACCACGCAGCGTGACCAGCGGCACGCCCATCCACAGTGCCTCGAGCGACGTAGTCGTCCCGTTGTAGGGGAAGGGATCAAGTGCGATGTCCATTTCGTGATAGCGATCGAGGTGGGCATGCAGCGAGCCATCCGCCGCCAGCACGGTCAGGCGGTCGGCTTCTACCCCATGGTGCGTGAATGCGGCGATGACTCCTGCGCGCGACTCGACGTCGCCGAGGCCATGCGCCTTAAGGAGCAACCGGCTGCCGGAAACGCGCAGCAGGATTCCGGCCCAGGTGCGAACCACCTCTGGGGTGACCTTGGCGAGCACGTTGAATGAGCCGAACGTCGTGACGCCGGCGGCGACCGAAGGCGGCGACTGCACCGCAGGCGCTTCCGCAGGCGGCTGGAAGGCGAGGAACGTCGCGGCGAGCCTGAACAGGCGCTCGCTGTGGAAGGCATCGCCCTCGCCGGTCGGGTCAGCGTGCACATCGGTGATGCGCCAGTCGATCGCCTGCATCCCGGTGGTATTCGGGTAACCCAGGTAGCTGACCTGCACCGGCGCGGGCTTGCGCGCAAAGATGCCGAGGCGATGGCCGGCGGTGTGCCCGGAGAGGTCGACCAGCAGGTCGATGCGATCTTCGCGCACGAGGTGCGCAGCCGTTTCGTCCGCGAGGCCGGTGATGTCGCGCGCATGGTCCGCCCGGCTGAGCAGGCGCGCCGTCATGGGATCGGGGAAGGCAACGTTGGAATAGCAATACACCTCGAACGCGGCTCGCTCGTGCAAGGCGAGGACGGGCTCGATGAAATAAGCCACCGAGTGGCGACGAAAGTCGCCCGACACGTAACCGATGCGCAAGCGCCGGCCGGGCTCGCGCGAATTCGGGAATACGTCGGTCGATGACCCAAGGGGATCGGCGTGCCGGCGCGCCCACGCGAGGTGCTCGGCATGCACTTCGGCACGCGAGTGCGCGCAGGTGTAATTGAGCGCGAGGAGGTAGTTGCCGCGCGCGTCGCGGTCGGCAGGATCTAGCGCGAGCGCCTGCTGGTAGGCAGCCTCGGCTTCCTCGATACGGCCGAGGTCCTTAAGGCTGTTGCCCAGGCTGTTGTGCGCCTCCCGGTATTGCGGCCTGAGCTCGATCGCGCGGCGCAGGCTCGCCGCCGAAGCCGAAGCGCACCCCTGCGCCTGCAGCGCATTGCCCAAATGGTTGTGCGCCTCGGGCAGGTCGGGTTGCAGGCGGATCGCTTCTCGCGCGCACGCTTCGGCTTCGGCGTTGCGCCCCAGTTCGCGCAACGCATTGGCGAGGTTGGAGTGCGCGATCGCCGATGCGGGCTTGAGCGCGAGCGTGCGGCGAAAGCACGCTTCCGCCTCGCTGCGGCGCCCCAATGCCATCAGGAAGGTGCCGAAGTCGTTGTGTGCGCCGGCCGAATCCGGCGCAAGCGAAATGACACGGCGATGCATGGCTTCCGCGTCGGCCAGGCGTCCGGCCCCGGCCAGCAGGGCACCGGCATTCATGAGCGCGCCCACATAGTTCGGTTGAATCGCGATGGCGCTTTCGAGCGAGGCGAGTGCTGTGTCGGCCTCGCCACGCCCCTGCTGGACTTCGGCCAGCGCGACCCAGGCTTCCGCGAAGCCGTCCTTGAGGCGCAGCGCATGGCGCAGCTCACCCTCCGCCGCCGCGTAGTCGGCACGTCCGAGCAATAGCAGGCCGAGATTGAAGTGCGCGCCCGCGTGGGCAGGGTCGTCGCGCACCGCCTGCCGATAGCATTCCAGCGCTTCGTCCAGCCGGCCTGCCTCTTCGGCGGCGATACCCCTTTCCACCAGCGTGCGCGGATTATCTGCGGCCCGGCCGGGGAAGCGCCGCGCCCACCAATCACGGACGGAAAATTGCACGCCGCGGTCCTGGGCGCGCTAGCCCAGTTCCGGTCCGGCGATGGCGAACAGCCGGCTCACGTCGTTGCAGGGCTGGTCGCGATTGAGCAGCATGCGCGTGTACGGGCGCTGCAGCGTGAAGCCCGCTGCGCGCAGCCACGCGCCGAGCGCCGCGTGCGGTGCCGGCATGTCGAGGAACACCGGCGCGCTCACTTCGGCGAGCGCCCGGGCGAGCAGCGCGATTGCGATGTCTTCCTCATTCGCCACGCAGGGGCCGAGGTCGTTGGCGAGGCGCCCGTCGCGTCCGAGGAGAAATCCTGCAATTCGACCGTTCGACTCGGCCACCAGGGCGGCCTGCGGCAGGCGATGGCGCAACGATGCGATCAATCCGGTGCGGTCGGCGCGGAATGCCTGCGCGTCCAGCGCGCACACCTCCGGCCAGTCCGCGTCGGTCATGCGCCGGATGGCTACCGGCGGCGCGGGCGGAAGGATCGGCGCGGCGAGGCACTCCATGCGTTCGATGCCCCATGTGTCGGCGAATCCGAGCACACGGTAGACCTCGCGGCCGGCGGGCGTTGCATCGAGGATCGCCACAAGGCCCTTGGCCTGCAGCGAAGCGATGGCAGCCTGCATCAGGTGGGTAGCCAATCCCTTGCGTCGCTGGCTTTCGGTCACCAGAACCATGCTGATCCAGCCAAAGCCGCCCGACTCGAAGGGCAACGCAAGCGACGTCGCGACGAGGGTGCCACCGGGATCGACGAGACCGAAGCCCTGCCCGAGCGAGAGCATCATCTGCCAGTCGTCGGCGGTCTGGTTCCAGCGCGCCTCGGCGCTCAGGGCCACGCACCCGGGGATGTGCCGCACGCCGAGCGGGGTACCGGCCAGTGCCCCGACGCCAGCCACGCCGCCGCCTTCAGTACTTGCCATCGCGGGTCGAGAAGTGGGTTTCCTTGCCCAGGCTCGGCATGCTGCGCCCCACCCAGTCGGCCACCCAGTCGATCATCCTGGCAAGCGGCACGTTCGGCGTGCCGAGGAGTTCCTGGGTACGCGTCGTATCCACCAGCCATGCCGTCGGCGCTTCGGTACCGGTCACCACGGCGGGTTTGCCAAACCGCTTGCCGAACTCGTCGGCCAGCCAGCGCACGCTGACCACGTCGGGCCCGGAAACGTTGAATGCCGACGCGGGCGACGTTGCGTGCGCCAGCAGGCGCAGCGCCTGCTCGTTGGCTTCGCCCTGCCAGATGACATTCACATGCCCCATGGTGACGTCGACCGGCTGTCCGGCAAAGACCTTGCTGGCCACATCGTGCAAAACGCCGTAACGCATGTCGATCGCGTATTCGAGGCGCACGAGCGCGGCGGGATTGCCGTGCTTGCGCGAGGCGTACTCGAACATCATCTCGCGTCCTACGCACGAACTCGCGTAATCGCCGGGTGGCGGCAGGCGGGGCATGGTTTCCGCGGCGCCCTTGCCATTGACGTCGGCGAACGGGTACACGCAGGCGGTGGAAAAAACCGAGAAACGCGCCTTGGTGAAGGTTTCGGCCACCATGAAAGGCACTGCGGCGTTCATGGCCCAGGTGAAATCGGGGTTCCCGGCGGCGCCAAACTTGTGCCCGGCCATGAACACGATGTTCGCCGCGGCCGGCAGGCGCTCGAGCGCCACCCGGTCGAGCAGGTCGCAGGCGATGCATACGATGCCCTGCGATTCGAGCTTTTCGCGCAGGCCCTTCTCGGAAAAACGCGCTACGCCGATGACGCGTTTTCCCGGCGCGGCGCGACGGGCCATGCGCGCGAGCGTCGGGCCCATCTTCCCGCCCACACCCAGCACCATGAGATCGCCGCCAAGGCCGGCGAGGTCCTTTTGCAGTGCGGCCGAAGGCGCGGTCATGAAATCCTCGAGCGCCTCGACATCTGCGAAACCGTCCGGAATGCCTGCCATGCCGATGTAACCTCCCCTGAGAGCGGATCAACCCGAGCATTTACCCATTTGGTGAATTGCCGCCGCTGCGGGCGGGGCCGCGCTGATTATAATCGGCGCTCGCATCCAGGCACCCATTCCAGAGGAGAATCCGTGAGCAAAGCACCCCGCATTCAGACCACCGTGGTGGGTTCGTACCCGATTCCCGACTGGCT